>JBCDJC010000023.1:0-35821 GCA_038748225.1 Cyanobacteria bacterium P01_H01_bin.26 | reverse complement strand
CTTGGCCTATGGGGCCAGCATATTTACTACACTGCGGATCTATGACAACAGTCTGGAGCACCCCCTGACTGACTGGCAGCGGCATTGCGATCGCATCTCCCAATCGATGCAGTCATTAGGCTGGCCCCAGCCCCTGTGGTCCTGCGTGGCTGCTGGCGTGCGGGCACTGATGGCCCACTATCCGGTTTTGCGCCTAACTCTCCTCGCCGATGGCCGTGAGCTGATTACCGGACGCCCGCTCCCCCCTAACTTGTCACAGCAACAAACCACAGGCGTCACCGCCTGGGTAGCAACTGGCCCTCAGTACCAACGCAGTTTGCCTAGCCACAAAACAGGCAACTATCTCCCTAGCTGGCTAGCTATGCAAGCTGCCAAAACCCACGGAGCCCGCGATGCCATCTTGACCACCCCCTCGGGAGAATGGCTAGAAACTAGCACTGGCAACCTGTGGGGATATGCCGCCGGGCACTGGTGGACGCCCCCCCTATGCTCCGGGATCCTGCCAGGCATCAGCCGAGCCCGCCTGCTCAACGGCTTGGCTGGCCAAGCAATTAGCGACACACCGTGGACACCAGCCATCGTAGAAAAATTTGAATGCTTAGCCTATAGCAACTGTGTCATCGAAATCATGCCAGTCCACACAGTTCTGCTTAAGAATATTAAACTAAACTATAGTTCTGTCCATGAAGGTCTAAGCGTCCTCAGACAAATGTTTGACGGCCCCTCAATGGCGAGCCCATTTGCTGAGAGCGATCGCCATACAGAATCCTGAAATGCGTTAACATAAGTTAACAAATATCAGCTCAGCCCAGGCAAGCTCGCTGAAATTGCCAATAATCAAGAACTTTAGGAGGCTTACTCCCTGTGAATAAGCGCTGGAGAAACGCAGGACTCTACGTACTATTAGTGGTTGTCGTCATCGCACTGGCTACCGCATTTTTTGAACAACCTCGTATTGAAACTGAAGCATGGCGATACAGCCGCTTTGTCAATGAAGTAGAGCGGGGCTCCATTGAAAAGGTTTACATTAGCGCCGACCGTACCCAGGCGCGTTTTCCAGATCCGACCGGTGAAGAGCGCCGGATCATGGTCAACCTGCCCAGCGATCCTGGACTTGTCGATATCCTGACTGAGAATTCGGTCGATATTGAAGTCCAGCGCCAGGCCGAAGAGAATCGTCTACTTCAGGTGCTGAGCACGCTGCTGATTCCCGTATTGCTGCTGGTGGTCCTATTCTTTGTGCTGCGACGGGCTCAAAATGGTCCAGGCAGTCAGGCCATGAACTTTGGTAAGTCCAAGGCCCGTGTCCAGATGGAGCCCCAGACCCAGGTTACCTTTGGGGATGTCGCTGGTATTGACCAGGCCAAGCTGGAATTGACTGAGGTTGTCGACTTTTTGAAAAACGCCGATCGGTTTACAGCCGTTGGTGCCAAAATTCCTAAGGGTGTTCTACTGGTAGGCCCTCCAGGTACCGGTAAAACCCTGCTGGCCAAGGCTGTAGCAGGGGAAGCTGGCGTACCGTTCTTTTCTATCTCGGGTTCTGAGTTTGTGGAAATGTTCGTGGGTGTGGGTGCATCCCGTGTCCGCGATCTGTTTGAGCAGGCCAAGAACAACGCCCCCTGTATTGTCTTTATTGACGAGATCGACGCCGTAGGTCGTCAGCGGGGTGCCGGTCTTGGGGGTGGTAATGATGAGCGTGAACAAACGTTAAACCAGCTTCTGACGGAGATGGATGGTTTTGAAGGCAACACGGGCATCATTATCATCGCAGCGACCAACCGGCCTGACGTATTGGATGCAGCCTTGCTACGCCCCGGTCGTTTTGACCGTCAGGTAGTTGTTGACCGCCCTGACTACTCCGGCCGTCTAGAAATTTTGAGCGTCCATTCCCGAGGTAAGACCTTCAGTAAGGATGTGGATCTCGAGAAAATTGCTCGTCGCACCCCTGGCTTTACGGGTGCTGATCTGTCCAACCTGCTTAACGAAGCCGCCATTCTGGCAGCTCGTCGCAACCTGACTGAAATCTCTATGGACGAGGTTAACGATGCGATCGATCGCGTCCTGGCCGGTCCCGAGAAGAAAGATCGGGTGATGAGCGAAAAGCGCAAGTCTCTGGTGGCTTACCACGAAGCAGGCCATGCTCTGGTGGGTGCGCTTATGCCCGACTACGACCCCGTGCAGAAGATCAGCATTATTCCTCGCGGGCAAGCAGGCGGTCTAACCTGGTTTACCCCCAGTGAGGAACGGCTTGAATCTGGTTTGTACTCTCGCTCTTACCTCAAGAACCAGATGGCGGTAGCTCTGGGAGGGCGTCTAGCTGAGGAGATCGTCTTTGGGGACGAAGAGGTGACCACAGGTGCTTCTAACGACCTGCAGCAAGTTGCCCGTGTGGCTCGCCAGATGGTAACCCGCTTTGGTATGAGCACTAAGCTGGGTCCGGTTGCCCTAGGTCGCCAGCAGGGAAATCCCTTTTTGGGGCGTGATATTGCCACCGAGCGAGACTTCTCTGAGGAGACGGCCGCCGTCATTGACGCGGAAGTGCGTGACCTTGTGGACGTGGCCTATAGCCGCGCTAAGCAAGTACTCGTTGATAACCGCCATGTGCTTGATCAGCTAGCGGGCATGCTGGTAGATAAGGAAACAGTTGACTCCGATGAGCTACAGCGATTGTTAATTGATAACAACGTCAGCATGGCGAGTATTGCTTAGGTTCCCAATGTAGCAAGCGTTTCTCAGTCTTATTCTCCAAGGATTTGACTTCTAAGGCCGCAGGGTTACCTGCGGCTTTTGTTATGTGTTTTGTTACATAAATCCTTAAATCGTTAGCACTACTTATAAAAGTACTTACGGTGGTTCGGCAAATTGATCTAAAAGCCTAAGAGGTTCCAGCAGATTTGATTGACACCTGCACAATGGGCATAGCACTAAGGCCCACCTCAGGTTATGACAGCATTACATCCAGCTCCTCACAGTTTGCGGCATCCCGCCGAGTATCAGCAACGTTGGCTCACCACCCTACGCGCCCATCGAGTGATTGCTGTGATTAGGGCCAAGACGGTGGATAGCGGTCTGCATATGGCCCTAGCGGCCGCCGCCGGGGGCGTCCATCTGTTGGAGGTGACTTGGAATAGCTATCAGCCCGTAGCCCTGCTCCAGGCAATTCAACAGGCTTTGCCCCACTGCACAGTAGGCGTAGGTACAATTCTGAATGAGGAAGATCTACGGATTGCGATCGCAACGGGGGCTCAGTTTTGTTTTAGCCCCCACACATCCCTGGCGTTACTAAACCACGGTCGCACGGTTCATATTCCCACGGTGGCTGGAGCCATGACCCCTACCGAAATATTGACCGCCTGGGAGGCAGGGGCCACCAGCGTAAAGGTATTTCCGATCAAAGCCTTCGGAGGAGCTACCTATCTCCAATGCTTACAGGAGCCATTTGGGCATATTCCCCTAATTCCCTCTGGAGGCGTAACCACCGAGAATGCTGCCGATTTATTAGCAGCTGGAGCAACGGCAGTGGGCATCTCTAGCGGTCTGTTTGAAGACGATCATATCCGTCATCAGAACTGGTCGGCTATCCAGCAGCGAGCTGCCCAACTGATCCGCTCCATCGATTCAATGACCCTAGCTACCGAGTTTAAAGGCCTCAACAAACAGACCATAAACCATGCCAAGCTTAAATGAGTTGAGTATTTCAACCAGCGTAGTGCGATCGCGGCTGGTACGGACACGATAGTACAACCAGCTGATCAGTTCTACTAGGGCCACTAAAATAGCCGCAATCACGATATCCACCTCTGCTGTTTGACCCGCCGTCGCAGAAATTGCTGTGGCGAAAAAATTACCAAACAACAGACTAATAATGGCCAGGGAAATGCGTCGCCAAGGATTAAATACCCACTGACTAAAGCGCTGACCTGCTTGCTCCACCAATGTGCTTAACCTAGTACGCTGCATGGCACTTGAATTTATGTCAACATCCTGATGGCAATACTAGGGAGTAACGCCATCCTGGCATGCGGGGTGAATTCCTCCCTGGGCACAAATGTAGTTTAGCTGACGGCGATCCAGGTTGCGGGCACGGCTAAAGTTAACACCCTGCAAATGCTTGGCTGAGCTTAATTGGGCATTTGGAGTAATAAAACTGTCGTTAACGGTGCTGCCATCGTCAAAAATTGCCCCAGCTAGATCCGCATCGGTAAGGTTTACCCCGGTCAATGTAGCCTGTCTAAGATCGGCATCTCGAAAATCGACCTGTCTCAAATCCGCTCGGGTGAAATTTGCACTATCTAAATTTGCCCCCTGAAAATTTGCGCTAACCAGGTCGGTCTGGCTAAAATCGGCTCCAATCAGGTTGGCACCCACCCAGTCTGACTGCTGCAACGTTGCCTTAGCCCAGCTGCTGTGGGCGGCCTCAAGCCGATTGAGTCTAGCCTGGCTCAGGTCGGCCCCATCCAAAGCAGCCTGGGTCAGATCGGCGCCCACCAGGTTGCTCCCTCGCCATCGGCTTTGGGATGCATCAACCTGCATAAGGCGAGCATTGGTCAGCTGACTTCCCTCCAGATTGCTATGGGTCAAATTAGCATCTGTAAGATCCGCACGCCTCAGGTTTGCGTGGCTCAGCTGTGCACCTTGTAAATTCGCTTGCTCCAGACTGGCGGCCACCAGAGTAGCTTTGCTGAAGTCGCTGATCACATCGTCATAGGAGTCAGGTTTACCATCGGCACCTACATCAAAAAAACTAGCCCCGGCGAGGTTAGCCTGGCTCAGGTTGGCCCCTTGCCAGCTGGTCCCTGCCGCCAATAGACCAGGCTGAATCAACTGAAAAGCATGCTCCGCATCTTGATATTGGCCCAGATTGACACGATCTAGATTGATGCTAACCAGGTCACCACTGTGAACCGTAAGTAGCTTTGCGATCGCACCCTGTACTATATGCCTTTGCTCCAGGCGAATACGTCGGGCATCAGGGTCCAACGGCTGCTGTAAATCGCTCTCCAGAATACGGCTCAATGCCAGTAAAGACGGCAGACTATCTAGACCTTGGCTGACAAGAGCCTGCTGAAGTGTGGCCAATGTTTTCGGCTGTGAACTTTGACTAAGCAGGTCTGCTAAATAATGAGCCGTGCGGGGGTCATCCACTTGGGCCAGCATCAAAATAGCAGCGCTGTAGTCACCACCAGCACGGCTATTGGCCGTGAGGGCCTGGGCAGTTTCCAAAAAAATATCGCCCTCTGCCCCCATGCTCGCCGACGATTGAGTTGCTCGACCAATGCTAAACCCAGCAGCGCAAGCCAGCAACATCCCGCCCGTTAAAAACAGCCATGATTTTCTAGGGACCGAGCTTACCAGCGTCAAACTCCCGCCGCGGTGCTGCGTCTGAACAAGATTGGCGCGAGGTGGCAAAACCAACGATGTCAGATTCCCCTCGGACTCCAATAGCCACCAGTCATCATCATTGACGGTTTCCCCGTAGAGTTGAATGCCACACTCCCCTTTAGATAGCTGAACGAGCCCATTCTGCGGTGACGCAGGAACTAACGACTCGCCAGGAACAGCCCTGTACGCCCCATGAGCCAGATCGACTTGAGTTCTAGCAATGCGATCGTGCCAGGCCCGTTGTCCATGGACAACTGCCGTTACGCTTTCCCCAAACGCCAACAATCCAACCACGACAGGGGTCCATACCCCTAGCGAAAATCCTGCAACGCTGCCCCCCCATACAATGAGCAGGGGCACCCCCCAACGGATTAGCTCACGACCCAAGACTTGATGCAGCCCCAGGTGTTCACCGGCCAACGAAAATACCTGAATCCCAAGCCAGCGCTTTGGCCATGTGCGACCGGTATACGTCAGCTGCACAATCAATATCCCCACAGTGGCAACCGGAGCGACGAGGGCCACCGTCCAAAGAATATTGGTCAAACGAGGTAAGGTGCGATGCAGCTGATGCGGTGGTATCTGGGCAATGCGAGCCCATCCCTGCTGGGCATAATGTACCAACGGGTTAAGGGCCATGTCGGAGGAGGCGTGGGTTGGCCTCAGCGGCCGATCGGATGGAGCCAACCCAGTGACATCTTCAACCGGGAAAAGAGCTGCAGCGGTTCCGGTTAACAAAACATACCGACCGACCAGAAAAGGCAATACGGCACTTATAGCTACTAGCCCTACTTCTAGCCCCCAAGCAGCTAGGCGTCTGCAGGCTAGCCTAGGTCGCTTTTTTGGGGCAAGCGCCATTGAATTCTGAGCATCCATAATTTATTGAGCCATTGAGCAACCTTGCTGTTTCCATTAGGAGCTGTTTCCAATCGTCTTAAGAGAACTATTTAGTGCGCCACATTGGCCGATTGGCACTATCATCTAGATCAAAAGTCTTAGACAAAAAGGGCTATACAACAATTCCACCTCATTAACTCTTGGTAAACTGTCACATACCTAATAGTGCTCGCTGTCTTCGAGCATTAGTATTTAGATATACATTTTTAGTGGATGTCAGTTAGACAAACACTCAGCTGTCTCGTAAGGCTACCCCATAAGTTGCCAAGGTGCTATCGATGAAAAATATTGCTAAGAAAAACATCGCTTCTCTTTTGATTGCTGCCACCATGGTTACGGCCTCTAGCACGGTCGTTTATGGCCAACCAGCAGAAATTACTGGCTCTAGCGGCGGCGCTCAAACATCTGCAGACTGCGGTTTTTTACCCGCTCAGCCCGACCACTCATTTACGATTACCCAGCCATCCGCTTCGGTATCGATCAACGTTTCCGGCAGCGGTGATTATACCCTGCTCGTAACTGGTCCCGACACACGCGAGTGCATCCTAGCCCACAACTTTAATGGAGGGGCTATTCAATCTCGAGGGCTATACAAGACAGGAACCTACCGCCTCTATGTCGGCGATATCGATGGTGCTGGTGCTCCATTTACCCTGACAGTTCAGCAATAAGTCCCTAGAAAACTGTGGCAACTCTGACTCAATTTCCTAAACCAGCCAGTTTGATTACTTCAGTTTGATTACTGAGGCTCGCTAGGGGGTAAGACGTCTACATCAACGATAGTCACATCTCTTTCATCGGTCCCCGTATAGGGTGCATCAACATTGATCACATCAACGTCAATGGTTCCTTCGGCAGCAACTCTAGTAAAGACTCCGTCGTCTGCTTGAAGGGCAATGCCACAGTTAGGGCATGACAACGGTATGGGCCTAAAGCCAGTCAGTGGGTGTGAACAAGCCGGACAGGTACCTTCTACTAGGTTGCGTCTCAGCCAAAACTGGGCACCAGCTACAGCCAGGACAGGAATCAAAAATAAAAGAACAACCAGAACCAGCAGCGACTTTAAAATCCAGCCAACACCCACGGTAGCTGCCAAACCGAACCCAATGGCCAAGGTCAACCAGCACCCCACTCCAGAGAAGTTAAGCTGTAACTGTCTAAACCCGTTGGGAGTCATGTTGTTGTCTCCAATGGTCGCTGGCTATGTCTATCTTATAGCGTTGGCCTATGGCTCGGCTTTAGTTTGGCTGGATGCTACCTTGCGATTGATTAAGCCCCTTTGCTTTAGCCGTGGAAATATCTAGGAGCTGTTTGAGCTGATGGGTCAGGGCAGCTTTACTAAAGCTAGCAAGGGTTTGTTCGCGCAGCCAGGAACCATTACAGCGAGGATCGTTACCTTTTAGCGCTTCAATACAGGCGGCTGCTACAGCGTCTGGATCTCGATGGGGTACACGCCAACCTAAACGACCATCCTGCAATGGATCGGCCGAGCCGTCGTCATCCCCTGAAATAACTGGGATACCACAGGCCATTGCTTCTAAGTAAACAATCCCAAATCCTTCTTGGGAGGGCATAACGTATACATCGGCCAGCCGATAGTGCTCGACCAGTTCTGCACTGGGCACAAATCCAGCAAATATCACCCGATCGGCCACCCCCAGATCCTTGGCTAGCTGAGCCAACCGAGGCTGATCGTCACCACGGCCAATGATGAGATACTTGACGCTAGAACAGGCACGGACAATTTTAGGCAAAGCCCGTATGGTAACATCTACTCCCTTGTAGGGATCACCCCGCCACAGTCGGGCAACAGTCATCAATATGCGTGAATTTGAGAGGCCATAGCGCTGCTGCAGCTCGTGTGGTGCAGTAGCGGGTGTAAACTCCTGACCATCCACCATACAGGGTAAGATTTCAACCCGTTCCACTTTTAGCTGATTTGCTTTACAAGCCAGGGTACGGCTATATCGGCTGATAGTCCAAATACGATCGGCGGCGCGTAGCGCATTCCCCTCAGCTGGCTTTAGGGGAAACCAAACCTCTTTACCGTAGGTAAGCACGGTACAGGGCACACGGGTTAAACGGGCCAGCTGATAGGCCATGGCAGCCAGATTAATATGACCGCAGAATAAGCGCCGAGGGCGTTTTAGCAGCAAGTGCAACCCCAAAGACAGAGTTAGCTGAATCCTGTCTACCATGGGATGCCCTGACTGAAAGCAGTGGAACTTAAAGCGAGATAAGAACTCAGGCTGAATATCTACTACACGGTCACGGAGCAAAAAGATATCCGCTACCCCCACCGTATTCACAGCCGAATACGCCATCAAGACATCCTTGATATAGGACTGGATACCCCCTTCACAACCAAATACTTCAATAAATACAAACGTATCGTGCGCCCGTGTGTTGCGAGCTAATGGCATCTGTGCAACCCCAGTTTTAAGAAGGCGCCGTTGAACATTTAACAATTCGGAGACAGTTACGGCCTAAGTCATTGCGCTCATAGTTGACCCGATCAGCTAACCGACGCATTAAAAACCAGCCGTACCCACCCTCTTTAAGGGTTCCCGGCTGAGGTTCAGTCAGCTTATCAGGGTCAAAGGGCTCCCCCATATCCCAAACGTGCACCTCCAATCTTTCCTGCCAAAGGAGCAGATCTATTTCAATAGGAGTATCTGTGGGTAAATGAGCGTGGGCATGCCTGACGGCATTGGTAAATCCTTCTGCTAAGGCCAAATTTACTTGATCAAAAGCAGCCTCAAGCCACGGCAGCTTTGATGCGGAGCAAAAGCAATCAAACCACTGCTGGACTTGAGTTAAATTCTCTAGCCTACTTTGAACTATTAACTGATCTTGCTTTAACATGTCCGACTAACCGGCACGTTCGCACCAATAGTTTGCCCGAAATCAACTCAATAATCGATAGATAAGCCCAGGAGAACAGGTATCTTAGCCGTATCTTGACACAGTAAAAAGCTTTTTGAACATTCGCACCTCAGAGCGAGCATCCAAAAAGCCATTACGTTCTAATCAAAGGTACAACCCTTAACTTCTAGAAAAGCCCCAGTGTCAGGGATTTATCGATGGGAAGCGCTGCACCAATACCAAGCCATAGAGTAACAGCGGTACCGAACAGAAAAACGGCTGTTGCCACAGGCCGGCGGAAAGGATTTTGGAACTTGTTTACGTTCTCAATAAAGGGGATCAGCATCAGCCCAAGAGGAATAGCTGTCTGCAAGGCAATCCCCAGAAGCTTGTTGGGCACAATCCGAAGGATCTGAAACGCGGGATACAGATACCACTCAGGAAGAATTTCAAGGGGAGTAGCAAACGGATTAGCGGGCTCACCCACAAGGGCAGGATCCAAAACCGCTAGGGCAACACAGCAGGCAATGCTGCCGAGAATTACCACCGGAAAAATATACAGTAAGTCGTTAGGCCAAGCAGGTTCACCGTAGTAGTTGTGTCCCATGCCCTGCTTCAGCTTCTCCCTAAGTTGAGGATCGCTGAGGTCAGGCTTTTTTATCGTTGCCATAGCTCAAATCATCTCCTAATTCATCTTCAAACAGAATAATGCACGATTATTTGGAACAGCTTAACTCTGAAACTAGTCTGAAGCTACATCTAGCCAATAACGAGATTGCTAAAAATATCGTAGCCACAGGACCTAGAGCAGAGCTAAGCCGTTTCAAGCAATCACAAAGGACCAGAAATGCCTTGCTTCCGAATCATCAAGAAGTGGGTCAGCATAAAGACAGCCATCAGCCATGGCAGGACAAAGGTGTGCAGGCTGTAAAAACGAGTCAGCGTAGCTTGACCAACGCTCTCACCACCGCGAATAAATTCGACCATCAAACCACCCACAACTGGTATTGCACTGGGCACACCAGAAACGATTTTGACAGCCCAATAACCTACCTGGTCCCAGGGCAAAGAATAGCCCGTTACACCAAAGGAAACTGTGACGACGGCCATGATGACGCCGGTAACCCAAGTTAGCTCACGGGGATTCTTGAAACCGCCTGTGAGGTAAACCCGAAAGACATGCAGAATCATCATTAGCACCATCATGCTGGCAGACCAGCGATGGATGGAGCGAATTAACCAGCCAAAGCTAACGTCCGTCATCAGATACTGAACTGAGCTAAACGCCTCCACTACAGTTGGCTTGTAGTAGAACGTCATGGCAAACCCAGTTGCAAACTGGATAATGAAACATGTCAGGGTGATCCCACCAAGGCAATAAAAAATGTTGACGTGGGGAGGGACATATTTGCTAGAGATATCATCGGCGAGTGCCTGAATCTCTAGACGCTCATTAAACCACTGGTAGGCTTTAGAGTCGGTTACTTGCTTGGTAAACATGAAGCGCGGATATAAAAATAGATCTATGCCGTTACTAAAAAATGTAACACAACCAACCTTGAGAAACCGCTTGTCTAGAAACTTATCCGGACCAGTCCACCCAAAGGCTGTGCCAGGGAAATAGCCTGTACAGAAAGGGATTACCAAGATTTGATAAGAGTTTTAGCAGGTGGGGGGCGTTTCTATGTGGGCTGTTTTTTACTGAGACTCAGTTTACAAAATTTCACTTTATGCTGAGCCACTAGTGACATTCTACGAATTCTGATCGCAGATGGCAGGGAGAGCACAGTATTCTGATGAAGTCGCTATGCTGGCTAAAAGGGACGGTTATAGGCGTTCTTACTTAGTGGCTTGACTGAGCTTTTTGCCTGGTCAGGTAGCGGTGTTGTTTGGACGATGGCGAAGAATGAGAAAAACTGGACTGCTACACGTGGTTCTTGTAAGAGGCATCTGTGCCATAGGCATCGCAACGATTTTGGGATTGGGATTGGCTAACCCACCAGCATTTGCTTTCACAGAGCAACAGAAACTGGTGATGGAGGTTTGGCGCATCGTTAATCGGGCCTACTTGGATGAAACCTTTAACCACCAGAACTGGTGGTTTACCCGTGAAAAGGCACTTAAGCGTCCTTTGAATACTTGGGAGGATGCTTACAAAGAAGCCCAGGCAATGCTGCAAAAATTGGACGATCCGTACACGCGCTTTTTGCCTCCTGAACAGTATCAAAGCTTGCAGACAAATACGTCTGGAGAGCTTCTAGGTGTAGGGTTACAGATTGCAAAGGACGATGATAACCAGTATCTGCGTGTGATTGCTCCGATTGTGGATTCTCCAGCAGAGCATGCAGGACTGTCTCCCAGGGATGCGATTGTAGCGATCAATGGGATCTCGACCCAATCATTTACCTTGGATGAAGCGGCAGCTCGCATGCGTGGCCCAGCCGGAACCATCGTCACCCTAAAAATTGAGCGTGTAGACACCGAGCCATTTGAGGTAAACCTGACACGCGAGCGCATTAACCTCAATCCAGTATTCTCCGAACTGCGCTTTGAGGGCGCCAACAAGATTGGCTATATCCGATTGGGACAGTTTAATGGCAATGCGGTTGGAGACCTGCGAGCAGCCCTAACCGATCTGGAGCAAAAGGATACGGACGGCTACATCTTAGATTTGCGTAACAATCCAGGGGGGCTATTGCAGGCAGGAATCGAAATTGCCAGGCTGTGGCTGGATGAGGGCACAATTGTCTACACCGTCAATCGCCAGGGGGTATTGGAAAGCTTTGAGGCCGGTGCTAATTCACTCACCCAAGCGCCCTTGGTGGTGTTGGTCAATGGGGGGACTGCCAGTGCAAGTGAAATTTTGGCGGGGGCGTTGCAGGACAACCAGCGCGCCAAATTGGTGGGGGAAACAACCTTTGGAAAGGGGTTAATTCAGTCGCTATTTGATTTAACCCATGGGTCTGGGCTAGCCGTCACTGTTGCTAAGTATGAAACACCGGGCCACCACGATATCAATAAACTGGGGATCGCTCCCGACCGGACAGTAATGACAGCCCCCCTTACCCGTAATCAGTTTGCAACTGATGAGGACAGCCAATATCAGGCAGCCGTTGAGATATTGATGCAATCACTTATGCCACCTGTGACCTAAATTGTGCCGCATTGTGCCGCTGAAAACCCGTACGTATCACGATCCGCTCCATGGCGCTATCACTTTAGATGGCGCCGATGCTGTAGAAGCACTGCTAATAGAACTGGTTGATACGTCGGTCTTTCAACGGTTGCGACGTATTCGACAGCTAGGACCGGCCAATCTAACGTTTCACGGTGCGGAAAGTTCGCGATTTACCCACTCCCTAGGGGTAATGGTGATTGCCCGACGGGCGTTTGACCGGTTGGCGGCCATATATCCAGAGCTAGGCTGCCATCGGGCGGCCGTCCTATGTGCAGCGCTCCTTCACGATGTGGGCCATGGTCCCTTTAGCCATACGGCAGAAGAGGTATTTGGCGGCCACCATGAGCATTGGACATTGCGCATCCTGGAGCTAGCCCCTGAGGTAAGCGGTCTTTTGGATGATTTTTCGTCAAACCTGCGGGGCGAGATTCAACAGATTTACCGACACCAGCATCCGGTACCCTGCGTCTGGCAGCTGGTATCCAGTCAGTTGGATTGCGATCGCATTGACTACCTCATGCGTGACAGCCATTCCACCGGAGCTTCCTACGGACAGCTTGACCTTGACCGCATTTTGCTAGCGCTCGATTACGATCCGGCCAGCCAGCAACTAATTGTTGCCAAAAAGGGGCTGGGGGCCATCGAACACTATCTGGTGGTGCGGTATTTTATGCACGCCCAGATTTACAACCATCCCAAAAATCTGGTAGCTACCTGGGTGTTAGAACAGGCTATCAGTCGTGCCCGCACGCTACTAGCGGCAGACACCCTAGAGGCCGATCCCACTATGACCGCCTGGTTAAGCAATGCCATCGATGAGCTATCCCTGGAGCAATATTTAGCCCAGGACGACTATGCTTTGCACTATCATCTGCAACGGTGGCAGACCCATGGAGATGCGACCCTAGCCGACCTCTGTCAGCGATTTGTCAACCGACGGCTTCCCAAGGCAACGGAAATTAGCCACTACACCTACTCACAGCAGACAGATATTTTATCGGCGGCGCGACGCCGCGCCTACAAGCTGGTATCAGATACTGAAATCTACGTCAGCCTGCGCCATATTCGTAACCGGGGATATACCCTTTACCAGCGCGGTATTAAGCTCAAAACCACTGACGGTTTAACGGCTATTAGTGAGCTTTCACCCCTAGTAAAAGCCCTCATCCAACCCTGTCATCGCACCTGGCTGTTGCATCCTGAAAATCTGCCAGTGGCTGAGATTTTAGCCCCGTTTAAACCGACACCATCAACGGTGGCGGAATGAGCGAACAGTAGGGGCGCTACAGTAATGTCTGGATCTTCGCAAGTTCCTGAAAGTCTAGAGCGGCAAGTTTGTTATGGGCATCGCCAATTAGGTGCTTACCCCTCAGAAAACCAATATTGGCACCTGGGCAGATGTAACTTAGGGTCTGGGGCGTAAACTCGTCCAAAAGCCGCCGAACATGCTGAAGCTGGCGGGGCCAGTGAAAGGTTTTAGAAACCCGTAACGGGGCAACGCCCCCCTGGTGGGTAGGTAGTACATGACGCCCAGTAAACAGGACGCCTCCCCGCATCGAGCTATATAGACAGGCCGCCCCAGGAGAATGACCGGGGGTCCAAAATAGTCGATGGTGAGGCGTGAGCGTTAAATCACGATGGAATGTCTGGGTATCAACTTGGGGAAGCAGATACGCTTCTTGTTCTTGAACAACAACATCACATTCAAATTGAGATTGCCAGTCCCGAACACGACTACTGCCACCACGGTGGGTGATTGCAAGCCATCGTAAACCACCCTGTTGAGCAATAAAGTCTACGTTGGCCTCAGTCCAGGCAGGGCAATCGACTAGAACGTTGCTGCTTTTGCCAGCAACGCCCGATGCAGCCGTATACGTTATCAAATAAGCCGTACCGCCTAGGGTGTCACGATTGGGTGGAAAGGCATAGACAGTTGAATGGGTATCAAATACGGGCTGGGGTAGCTTGACAGTTGAACGAGCGGTTGAGTAAATGGCGGACCTGTCGTCCAGATTTGTATCCAAAATAGACACCGATATTTCCCAAAAAGCCATTACCTCGGCCAGACCCACCGGTTAGTCAGGCTCAGAGCAGCGTTGTTGAGCTAGGACGATGGATTGATGACAGCGGTACTGAAGGCGATCTTACTGGGAATTTCGACAGGCTGGGGGATAAGCCAAGGAAACATTGCCTTAAACGGGCAGCGAGGGTCCTAATAGCTGGCGAATTCCCACGGGGTTTGACCTGATTCCCCTATTTATAAAAACGCTTATCCATAAGTTCATGGTGGTTTTCCACAGATCCCACGGATATTTCTGTAAGCGTATTAGATAGCCCAAGATCAATCCCCCATGCCCTTGTCTCCAGTTCCAAAACCAACGGTCAACTTTTTCACATCATCAGTATTGATATTCGGCGGCAGCTTTAGCGGTATTCATCTGACTGATTTGGTTGCCCCCTACTCCCAATGGAGTGACCCCGTTGGTTTTCTGATGTTTCCCATAGCTTTTCTGACCGGAATGCAGCTATGGCCCAGGGTAGGTCGGCTCATACAGAGCTCTTCAAGACTGCAGCCGACTAAGCACCCTAAAAAAATGACACCCGTCAGCGGCGGGGCATTCATATTTCTGCTGACATCCGTCGCCGCCTCCAGCCTGTCAGGACTAATCATGACACCACCATCCATGGAGGCTATCGTGGATCCGGGCTACAAAACTTTGATTGCTGCAGGAATACTCTACGGTGCCATCTGCTGGTCACTGAGCCAGCTAGGGTATCTACAGTGCGATGATACCTACCCTAAAGATTAATCGGCCTAGAACGCGACTGGCCGTTCCCATTCATTTCACTATTTGGGCACCAGTAGGACTGATTTGACCGGGCGACGTATTGTGTTGCCACTTTGGTCTAAACGTCCGTAGTAAGTCTGGGTCAATGCGCCATCCAGCCCTGCCACATGCAGCGAGGATGAACTGCCGCCATCTAAATTTAGGGCGCTGTGGGCACCAGCTGCCACCATAACATTTGCCAATTCAGCTAGGGTCATCCCCCCTGCTGGATTGACCTGGGCCACCATCACCCACAGCAAGGAGCCGTCGGCCTTAATGCCAATGGCGCTGCGGGCATTTCGCTGCTGACTACCAATGGCGTCCCGAATAAGGGTGCCGTTGGCATAGTCGGTAAAGCCCTCTAGCTGTGAGGTATCTGGTAAAAGCTGTGGCCCTGCTCCTAGAGCGCTGTGAAGCCTACAGCCACTGGGAATAGGGTGACTATGAACTGTGATGTCGTAGTTAATGCCATCAGCGCAGTCATAGCGGCGGAATTCAGAGCGATTGAGAATTTGATCTATGTAGGGGGCCAAATCAGGGTTATCGACGAGCCGTTGGTTATCGCGGGGATCGGCAACTAAAAAACCATCAACGGTGATAAATGACGTCGTTTGCCCATTGTTTGGATCAAAAAAACCACCATTAAGCACTGCTAAAGACCCTGTATCAGCAGCAAAGGCATCTACCGTTTTAAGCCGATCGCTGACGGCCACCTCCACCGGATATCCCGACGGTATCGTCACCACATACACCTGAGTAGCGCTGCTGTCAGACCAGCTCTGCATGGTCAGGGTGGGCTGAGGGACATTGTCTACTAATTTGTCCAAATCCCGGCGTGGGGTGGCAGGCTCTAGCGGCAGCGAACACCGGGCTATCACTAAAGCTAGCCCCGATAGAGCACAGACCTGTAGACTCAAACGCTGTTTTTTATCCAGTGGCATTGCGGACACGCTCGCTGTAGTCCTGGGGTCGTAGCTGGCGAAATCCTTGAAAGGCTAGCTGACGTAGACCCAGGGGCAGATAGGATAGGACCCTACCTAATTTGGCCTTTGCAGATAAGGGACCACTGGTCGCTAGTTCTCGAATTAACTGACGTCCCTGCTGGGCATCACCCTTTTCAATCAGACGCATGGCAAGTACCTGCTTGAGGCCACTGAGCTTTTCCTTACGGATAGCCTCTAGCGCTGGGCGTTGGCTAAAACGGTAGCCCTCTAGGCAGAAAATCTTGGCTGAGAGAAAGTGAATATCTTGTTTCAGGCTGGTTTGACCACCGTGGAATCGATATTCCATTAGGCGCTCAGGGATAAAATAGCCGGTTTTACCGACAGCGGCCAAACGCACCAGCAAGTCGAAGTCTTCACAGCCATCGGCCTCAAATCGCATAAAGTCCACGTCCCCCAGGCAGTCTCTGCGAAAGAGGGTAGAGCCTACCTGCAAACTTTGATGTACAAACGTTTCTTTAAGCAGGTCGTCAATAATCGCTTCACACAGGCGGTCTTTACCCCACTTGGCTGAGTTGGCGGCGGTAGCGCTCTCATCACGCTGATTTCGGGCATTGATCACCCAGTGGTCGGTACAGACAAAGTCCACCCTGGGCTGGGTGTCTAGAACAGCCACCGTGCGCTCTAAAAAAGTGGGGGTGAGGGCATCGTCGTCATCAAATTTGATGAAATAGTCACCTTGGGCAGCCTCATACCCTGAGCGCATGTTACGACTGCGTTTGATATTTTGCGGGTGACGGATGTAGCGAATACGCGAATCATCCCATTGGGCAACGACCTCAGCCGTATTATCAGGGGAGGCATCGTCACAAATGAGCAGCTCAAAGTCCCCATAGGTTTGATTGAGAACGCTATCAACCGCATAGGGCAAAATTTGGGCTCGATTATAGGTAGGAATACAAAGACTAACTTTAGGCACGACGTAGTAGCTGAGTTAGGGCTATAGGGGTCAATTTACTGAGCAAGGGATAGGCTTATCCCTCGGTAAGGATTGCATAAAGATCTCTGCCTACCAATGTATGAAATTTATATGAACTGTCAAAATTGATCCCATCTGTGGATCACCAAGCGATCGCATGTTAATTCTTGTCAGATCGGTGGCCACACTATCTGTAGATGTAGCTGTTGATTAAGTTGAAAACCGATGCCCCAAGCTTCCATGGTTGCCAACGAAATACCCAACCCATCCACCACATTTTTTCCTACGGTTTCGGTGATTGTGCCCATTTATAATGGCGAAACCGATTTACCAGGGTTAATTGAGTGTCTGTTGGGTCAAACCTATCCGGCAGAGCAGGTAGAGTACCTGCTGGTGGACAATGGCAGCTGCGATCGCACCCCGGATATCCTCAAAGACGCCGTGGTCCAGGCCCATACCCAGGGCATCACCCTCAAACAGCTCAGCGAGACCCAGGTTCAAAGCGCCTATGCTGCCCGCAACACCGGCATCCGAGCAGCCACAGGGGAGATTTTAGCCTTTACCGATGCCGACTGTTATCCAGCGGCTACCTGGCTCGAAAACCTGGTCCAAGGCTTTCAGGATAGCAAGGTGGGTCTATGTGTAGGTGAGGTCACAGCGCTGCCTGGAACAACCTGGCTAGAACGCTACGCCGAGCGGAAGAACATCATGTCCCAGCAGGACACCCTGGCCCATCCCTTTTGCCCCTATGGGCAAACCGCAAATATCGCCGTGCGGGCCTGTGCCTTTGAAAAAATTGGGTTATTTCGCCCCCACATGACCACGGGCGGCGACGCTGACATCTGCTGGCGACTGCAGCGGGATGGAGGCTGGCAGCTACACTATGCCGAAAGCGCCAGGGTACAGCACCATCATCGCACCACCCTCAAAGAACTCTACAAACAGTGGTATCGCTATGGGCGGTCCAATCGCTACCTGCACCAGCTCCATGGCATCAAACTGACACGGCGGCTAATGGCCCATGAAATCCGTTATTCCCTGGCCCGCTGGCTAGCCAAAGAACTCCCCACGGGGGTAATCAAACTGATCGCAGGTAAGGCCGACATGATTGATTTAGCCATGACCCCCATTGGCCTCTATTGCTTTCGGGCTCGCACCCTGGGGCAGCGGCAGTCAAGGCTGCCGGAAAATGCTAGGGAAATCGCCTGGATAGAAACCGACTAAATTCCACCCGCCATCATCTGCTGCTAAGTCCAATGCGTCTGCTCGTTCTTTCCCTCAATACGTTTCCCTACCCGCCCGACCACGGAGCGGCTGAGGGTCGTACGTTTAACTTACTCAAACAGCTCAGCCATCACCATGAGGTGACCGTCGTAGCCCACCGGACGGTGAATGCAACCGACGCCAATGTGCAAGCACTCAAAGCGTGGGTCCATGGGGTAAAAATCTTTCCACTGCCCGCCAGCGAAGCCGCGCAACCCGAGGGTAATCCCCTCAACCAGGCCCTACGCCTAGCCCAGTTCGCCATTACCGCCACCCCGCCCAATGTATCGTTTCGCTTCTCACCGGAGGTCTACACCTGGGTGACGCAGCAGATCGAAGCCCGCGCCTACGATGGCATCATTTGCGAACACAGTATCAATGAAATGTATGTCCACCCCAGGTTTCGCCAGCAGGTCAAAACCCTGGTAGACATCCATAGCTCTGTCTATGGCTGGGTGCTCAATCACCTGGAAGCAGGGGCCTCGGAAAATGCCCTTCGGGACCGACTGTACCTGCCCCTACTGGCTCGCTATGAAAAACGCTACTGTGATAAATTTACCCATCTGATTGCAACCACACCAGACGATCGGCAGCAGCTGAAGCGGCTGATGCCAGATGCCAAAATTACGATTGTGTCCAACGGTGTGGACCTGACTACCTTTTCCTATCGCTCCCATGACCCCGGTGGCCAGTCTTTGATTTTTATTGGAGCTATGGATTCGTCCCACAATATTGATGCGGCCTGCTATCTGGCCCAGGAGATCTTTCCTCGGGTACAGCAGCGCTATCCCCAGGCCACCCTGAGCCTTGTGGGCGCCCGTCCGGTGCCAGCTGTAAAAGCACTGGACAAGTTACCAGGCGTAACAGTAACCGGGCGGGTTCCATCGATTACGGACTATATTCATCGAGCCACCGTAGGTGTTGTCCCCCTGCGGGCGGGGCTGGGCATCAAAACTAAAACCCTGGAGTCGATGGCGGCAGGCGTTCCCATTGTCGCGAGCGATCGCGGCCTAGAAGGCCTGCCCGTGGATAGCAAGAACCTACCGCTGCGAGCGCTGCGGGCCAATAGCCCAGAGGCCTACGTGACGGCAATTGGTCGGTTGTTTGACGATGCTGTCCTGCGTCAGACGCTATCCCAAAATGCTCGCCATATGATTGAGACCGAATACACCTGGGAAATCGCCGGTCAACGGTACGAGCAGGTGCTATCCTCCTAGAAAAAATCTTGGGGAAAATCTTGGGATTTTTGATCGTCAGCAGGCACCCCCATGGGTCTGAGTAACTCAAAGCCATCCAATGGCCCGGTAAAACTTTTGGTCAGCCCGGCATCGAGACGTGTCCCCTGGGCGTTTTTAAGCTGGCTGGCATTGGGCGGCGGCGCTACTTTTTTAGTGGCCGTGATGATTTCAGGGGTCAGGCTCATGGTCGAACCCGACGGTCCCAACTGGTTAAAGACAGCGTTTCCGGATCTCACCGCTAGCTTTGAGGCCGCACCCCAGACAGCCGCTGAAATTGAAGCGGAGATGAAATCGCGGGGTATTACCTCCGGTCAGCCCATACCCTGGCCTCGGGCGGATCGGCCGACGGCGTGGTTTTATCCCATTCTAGGTACCGATGGCCTGCAGGAAATTTGGATCTATCGCGTCCGGGGTAATCAGCTACAGCAGGTTGATCAAGTGGCGATCCGTCCCATCCAAGACTCGTTTATCACGACACCGCTGATCGGCACGGCCTCCCAGGTGGCCAGCGTGGATAGCGACGCCCCCCTCTCCTCAGTACAGATTATGTCCGGAAAGGCGATCGCAGATAGTCCCTGGCTGCGGCTGTGGGGCCAGCGACGCTATGGCAACACCGTCATGCACTACGGCCAAATCTTGACCTATCAGCCCCGCACCCAACGGTTGCACCAGCTATTAAACTGGTCCAGTCCGGTAGGCCAACAGCCCCAGTGGCAAAGCGGTGACGAGCAGCTGACGATCGATCAGACCGTCGGGCTCAGGCCCAGCTTTTTGCTATATCAGTTTTTACCCAACGATCCCCCCCAGCTACGGGAGATATCCCTCTACCGCTCGGTCTATGGAACCGAGCTCGCCACATCGCTTTACAACAAGGCCTTGAGCCTGGCCCAGGGAGCGGTGTGGTCCCACAGTCTACAGATGATGCAGTCCGCCAAAATGGAGCTGGGGTCAGACTGGTCACCGGAGGCGCAAGCCCAGCTGGACCTGATTCGTCTGCATGCGGCGCAAACCAAGGCCCAAACAGAGCGAACCTGGTCTAGCCAACAGCAGCATATTTTGGCCTATTTAATTGACGGTCAGTGGGAGCAGGCCCTGAATATCCTGGAAACCAACCCTGCCATTTACGACTCCATGCTCAAACGCCTGGAGCAAAACTTTGATGCCCTCTGGCGCGGGGTTACGGTACACCTCAAGGTGCATCCTCAGGATAGTTCTCCCCAGATCTGGGGGGCGTTGCTAGTGACAGCCCGACAGTCGCCAGAGGCAGGTCAAGACTGGCTCCAAAAACAAACCCGCGTAAAAACCACCTTGGAGCGTCTACAGGCTGTGGGGCAAACCGATGGGGATCCCGCCCCTGGTAACGCGGCTAGTACCACCGCTAATGGCACCCCGGAGGTACTGCCCACAGCCGCCGGGTCAGGGCGCTATCGCCGCCTCGTCGGACAGGCGAGCGCTGTTGACACACCGGGTGGAGGATGGTTGCGATCGCAAACCCTCCCCACCCCCTCACCGGGACAAACCTGGTATCACATCCAGGTGGAGCTGATCCAGGACGGCTCAGGCTGGAAGCAACCCCCAATAACTATGGCTCCAGCTACGTTTTGGGCCGAGTCTTCATCGCTTCGCCAACAGCTGCAGCTGTTTAGTGGCAACCGCCCCACCGCAGGGATCACCGTTTACGGTATCAAGACCACCGGGGCGAGTATCACCCTGCTAGCCCTGGGCCAAACTGTAGCTGGACCGGCACTGACAGCCACCCATGACAGTCTTCGGTGGCTATCAACCCTGCCCTGGCAAACCGCAGTCCTCCCCTCCAGGACGCTAGATGGGGCCTCTACCAACGACGGTTCAAACGACGGTTCGACAGTTTCAACCCCGACGACACTACCTGCCGAAGTCGAGCCAACGTTAACCGCTCTAATGTCAGATACCATTGGTCGCCAGCTCGGTCTCACCCCTGAGCAAACAGCTCAGCTCTACCCCCACTTGCAATATGCCAGTCTCAACCTGACGGGCGACGCGGCACCAGAGCATCTATTTCACACGGGTTTAAGCCTGCCCCCAGAGCTAACCCCAACTCCAGCTAGAACCATGATTTTCTCGAGCACCGGAGCGCTGCTCTACAGTGATGTTAACCAGCCCCAGACGCTGCTGGCGCTGACAGCCAGCAGCAATGCCCAATCGGTAAGGCTATTAATCGAACAGGCCGGCCGCTATGGACTAATTGATTTATAACTCAGCAGCCGCTGCACCTGATTAGAGGGGAGGGCCTTGCCAAACAAATAGCCCTGACCCACCTTACAGCCAAACTGACGCAGGATCGCCAGCTGCTCAGATGTTTCAATTCCCTCTACCACCGTTTGCATCCCCAAACCCTGGGCCATGGTCAGCATACTGGCCAATAAGATCTGGGTACGGCGGTTTGTGAGAATTTCTTTGACAAATGCCCTATCGATCTTGAAGCTATCTACCTCAAAACGAGTCAGGTAGTTCAGACTAGAGAACCCTGTACCAAAATCATCTAGGGCGATGTGAAAGCCATGGCGACGACAGGCCTGTAATGTTTCTAGAGCAACTGAGTCCTCCATAAAAACCCGCTCGGTCACTTCGAGTTTGATCTGGGTGGCCTGCAGGCCATACTGACCCATGGCGGTTTGCAGTTCAGCCAGAAAATCATCTTCAGCCAGCTGTCGAGGCGCTACATTGATGCTCACAAACAACAGGCCATCTGAACGAATGGTTTGAAACTGGGCTAGATCGCGGCAGGCTTGTTGGATGGTTTGCTGACCAATGGGGATGATTAGTGATGTCTCTTCGGCAATGCTGGTAAATTCCCCAGGGGACACATGGCCGCGAGTTGGGCTATACCAGCGGTTTAACGCCTCGAAGCCGAGAATTTGTAAGGTGTCAATATTGACTAACGGTTGATAATGGAGCCGTAGCTGGTGATTGAGTAAAGCCGCCCGCAGCTCCGATTCTAGGCGCATTTTATCAAGCACCTTGTCATTCAACGCCTGGTGGGGCTGATCGTCTGGGGGCAATTGTAGCTGTGTCGGCAACGTAATCTGGGGAGTGTTCCGTATCCGGTGGAGCAGCGTGGTCACCAGTAGCCGCACCACCGGATCTGCCCCTTGGATACGTTCCAAAATTTGAACACTAGGAATGGCCAAACATACTGTTTCTTCTAGCGCTTTGGCCGATGCTGAGCGGGGTGCTGCATCCATAACAGCCATTTCGCCCAAAAGGTCACCGCTGGTCAGCACATGCAACGGGAACGCATGACCATCAATGCTGATGGCTATTTCCACACGTCCTGATTCGATAATATAGGCCCAATCTCCAGGGTCGCCCTCAGAAAAAATGGTTTCACCCACCTTAAAGTACTTGAGCGCAGAAACAGATCCCCAATCAGACATTGGTGGCATACCCAGTAAAGGACAAAAGGTTCGTACGGCCGGTTCAGCAGGGGTAGCCCTTAAGAAAGCAGCCAACCCTAGGGATGCACAGTCAGATGACACATCTAACAGTAGACTGGGTTCCTTCAGGGCTGGATTACCTGGATATTCAGGGGTCTTTAATTAGCAGACGCCGGGTTGCGCAAAAACCATTTTGGGAACCAGGCACAGCTGCTCATGTTTAATCGTAAATATACCGATGCCCAAAAACGAGCAGGTAGCGGTGGCCACCCGCAGAGGTTGCTCCGGCTTAACGGTGGGCTCAAGGGATAAACGCTGCCCCAGACACCACCGACGACCCGCCTCAGGGGACAGAACGACCTGAGGTAAATGCCCCATTGCTACGGCAGGAGAAATGGTTTGAACCGGTTCTTGTGCCGTAGCAAGCTGGTCAAAGGAAACACTAGTATTCAGGGTAAAACCACTGCTCTGGGTGCGTACTAGCGAGGCCAATGTGCCCCCCACCGCCAGCCTTTGACCCAGATCTCTAGCAATGGAGCGAATATAGGTACCGGCTCCGCAGATAATATCTAAGGTAATGTGCGGAGTATCGCCGGGCTGCCAGCCAACCACCTCGATATGGTGAACAACGACGTTACGACTGGGGACATCTAGCGCTTTGGTACGACCTTGACGGGCCAGGTCATACAGTCGCTGACCGTTGACATGGATAGCGCTATAGAGAGGAGGGATTTGTTGAATCGTCCCTTGAAAATAGCTAAGCTGCTCAACCACGGTCGCTTTGGTCAGATGATTTACGGCAGTCTGGGTCAAAATGGTGCCGTCTAGATCGTCGGTGTCAGTGGTGGTGCCCAGCTGTACAACGGCTCGGTAGGCTTTGTCGCCGGGTAGGTACGACAGCAGCCGTGTAGCTCGTCCCACCGCCACGGGCAATACCCCTGTAGCCGCCGGATCTAAGGTGCCACCGTGGCCAATCTTTTTGGTCTTGAGCAATCGACGCAGCTTGGCTACGCAGTCGTGGGAGGTCCAGCCAGCCGGTTTATGGAGATTGATAAAGCCGTCGGGCATGGGTTACCAAGAATAAAGCAAACAACAGTCGCTATCCTATCAAGGCTGCTCCTGTAGCGGTGTGGGAAATACCGGCTGGGGAGTCGGCACCGGCGGCAAATCCGGTGTGGTATCGGGTACTTGAGGTACTGCGGGTGTCTCGACTTCAGGCGTCTCGACTTCATTGGTTGCAGAGCGCGGTGGTCTGCCTAGCTCATCAACTAATAAAGGCCCCGTCAAACTTTGGACCAGGCTCAAATTGATTGGATCTTGTTTGAGCTGGGTGATCCCGTCAGCCGTCAGCAGCGGCTGATAGGTGGCTTCTCCGATGAGGTGCGTGGTTAAAAAAGCGAGGCTGGAGGCCGCGAGGTAAGCCTGGGCAAGCTCTGGATCTGGACCAATAATTTCCGAGGGAAGATCAAAGGCTTCGCTGCCAGTTTCGGTGACAGCAATAGTGGAAAAGTGGGTGCCCTGGCGCATGAGCAACAGGTAGCGCTCCGGCTGAGTGAGCCAGGTGAATGGCACTAGCTGCTCTTGGAGAGCAGGCGTCACAGTATCGGCTCCGCCAGATACGATCATCGTGGGGGTGGTGACCTGGCCCATACTCTCCTCACCAAAAAGTACGCTGGTCATAGGATTGATTGCGATCGCAGCCCGCACCCGACCATCCTGCAGTGACAGCGTGGTTGCCGCAGGCTCGGCCAGCTGTTCCGCCTGGCACTGTAGCAGCAACGACGCATTCAAAGAAAGTGAGTTGGGAGGACAGCTTTCCCGAATCACATCAAAGTCAATATCGGCCCCCGCCAATGCCAATGCCGTATAGCCCCCAAAGGACTGCCCGACTAAACCTACCTGGGCAAAGTTAATCAAGCTGCCGTACTCTGTCGCTTCTCGCTCCAGATAGTTGAGTAGAGCAGAAATTTGCTGGGGACGCGCAATAAATTCTTCATTGGCCACCACGTCAGCTGACTGTCCCACCAGCAGCGCGTTGATTTGCTCGGCATTGCTACCGGGGTGTTCTACGTTGATGACTAAAAAGCCATGGGAGGCCAGATGCTGCCCTAAATAGGCATAGGATGTTCGATCATTCCCTAACCCATGGGAAATGATTACCGTGGGACGATTACGCTGGCGCTGTCCCTGGAGCGTCGGCATATAGATATCAGCTGGAATAGGAGCCTGACTAGACAGTGTCTGCCGAACGACCTGGTAGCGGCCAGGCTGGCGAGCCTGATTTGCGAGGACGCTCAAACGAGCCTGCTGTACAGGAGAAAGCTCGCCAACAGGAGCCCCTAGCCGCTCTAGCAAGTCAATAGATGCCTCTGTTTCATAGATCGCCCGGTTGATCTCACGCAGCAGCGCCAACCCCTGATCCAGCTCAAGGCGCATGGCTGGAGTCGGAAACTTGCGCACAGCATTCAACAGGGTCAGACCTTCTTCTTCATCGGCAACGGCCACTAATATGGCCCCCCGCAATGCCCGCAGGTCGCTACGGCGTCCCTCCGTACGAATAAAGTCAGCGGCAATATTAAGGAGGTACTCCCCCTGTTTTGTATAAAAGAATCGATCCAGCAACACCACATCAACGTCGATGGTGTCGATATCCTGATCTAGGCGCCAGGTCAGGGCTCGCCTGAGCTCATTAATGTCGTAGTCATCGGGCAATAACTGCACATAGTAGGCGAGATCTTCACTGAGCACGCCATCTTCAGCCAGCTGCTCCAAATCAGCCAGTTCAATGGAGCGCTCCAGCGGACCAAACGCAAATGTAATTCGTTCGGCGGCCTCGCCAGGCAGGGCCGTTGCTAAGACTGCCCCCAGCCCCAACACCATCCGTTGCCAGTACTTCACCGCAGCCGATAAGCACACTCGTTTCATAAATAATCTTATATTCGAAGCCGGGAAACGCCTAGAAAACGTAATTTAGGAAGATACCGCTGTTTGTAGCAACGCTAGCAATTCGTCTTCATTGAGACAGGGAATACCCAGCTTTTCAGCCTTAGCTAGCTTTGATCCGGCATCTATACCGACCACAACATAGCTTGTTTTTGAACTAACTGACCCGGTCACTTTACCGCCAATTTCCTCAATTTTGGCTTTGGCCTCACGTCGGCTCAGGGTGGGCAATGTGCCCGTAAGCACAAAGGTTTTGCCAGCCATGGGAAGAACCTCCGGTGCGGATGGCGGGGGACCAGCTAACTGCATTCCCACCTTCTTTAGACGCTCGATCAGTCGCTGATTGGCCACAGCTTGAAACCACTCATGCACCGAGTAGGCAATTTCTGGCCCAATACCATAGACGGCTTCAATGGTCTTAGGGTCCGCTGCCGCCAACTGCTCCACCGTATAAAATTCCTGGGTCAGCAGCTGGGCGTTGACGGCCCCTACATGGCGAATCCCTAACCCAAATAGGACCCTAGGCCAGGGTTGAGATTTAGAGGCTTGAATGGCATCTATCAGCTTCTGGGCCAGCTGTTGGCCCATGCGCTCTAGGGGCAACAAGTCTTCTACGGTAAGGCTATACAGATCGGCCACGGAGCTAACTAGCTGTTGGTCTAGGAGCTGCTGCACCCATTTTTCACCTAATCCAGCAATGTCTAATGCCTGACGACTGGTCCAGTGAATTAGATCACCCCGCACAATAGCCGGGCAGGATGGATTGACGCAGCGGGTCACGGCTTCACCGGCTGGCCTGACGAGCGGCTGATTACATTCAGGACAGTGGGTGGGTAGACGACAGGGTTCGGCCGCCGCCGGACGCAGGTCCAACAGCACCCGCACTATCTCGGGAATAATTTCACCGGCCTTACGGACGATCACCGTATCGCCCTTGTGGAGATTGAGATCAGCAAGGCGATCCGCGTTGTGTAGTGTGGCCCGGGCAACGGTCGTACCGGCTAGCTGCACCGGGGCGAGTTCAGCCACAGGGGTGACGGCTCCTGTGCGCCCTATTTGTACTGTCATACCGTGTAAAACCGTAGGCACCTCCTCGGCCGGGTATTTGAGGGCAATGGCCCAGCGGGGAAATTTTTGCGTGAATCCCAGACGCTCCTGTAGGGCCAGATCATTGAGTTTGACCACGACACCATCGGTGAGATAAGGCAGCGCGGTTCGAGCCTGCTCCCAGTGCTGATAAAACTGGGCAACCGTCGTCGTCGTAGGACATAGTTTATGATTGGGATTGACCTTAAAACCCAGGGTTTGCAGCGCCCTAAGTGAGTCTATCTGGGTTCGGGGTAGCAACAGTCCGCCCTCGCCCTCGGGCAGCAGCAGCGTGTAGGCAAAAAAATCGAGGCGACGCTGGGCCACGACTTGGGAGTCGAGCTGCCGTAGGGTGCCTGCTGCAGCATTGCGAGGATTGGCAAAGGGAGCTTCATCGTTTGCCTGACGGTCTGAATTGATCTGCTCAAATACGTCATTGGGGATAAACGCCTCACCCCGCACCTCTACCAAAGGCGGCGGACTGTCGATTTGCAGCCGGAGGGGTATGGAGCGAATGGTGCGAACGTTTTGGGTGATGTCTTCGCCGCTAATGCCATCCCCCCGGGTCACCCCCCGGGTGAGCAGCCCATTTTCATAGGTGAGGGCCAAGGCATTACCATCGATTTTGAGTTCCGCCACGACGGGGGCCGTATCGATGTCCGGCGTTTGTCGCTGCCAGCGAGCTTCCCACTGGCGATATTCATCCAGATCAAAAGCATTCTCCAGGCTGTAGAGCGGAATATTGTGTTCTAGGGCCGTAAACTGGCTGGCTGGCCGTTCACCCACGCGCTGGGTGGGGCTATCGAGGGTAATTAGCTCGGGGTGTTGGGTCTCTAATTCCTGCAGTTCGCGGTAGAGCCGATCGTAGACCTGATCGGACAGATCGGGGGCATCAAGCACGTAGTAGGCGTAGCTGGCTTTTTGAAGCTGCGATCGCAGCTCCTCTGCCCGCTGTCGCATATTGTCTGGGACCCGTGTTGTCATACCGCCAATCGTAAGCCAATTCGAAACATAGCCATGGCATCCATAAGCGTTAACAAGTTTATCAGCGCCCTTTAGAAAGAGAGATTAAAAGTCCCTAAAGCCGAGATGCTAGGGTGGTTTTAACGTCATCGTGGTTTAGATATCATTTTTGTCATCCCTATTGCCTCGGTTAGATCATCGTGTTTGGATTCTGGCTGGGGGGCGTTTGCTATCTCAGCTAGGGATTGGGTTTACCCTGTTCTACGCACCGCTTTTTTTCACCGATACCGTGGGACTATCGGCCACCGCCATTGGCTTAGGGCTGGGCAGCCAGTCCCTATCGGGGATGATCGGTCGGTTCGCCGGGGGGTCCATGGCCGATTCGCCCCGCTGGGGCAGACGGCGGACGCTGCTGCTATCCGCTGCTATTTCGGCCGTAGCCGATGGCTGTTTTGTTGTCACTCAAGACTTTAGCGGCTTTGTTGTCGCCAACCTACTGATGGGGCTGGGGGTCGGCCTCTATTGGCCCGCCACTGAAGCGGTGGTCGCCGACCTCACCAATGACAAAAACCGCAACGAGGCCTTTGCCATTGTGCGTCTGGCCGACAGTCTGGGCCTCAGTGCCGGGGTGGTGGTAGGCGGCGCTGTAATTGCCGTTTTTCAAGCCTATCGAGTGCTCTTTGCCCTAGACGGGGTCACCTTTCTAGCATTTTATGCCGTGGTGGCGGTGGCCATTACAGAGACCCTAAACACGACCGAACGCTCCTCGGACAGTTTTTGGCAGGGCTGGCGGGTGGCGATTTGCGATCGCGCCCTGCAAACCTACGTAGTTGTCAACAGCCTTTTTACCCTCTACCTCTCCCAGTCCCAAAGCACCCTACCCCTCTATCTAAACCGCTTTACCAGCCTTGACAACCATGCGGCGGTGGGGGGGATTTTCACCTGGGCCATTGTCCTGACAGCCCTTTGCCAGCTCCCCATGGCCCGCTGGCTGAACCGCTTTAGCCAGCCCTACGCACTGATGATAGCCTCCAGCTTTTGGGCCTTACATTTTTTCAGCGTCTGGCTGGTAGGCCAGCAGCTCATTAGCCCCACCCTGTTTGTTCTCACCGGGCTAACAACCATGGCCCTAGGGACTGTGGCCTACACACCGATTGCTTCCTCCCTGGTGGTGGGGCTGGCTCCCCCCGCGTTGAGGGGTGTATATCTATCGGTCAACTCCATGTGCTGGGCCATCGGCTACCTGATCGGCCCGCCCCTGGGCGGCTGGGCCTTAGACCGCGACCTTGGGCATCATTTTTGGCTGCTGCTCATGGTGAGTACCCTGGGCGGTAGTCTGATTTTGCGCATTCTCCAGACACAGCTGCAGGCGAGACAGAATGGCTAAACCTGCGGCTCAGGCAACAAAATCCACCAAGCTCTAGGATTGGACCTACAGACGTTGCCTGCAATGTCTCTCCAACACGAACTTTTAGCTCTATATAGCGTTGGTCACATTGGTCAGGACAACTCGTATCCCCTGCAAGCGTTAAGCTACAAAACCAATGTGACACGCAAACATCCTAATGCATCAGGACGTTTGCTATACAATCCCTATTCCTTAAATCACGTCTGGAAAAATGCTAGGTGAAAACATTTCCCACAGAGCATCTTGATACGGCGCGTAATGTTCCACCTGCTCTTTTTTTACATACCAGTTAAATTCTCGCCCCAACAGATGGAGCATCTGCCTAACCAGCTCCCAATTGACCTTTAGGGTGGGATAGAGCATGACACACAGGGGAAACAGCTCTTGCTGAATCGGCGCCAAACTTTGCTCTAGCACACAGGTCCACAGGTAGATCTGAAACATTTCCGTATCGCGGATGCTAGAAACACGCACAATATCGCTGTCTAGACGGTCGGTGTAGCAGCGATAGTTAGGGTAGAGCTGATGCACGCGATTGACAACGTTGTTGGCAATCGTGGTGCTGTGGGGCAACAGCGTTTGAATCACCTTAAGCCGCTCATCCCCGTAGGTGTAGCCTGCAGCCGCCTCATAGGCTCGCTGTAGGGGCATATACAGATGATCGTCAATCACCTTAAAGTAAGCGGCAAGAAGCGTTCGCTCAGCCTTGGGGCCACAATCCAGCAGCATTTCCCCACAGTGGTGAAACTGCATACTAACAAAGCCAATCAGCCTGGGGTCTGCAGACGTGTAGCGCTTACGAATGGCCCCCAAATCCGCTGAAATCTTAACTGATAAACGTTGGGGCGAGACTTGATTGGCGTAAGCCGTCAACGCCTTTTCATAAATCTCATGGACATCCTTAGCAACGCTCCATGGGTCGATCAATCTAGCGTTGATCCGGTGCCTTCTCACCTCATAGGCCAAAAGCGACTCGGTTTTATTCCAGGCTTTAGCACTGGCAAAGCGCAGTTCTGATATGAGTCGCTCAACAATGTCCGCACGGGTGGTAGACACATCCATGGCATCGGAGTTATCCGCTAAAGCCCCTAGATACTTCTTGGCCCATAGCTCCGCTAGCTGAGCTGGGCTGGCCTGGGCGGGCTGCTCAGCTAACGCTTGCTTTTCATCAATTTGATACATCTGAAACCTTTAGGGAACACTCTGAAACATCTGTAGATTTTGACCACCGGCTACGCCTAGAAGTGACAGCCCGACGCTCACCACCAAAAGTAACTGTCTGAGCTATCTCACGAAGTTACGAACTTTACTGCCAGACCTTCGCCGAGCGAAGGAGGTTAGGACACACCTGTAAGATTAAATTTGACACGCTTTACTTAATATAAGTAAACAAACCATATCTTGGGAATGCCATTTATTAAATCCAATGGAGTTTCCTAGTAACAGACAGCCTAAGGGCGTACTTTTTATGCTTCTTCTAGAAAGTCGACTCTCTTTTCGCTACTTTTCTTTTTGATGGCTGGTTGAATAGACGTACGCACACTAGGTCATGTTTCAGTTTTGTTACATCTCGGAGCCCACAACAAAATAGCTGAAATCTGCGTGATAGCATACGGACCATAGCTTTTAATCAATTTGGAGAAACACCTTGGCACTTCGGGTTGCAGTTGTTGGAGGCGGTCCAGCAGGTTCTTCTGCTGCTGAGACATTAGTAAAAGCAGGTATTGAAACATACTTATTTGAGCGCAAATTAGACAACGCTAAGCCCTGCGGTGGAGCCATCCCCCTCTGCATGGTTGATGAGTTTGACTTACCCCCTGAGATCATCGATCGCCGCGTGCGCAAAATGAAGATGATCTCCCCCTCAAATATTGAGGTAAATATTGGTAGCACCCTCAAGGACGATGAGTACATCGGCATGTGTCGCCGTGAGGTTTTGGATGGATTTCTCCGGGAACGGGCAGAAAAGCTTGGGACAAAGGTGATTAACGGCACCGTACACAAGTTAGAAATCCCCTCCAACGATAGAGATCCCTATACGCTGCACTACGCGGATCATGCCAACGGCACCCTGCAGGGTGATGCCAAAACCCTACAGGTGGACATGGTCATTGGTGCCGATGGTGCCAACTCTCGGGTGGCTCGGGCGATTGACGCCGGTGACTATAACTATGCGATCGCATTTCAAGAGCGCATTCGCCTGCCCGAAGACAAAATGGGCTACTACGAAGAGCTAGCAGAAATGTACGTCGGCGACGACGTTTCCCCTGACTTCTACGCGTGGGTATTTCCCAAATATGACCACGTGGCAGTGGGAACTGGCACCATGCGAGTCAACCAGGCCAAAATTAAACAGCTACAAAAGGGTATCCGCAAGCGCGCCGCCAAACGCCTTGAGGGTGGTGAAATCATCAAAGTAGAAGCACACCCCATTCCTGAACATCCCAGGCCTCGGCGGGTGGCTGGCCGGGTTGCCCTAGTGGGGGATGCCGCTGGTACCGTCACCAAATCATCCGGTGAAGGTATTTATTTTGCTGCCAAGTCCGGTCGCATGTGTGCTGAGACCATCGTTGAACTATCCAACAGCGGTGAGCGTGCCCTCACTGAAGATGAGCTCAAACTCTACATCAAGCGTTGGGATAAGCAATACGGCATTACCTATCTTGTATTAGATATTCTGCAGCGGGTATTCTACCGCTCAGATGCGACCCGTGAAGCCTTTGTCGAGATGTGCGCCGACATGGACGTACAAAAGCTCACGTTCGACAGCTATCTATACAAGACCGTCGTTCCGGCTAATCCCATTACCCAAATGAAGATTACGGCCAAAACCATCGGTAGTCTGATTCGCGGCAATGCTCTGGCACCAGCTGAGTATCTCCCCGTCGAAGCCATCACCAAATAGAATCGTTCACGGGCAATAAAAAAGCAGCGGTGGAGTTTATCTCCACCGCTGCTTTTTTAATTGATTGGAAAATGGCTAGCGGCCCTAGCTGGCCACGCGATTAGAAAAACCCTGATCGTCGTTGGGCAGCTCCAAACAGTAGCCCGCACCGTATACGGTCTTAATAAACTTGGGATGACGCGGATCCGGCTCTAACTTAGTACGCAGATGGCGAATGTGTACGCGGATTGTTTCAATATCATCGTTTGGATCGTAACCCCAAACCTCCTTTAGGATTTCGCTGGGGGCCACCGTTTGACCATGTCGCTGCAGCAGACAGTGGAGTAGCTCGAATTCCAGGTGCGTCAGCTTGACAGTACGTTCAAACCAGATAGCCTCAAAACGCTCAGGCACCAGTGTTAAAGGGCCGTAGCTCAAAATTTCACTATGCTTTGCAGCCTGGGGAATACGATCCGTGCGCCGCAGCAGTGCCCGAACCCGAGCCAGCATTTCCTCAAGCTCAAAAGGTTTGGTCAGATAGTCGTCAGCACCAGCATTAAAACCGTCAACTTTGTCTTGAGTTTGTCCCAGGGCCGTTAGCATCAGCACCGGAATATCGGCTGTCCGTTCATCACGGCGAACACGCTGGCAAACGGTTAGACCGTCCACCTTGGGCAGCATCAGATCAAGCATGATCAAGTCGGGCAGGAGCTGGACGGCTAGCGCTTGTCCCTTGATACCATCCTCAGCTTGGCTGACGTCATATCCAGCCATTTCTAAGTTAACTGCCACCAGTTCGGAAATAGCAGGATCATCATCGACGACGAGTATACGAGGCATCTTAAAGATAGAGATTTGCTATGTGGAATCGAAGAACCCACACCTAAGCAGGCTTCCTCGCTCGCTCCCCTCAAAACAAAAATTTAAAACGGGAGACAAATATTATCCCAAATATATACTATCGCTACAATTAATGACGGGAATGACACTTTAATATTTAGTTCATACTTTTGGATGGATTGGCAGCATTAGGCGCTCAACACGTTTGGTTGCTTAGATCCGCTTGGGGCAAGACAGCACAAAATTGTACCCATTGAAACCATCGTGGGCAGATGCAGCCGGTTTCATCAGTTTCTTTAACTCCCCAGGTAGGATTCGAACCTACGACCAATCGATTAACAGTCGACCGCTCTACCACTGAGCTACTGAGGATTGCGTAGCTTTCTTAATATATGTAATTGTATAGCACTTAGGCAAGAGGGTCGTTGATTTTTCCTGTATCCCCCCCGGTGGGAGGTCTACGCTCCCTGGATTCTAGGGGTTGAAAGGAGAAAACTGATTGGGCCCCACCCGGCTAATCCATCAAATTTGAGCGTAGCTTTGCTAACTTTGCTTGGGTTTCTGGGTTGAGCGACTTGGATAAAAATCGCTGTTTGGAGCGTTTTTGAGGCTTTTGACGATGTTTTACCTTTTGAACCGAAAGGTTTACATCAGAGCCTAGCTGAGTAGCCGACATCCATTCGGCACCGTAGCCCACTACGGTAAGACGCTGGGTACGGTCAGAGGTGGCTACAATCAGCCGTTTTTCAAATTTGCGAATATCGTTGCGAAACTTGGCACAGGATATTTCTATATAGCTATCGGCAGTTTGGCCAAAGCTGGTGTAGTGAATTGAAAGATGTTGGGTAAATTTCTCACTACGATGGGTTTGGGGCTGACCGTAGGCATCAAACACAAGTAGGGTTTCAAATCCTCTGTAGGCACTGTAGTTGGCTAGGGTCTCAGCCAGCTGACTGCGGGCAATATCCAGCCCCTCGGTGTCGCGCAGCTGGATCAACTCTGGCCAGGCACCAATTACGTTATACCCATCGACCAATAAAATTGCCTGCGATGTCATACCGGTCATTTCTGGGTGCCTGGGTAACGTTATAAGCTATCTTTTATATTTTCTTTAGCTTAACGTTCGCTAGCCATATAACAAGGTTTTCCAGATTTTTTATTAGAGCAGCTATATTTTTGAGACTCAAAAAGGCGACAGTTCTAGAAACTAGAGCTAGGCAAGGTGGAGGTTTTGCAACGCCTGCTTAACCTGGTGGGGCGCTCCGTCGGTAGCCACTCGACCTTGCTCAAGTAGGACAGCGCGATCGCAATAGTCAAGCTCCATCAGACGATGGGTCACCCACAGGGCCGTAATTCCCTGGCGTTTGACCAGGTCGCGGACCTGGGACACTAGCTCCAGCTGACTGTCGGGGTCCAGCAGGGCGGTGGGTTCATCAAACAGCAACACCTGGCAGTGCTGGGCCAGGGCTCCTGCGATCGCAACCCGCTGTTTTTGACCACCGCTCAGGGCATAGATAGGCCGCCGCCTCAGGTGGAGCAGATTGACCATGGCGAGGGCGTCGTCCACCCGCCGCCGCACCGCATCATAGGCCAAGTCTTCATTCACGAGGCCAAAGGCCACATCGGCCCCCACCGTCGGCATCACCAGCTGATGATCAGGGTTTTGGAAGACAAAGCCCACCGGCCTCTGCAGATGAATTTTGCCCTGGGGCGCATCCAGTAACCCAGCTAGCAGCCTCAGCAGCGTCGATTTACCGCTACCGTTGGTGCCCAGCAGCATACAAAACTCCCCCGCTGGTACCTGTAGTGAGCATCCCCTCAGCACCGAAGCCCCCGACGGCCAGTTAAAGTGCAAGTCGTCGATTGCGATCGCTCGCTCTACCATAAAAACCCCAGCAGCTTCAATGCAATCATGGCTTAGCCCCCAGCGACATCAATCATTCGCCATGGCAAAGAATCCAGCTGCCTGCCCCGATGATGACGCTCCACCAGATTTTTCATACACCTGTACCGCCGCCAGTTCACTTACCAGCACCGATAGCTTTTTACCTTCTTGCTGATCGCAGGTCAGCTCAATAATGACGGGTTGGCCTGTTTTGAGAGCATTCAAAACCGTGGCGTAGGTCTCACTGGCATCCTCTACGGTCTTCTTTTGAACCGACATGGGTAGGGCCGTATGCTTTAGCGAAAGTTCAACTATGTACATGTGATTTTTTTTGTCTGGGAAGTCAGGTCTCTAGTATGTCAAAAATGGACGATAAGTATGGTCCTAAAAGTCAAACGGGATCTAAAGAATCAGCTTTTCTAAAAATATCCCTTGCAAAAGCGGCAGTGGAAGTTTAATTGGAATCAGCACTATACTGAGAAGGATGGTAAAGATAAGTAAACTTCTGTTCATAAAGACGTTCGAAAATAACCAAGGCATTATTCCGCTTGCTGCGGCCTACATATTTAATTTTTGTGCCATCGTTCGTCTGAGTTAACAGATCCTTCTTTACTGCCTAGCCAGGATTAATTCCTTTGTATTTAGGGTTTATTTCCTGGTAGGCCGATTTAGAAAAGAAACACGAGAGGATTTGAAATGACCATAGCAATGGGCCGTGCTGGAGCCAATCGGGGCGTCTTCGACGTCGTCGATGACTGGCTCAAGCGCGATAGATTTGTCTTCGTTGGCTGGTCTGGTTTGCTGCTGTTCCCCTGCGCCTTCTTG
>JBCDJC010000022.1:0-35862 GCA_038748225.1 Cyanobacteria bacterium P01_H01_bin.26 | reverse complement strand
CCATACCCTTTCCCCTGAGCGGCTCAAGCAGCAGGTTGAAACTATTCTTACCCTGCTTAAAAAAGCCACGTTCTACAATATTCTAGGTCCCCTGAGTTTTGCCCTACGGCAAACGGTGCTCAAGGTCGATAGTCAGCAGCTCAGCTATCGCGCTAACCCCGAAATCACCGCCATTGAAGATATTAAAACAATTGCCTGGGAAAACTCTCATTTACTCCAAAATTTGCAGACTATACCGGCGGACAGTGAGGCTTTCTTGCAGACCCTAGAGGCCATGCCTGAAAGCGCCCGGCTGTTTGCCCAGTTAGACCAATTTCTCGCTACCTATGGCTACCTGAGTGAGGCGGCGACTGATATCTCGGTACCCACCTGGCGAGAGCAGCCAGCCCCGGTCAGGGCGCTGTTGGCCACCTTCTTAAAACAGCCGTCTGCCCCCACCGCTAGACCTGATGTCCAGGGTCGCAAACAGCGTCAGGTGCAAGCTAGACTGGCCCTAAAAGGTCAGGTGGCTGAAGTATACAATCATTTGCTGGCGGAGCTTAGGGCCTGTTTCTTAGCCCTAGAGCAGCACTATCTCATCGATGGCAGCCTGGAGCATCCGGGCGATATATTTTTTCTGACCTGGCCTGAAATCCAAGCCTGGAACTCGTCCTCGGAGCTGATCTCTTCCCCCCCGGAGACCTTGCCAACGGACTCCATTGCCACCCGCCGTCAGCAGCGCCAGGCGGATCGGCGCTGGAGCGCGCCCTATTTGGTCTATGGCAAAGACCCCATCGTTTTGTCTATGCCCCGTAGGACAGCTGAACAAACTGGACAGCTGCTTACGGGTATTGGCGCGAGTCCGGGCACGCTAGAAGGAGAAGTGCAGGTACTTAGCACATTGGATACCACTGTGCCCATCAGCCAAAGCACTATTCTAGTGGTGCCTTATACCGATGCGGGTTGGGCCCCACTGCTGGCAAACTTGGGGGGACTTATTGCTGAGGTGGGGGGACAGCTCTCCCATGGGGCCATTGTGGCCCGTGAATATGGAATCCCGGCCGTCATGGACGTGGCCGATGCCACCCAGCGGTTACGCACCGGTCAGCGGGTGCGCATTGACGGCCAGCGGGGCACCGTTGAAATTTTGTAACTCTCTTGCACCATTTTGTAATGTTACTGTCCCGCAGCTCACCGTCTGCTAACGTTCCCTGCATGACTGCCACCCAAGTGCCTCAGCTAGAAAATACGTTTTGCGGAGCCCAGGGGCTGTCGCTGTTTTATCAGGCTTGGTACCCTCTGGGGGCGGCTAAGGCGGTGGTGGCGCTGGTCCATGGCTTTGGGGAGCATTGCGATCGCTACGGCACCGTGACCACCGCCCTCACCCAGGCAGGCTATGCTGTCTTTGGGTTTGACAACCAGGGTCACGGTCGGTCTGAGGGGCAGCGGGGGCACATTGATCGCTGGCAGGACTACCGGGACAACGTTAGTGCCTTTCTCGCCAAGGTGCGCCACCATGAGCCGACATTGCCCCTGTTTGTTCTGGGCCACAGCCTGGGGGCGCTAATTGTGCTGGACTTTGCCCTGATTACCCCCCAAGGGTTGAAGGGGATTATTGTGAGCGGTCCCCCCATTCGCCCGGTGGGGATTGCTAAACCTTACCTGGTGGCGATTGCCCGGATTTTATCTGGGGTGTGGCCTCGGTTTTCGATGGATGTGGGGGCTGGCGCTGAAACCCTGTCCCGCGATCCGGCCATTGTCAATCAAACCCAGGACGATCCGCTGACCCATTCCATGGCGACGGTGCGATGGGGGACGGAATGTTTGGTTGCGATCGCAGCTGTTCGCCGCACCATTACCCAGCTGCAGGTGCCGATTTTACTACTCCACGGCAGCGCCGATAAAGTCAATGACGTTAAGGGTAGCCAAGAAATCTTTGAGCGCATTTCCCTCACCGACAAAACCCTCAAGGTTTACCCCGGTAGCTACCATGAGCCCCACAATGATCTAGACCGCAATCAGGTCATGTACGATATTGTCCAGTGGCTAAACGGTCATCTTGCTAAGCACCCCTAGAGACTCTCTCTTTTACCCCAGCCCCCATTTTCATGGTCCTGACCTGTCTACAGCTTCTCGATCGGTACCCCGCTCAGTGGCGGGCCGCCACCGTCCATCCCTTCTTGGCCCAATGCCAGCAGGGTACAATCCAACCACAACAGTTCAACACCTGGCTGATTCAGGATTACCACTTTGTGGTCGAATTCACCCGCCTGGCCGCTAGTCTGATCCAAACGGCGCCGGTGGCCCACCTCGATCTTCTCCTCAGCGGCACCACCTTTTTGAAAGACGAGCTGACCTGGTTTCAGGCCAAGGCGGGGGAGCGCCAGCTGAGCTTAGATCTGCCCCGGCAGCCCACCTGTGGAACCTACTGCCAGTTTATGGTCGACCTGGCCCAGCAGCCCTACCCTGTCAAGGCCGTCGGCTTTTGGGCCATTGAGCTGGCCTACAACCAGGGCTGGCAAATCCACAGTCCCATGCCCGCTCCCTATGGTGAATTTGCCGATCGCTGGGGCAACGCCACCTTTACGGGCTACGTAGACTGTCTAGCCCAGCAGGCTGATAGCGCTCTCCAAGCGGCAGATGATACCGTTCAGGCTCAAGCAGAAAGCGTATTTCTCTCCGTTGCCACCCTAGAAAAAGACTTTTGGCAAATGGCCTATGCGGGGACATCCGATTCGATGCGACCATAGTTGAGTTTGACGAGGCGGTCGGCTAGATAAAAGAATCGGTCGTCGTGGGTGATCACCAACACGGTTTTACTACGCTGTTTTAGCTCAGCCAGTAGCCGAGTATAAAAAATCTCACGAAAGACCGGATCTTGGTCGGCCGCCCACTCATCAAACAGATAAATTGGCCGATCTTCCAGGTAGGCGCTTAGCAGTGCTAAACGCTTCCGCTGTCCCTGGGAAAGAGCTGTGGTAGATAGCTGTCCGTTTTCAATCGAGACCTTCTTTTCCAGCTCTAGCGATCGCAAGTAGCTCTGTGCCTGACGATCCAAGGACGTATCCGGGGTACCTATCAATTGTTCAAACAGATAAAAGTCTGAAAAGACAGTTGAGAAGTATTGTCGGTACCACTCTCGATTAGTATCAACGATGGGTATACCATTAACTTCTAACACTCCTGACTCAGGCACATACAAACCGGTAATCAGCTTAGCCAGGGTAGACTTTCCGCTGCCGTTGCCCCCCACAATAAAAACAAGCTCCCCAGCTCTAAGAGTCAGGTTAACTGGACCGACAGTAAACTGGTGCTTGGTATCTTCACTTTGGTAGGTGTGAGTCACCTGTTTTAGTTCAATAGTCTGCCAGTCCGACTTGTTGGGTTGTCGCATCACCGTATCTAATTCGGCCTGTGTAGAGAGGGCTAGCCCCATTTCATCTACCTTTTTGATCGATACGCTAGCATTGGCAAGACCCGGTAATCGCTCCACCAGACTTTGGATAGGTCCTAGCAAATAGGTAAGGGTAAGAATATAGGCGGGCAAAACCTCGTTTGCTTGTGGAATGATTTTAGGCACTCCAAATATCAGCAGCCCCACCAGTGCAAAAAATAAAAGTTGCCCACCACCGCTGGCCACCGCTGCAATTTTTAAGGCAGTTTTTTGATAGCTACAGGAGGCCTTTGCGCTCGCTGTAAGGTCATTTTCAAAAAAGGTATGTCGGCGGGGGGAGTGGAGCTTGAGTTCTTTAATGCCATCGGTAATGGTCCGAAAGTGTTGGAACAGACGGTCCATCTCTTGACGGGCGCGTTCTAGATATCGGTGGGCATAGCCGATGAGAACTTGAACCAAACCAACGGCGGTCACCAAGAAAATGACGACTGCCAGAAACACCCAGCCCGATAGCCAGCCAAGATAGACTAAACAGCCACCAATAACAGCCACATCGATGCAAAGAAATGGAATTATAAAGACCGTATTGGAAATAGCCTGCACATCTTCTGTTAAAGTCGCCAAAAGCCTGCTGGGGCCCAGGCTTTCCAACTGACGTAGGGGGGCTGAAAGGACACGCTGACTTAGACTCAGACGTAGCTGGTAGACCGAATCTTGGGCCAGGTTGATGAGTAAAAATTGAGAAAAATTGGTGGTGAAGAGAACAAGCAGGGTCAGCCCTATAAAGGGAACGAGCAACCCCTCGGGTGTGTCTGTCTGGACAGCCGTATTGATCAAAGCGATTAGTCTGGCGCTGCCGCCGCCGCTAGTAATACCTAACAGGACAGCCATAGTGACACTCATCCAGGAAGCCTTGATCAAAAGCCAGATAATGTCCATATAATTTGGAGCCCAAGGTTACTGCTAGCTATTTTTATGGATACGTAGAGGTATTGTGGAAGAGGGTGTGACAGTTGTCGTCTAACGGTCCAGTTTATCTCGATCTACGCTTTCTATGGTCTCTAGCATTGATGTTATCTGGGTGATTTTTTGTGCCATTCTCGTCAGTACTATGCAGGCTGGGTTTTGTTGTTTAGAAAGTGGCATGATTCGTGCGAAAAACAGCATTAATGTTGCCATCAAAAACCTGGTTGATTTCTGCGCTGCGTCCCTAATTTTCTCATTGTTTAGTTTTCAGCTGATGTTTGGGACAACGTTCTGGGGGCTGATTGGCACCCGGGTACCGGCGGCCAGCAGCTGGTCTCCTGGAGACTACACATTTTTTCTATATGCGATGACATTTTGTGGTACAGCTACCACCATTGTTTCTGGTGCTGTAGCAGAGCGTATGCGCTTTTGGGGCTACTTTTTTACGGCTGTGGCCCTGTCCCTATGTATCTATCCGGTGGTGGGGCACTGGGCATGGTGTGGCCTGTGGTTTGACGAATCACCGGGATGGCTACAGCATCTGCAGTTTCACGATTTTGCCGGCTCCACCGTAGTACATTCTGTCGGTGGGTGGACGGCCCTGGCTGCGACGTTGGTCATTGGCCCGCGTCTGGGTCGATTTAGTCCCAATACTCGGATCATTGATGGTCACAACCTACCAACGGCGGTGTTGGGGGTCTTTCTACTGTGGTTTGGCTGGTTTGGCTTTAACGGGGGGAGTACCCTGGCTTTTAGTGAGCATGTGCCCAAAATTTTGGTCCATACGGCTGAGGGGGGAGCTGCCGGGGGGCTTGTGGCCCTGGGTACCACCCGGATTTTGGACAAACGGCCCCAGGTACCACTGATTATGAATGGGGTAATCGGGGGCCTGGTGTCGGTAACAGCGGGATGCGATGTGATGCTGTCCTGGTCAGCCATCGCGACTGGAGGCATCGGCGGACTTCTCTGTACTCTTTCGGCTCGCTGGTTGAGCCACTATCGCATTGATGACCCGGTGGGGGTAATTCCAGCCCACCTGGTCTGTGGTATTTGGGGTACCCTGGCGGTGGCGCTATTTGGGGATCCCCGCCTGTGGGGGATGAGCTATAACTGGGGACAACGACTGGGGGTACAGGCTCTGGGGGTAGGTACGATTGGACTCTATTCGTTTTTTGTCAGTTTTGCCCTGCTCAAGCTGATAAACCGGATTTACCCGCTGCGGGTAACCTCAACCCAGGAGCACATTGGCTTAAATATTTCTGAGCATGGGGCCAATACAGCGACGCAGCAGCTGATCGCCAGCATGAATAACCATTCGCTGCAGGGAGACTTTACCCGGTCGGTGGCGGTGGAACCTGGAACAGATGTGGCCCCCATTGCCAATCATTACAATCAGGTACTGGTCAAAATGGATCAGATTAGGGCCGATCTCCATACTAGTCAGGAACGATTGCTAACAATTCTCAATGCGCCGGCATTTCCTGTGGTGATTAGTGAAGCTAACTCTGGCACTATTCAATTTATTAATGAACGGGCGACAGAGCTGTTTGGGTTTATGCTCCAGGAGGCAGGTCGTTTTCGAGAAACGGATTTTTGGCATGACTGTTCTGACCGTAGTGCATTTCTAGCCGAGGTAGAACAGCGTCAGCGGGTGGACAGCTTTGAGGCTAGCCTGCAGAGAGCCAATGGAACTACCTTTTGGTCGCTTATTTCCGGGTTAAAGATAACCTATAACAATCAGGTCTGTATTCTGTTTTCATTTAGTGATATTTCGACCCATATTGAACGGGAGACTGTCCTACGACAGCTAGCCAGCACAGATTCTCTTACGGGGATATACAACCAGCGGGCCTTTTTAGAAAAGGCACAGAGAAGGATTGCGATCGCAGCCCAACACCACTGGCCCATCACCGTTTTAATGATTGACATCGACCATTTTAAGCAGGTTAACGATCGGTTTGGCCATGCCAAAGGCGATCAGGTCATCTGCTCGGTAGCCGATACCTGTTCATCCATCCTGCAGGAGCATGATTTGGTTGGTCGATTGGGTGGAGAAGAGTTTGCATTGCTCCTATGCAATACTCCCCCAGACAAAGCCTATGCCATAGCTGAACACCTGCGCCAAACAGTCGAGCAGCGTTGGCTGCTCGACCAGCTTGACCCGCTGCATGTCACCATTAGCATCGGCATTGCCGCCATGCGGTCAGATGAACCCATTGACGCCACCCTCAAACGAGCCGATCAGGCCCTCTACTTAGCCAAAGCCAAGGGCCGTAACCGTGTGGGTCATTGGCAATCCGCCTGAGGGTAAAAAATATGCCGTTGCTGATTTAGGGGATGCATCGGTCTGTTGGAAATGCCAAGCACCCGCATCTTGCAGATAGAATCATCCCAAGGATCAGCAACGGCAAAAATATTAAACGGATGTTGTAGTCTAGGGAAATTGGGCTCTGGTGAAGTTCGAGAGATCTCTGCCAAAATGGCAACTTCTCTCTAGAACCTCGAACTATTCTTCTAAGTGTGAGAGGAAACAGGCCGTTGAGCCGTTCCTTCCACAGTTTCAACAGCACAAGCTGTGTTAGTGCTACTACTTTTTTACAAGGAGAATACCGATGATCATTTCTGATCTGAACTATCTACAAACTGTTGATGAAACCATTGAAGGAGCACGTGGCTTCCGCTTCCGTAAAGATGTTAAGACTAACGTGAAAGTTAGACTTGATATCAAGAAGCGCGTGTTGTCAAAAGTGAAGGTTAAGGGCAATTTAGCGGACGCTGAGGCCTATGCCGATGCCTATGGTCCCGACTCTTTGGCTGAGACATTGACGGTTACCTATGCTGATGGCTACAACTCCTCTGCTTATTCTGGCTCTGTCTCCGCAGCTAATTAATTGGCCCGGTATTAGATAGGTAATTTAAACTTCAGGCTGAGTTTCTCAGAGACTGCTTACTAGAAGTTTGTTATCTCGATAGGATACTGGAAGCTATCTATATAAATAGCTTCCAGTATTTTTACTATCAACTGCGCAGTAAATCGCTTACATGGTCAAAATTTTTGAGAGGATTTCCCGTGAACATCAAGGATTTAGATTGTCTATATGTTGCTGGTAGGACAGATAAGATTTACGGAGGCAGAAGACGGCGGGTTTCAACATCTGCCTCTACCTCTGCAGGAGATTCCCTGGCGATTGCCGATGCGGGTGCCGCTGCATTCGGAAGTAATACATATACTGAGGCCAACACCGCAACTAAAGCTTCTAAACGGAAAAGAAACACTAAGTTTTTGAGCAAGCGAGTTTCCACCAGTGAAGCATCTGCTGATGCGATCGCGATATCTAGCAATCGCGCGGGCACCCACTCCTCAAGGTCTCGCAGTGATTCAGACTATAGCGATATCAGGATCATTGTAACTAGCGGATAGGGACAGCGCGGGGCAGGCCCTATCTTCTGTTAGGGACTTGCTGACAAATAAGGTACCCAACCATAGCTCCTTTCCCCTTCCCCTTTAACCCTTCCCCACTCTACTCCAGGGATTTTATTTTGGCAGATCCCCTATGCCTTTGTGGGTGCTTTCCTCGATCTGCCCTCAGGTTGTTAGCTAGATATCTCCCATGCCAGTTCACACCATCGATAATTTTGACTCATTTATAAGTGTCAAAAATAACTGGGATTCTGTCTACTTCCAAGATCGCCATGCCCACTTTTTTCTCTCCTGGGAGTGGCTATCTGGGTGGCTGACTATGATTTACGAGCCCTGGTTGATTCTGGCTTTTAGTCCGGCAGGCAGTCATGATCCTGTTGCTTTTTTACCCCTCAAGTTTACCCTGGATTATGGAGACGACAGGCGGCTAGAGTGTGAACTTTGCATGGCCGGTAACAGCATGGCCGACTATACGGGATTGCTATGTTTGCCAGGGTATGAACAGGGGGCCATTAACGCCTTTGCTCAGCATATTTTAGAGCAGTTAAAATGGTCGGTGTTTAGTTTGGGTAATGTTTTGCAGAGCGATCCTCGCATCGCTTTACTGCTCAGGCTTTTTCCCAGCTGTGACTATGATCTGACCCAAACTCAAACTCGTAATCCAGGGGAAGAAACCAATCACGATATTATTCCCTATACTATTTTGACCGATACCTGGGATGACTATCTCCAGTATAGAATAAGCTCAAACACACGACAGAAAATAAGACGATTTCTGAGAAAAGTCGATGCCTCTGGCGAGCTGCGTATTGCTGAGACCAATGCCGATAACCTGGATACCCATCTTGAGATTTTATTGGATTTCTGGAAGTCCCGATGGGGAGAGGAAAAGGGTGAAGACTGTGATGCCATTATGGACTACACCAGAGAGATAATTATCCATTGTTTCCAGCATGATTGTCTGCATTTTCCTGTTCTCTGGCAGGGGGAGCGGCCCCTGGGCGCGATCGCAAATTTTGTCGATGTCCAGAGAAAAATTAGCTTGTTTTTTATCACCGGTCGCGATCTCACCGTCAAAACGCCGCCGCCTGGGCTGGTTCTGCACGCCTATGCCATCCGCTATGCAATTCAGCACGGATTTAAGGTCTATGACTTCCTCCGGGGAAATGAGGAATACAAGTATTCCTTTGGTGTTCAAGAGCGCTATCTAAAACATATCAAGATCAAACCCAACAACCCTCAGCTCCGTAGCTTGGATGCTAGAGTTATTGCCTGGGCATTTAAGTTAGCCGTTGAGCAGCAGCAGGCCAATAAACTAGAGGAAGCCGAACAGGGATATCATCAGATTCTAGCCACCCAGCCTGATTTACCCCCTGTCTACAATAACCTTGGCTATATTTACCAGCAGCAGGGGGAGTGGGAAAAAGCGATTGCTTGTTATGGCAAGGCATTGGCATTGCTACCTGATTGCACTGAAGCAAAGATTAATCGAGACAGTTCTCTCCGGCGCTTAGCCGATCTACAACAGACCCAAAAAAAGATATAGGAGTCTCCATGAACAGCCCATCTCAATCCGCCAAAAGCTCCAGTCACGCCCGCTCCTCTAGCCGTGCAAGTTCTTCTACAACGTCCCAGGGAGCAGGCAGCTACAGCGTTTCTGTTACCACATCAGCCGATGGTACCAGCCGCCGCCAGCAGGCCATCGTGTTTACCCCTGGAGCCACCTCTAGTCGGGCTAGCGCCAGGGCCTCGACTGAGCAAGTCACGGTAACGGCCTCGGCCCCGGCGGAAGATACACCCCCAACTGAAGCGGGAACCCCCTGAGCGCTTCTTGCACTCCGCTCAGGCAGCGCTCAGAATATTGCCCCAAGCTGGTTGAGCTAGCTGGGGCAGCCAGCTTTAGGAACTTGCTAGTAACTAAGGTATCCGCCAATAGCTCCTTTCCCCTTTCCCTTTCCCCTTTCCCCACTCTACCCCGGGAATTTTATTTTTTGGCAGCTCCCTAAGCCCGACTTTATTTGACTCAAAAATTTGTTTGGCACAGAAGATCTGCCAATTTGGCAACTTTGAATTGACCCGATCCGATAGTCTGAGAGACCTGAAGATCCTATTTATTAGGAGATAGTGGAACCGTGGGTAAAACTTCCTCATCTAGTCAATCGACCTCCTATGTTACAACCTCCGGTGCAGGGGCTAGCAGTAGTGCCTCGACCACATCGCCGTCGGGGGAAACAATCAGCCAGCAAGTCGATGTGTTTACGCCGGGGGCCACATCGAGCCGGGCCAGCGCCGGTGCTTCATCGATAGATGGTGTGACCACAGGCGCAACGGCTCCAGCAGCTGGGCCCTCGTCGACAGAAGACATGCCTTTTGAAGGTGGCTGGTCAGCCATTGAACATACTCCTAACCTGGTGTTGCATATTGGGAGCATATTCAACGATCGCTTCAGCAATACAGATCAACAGGATGTCATGATCGGCCATACAGGGGTCGACATTTTTGAGCTGTCCTTTGATCGTCGAGAGACCTCTATTCGCATCGATACCGTTGATATTGTTGTTGACTTTGATGTTAATGCAGATTTTCTACAGCTGCCCGATGGTGTTGGCGTTAGGGATTTATCTTTTGAGCTAGGGGATCTCGATACAGATGACGTTCCTGATTCTACAATTATTCGCCTGGGTCAAGATGGCGATATTTTAGCTATTGTTCTCAATCGGATTTTGCCCATATCTCCAGAACAAACAGCAGCTACAGGTGCTGGTACCCCATCGCAGAGCGTATTCCCATTCTTTGTCGATGGAACAGACATCATCGATGATGCGATCGCAACCCCTGATTTTACAGATGTCATCACCACGGTCTCGATTCCCACTGAAACATCTGATCCCGATGTTTCTACAATCCATGGTACGTTGGCCATCGATTTTCTGTTAGGAACCCCCTCGGCAGACCGCCTAGTCGGCACCCCCGATCGTGATATTTTTGTAGGCTATGGGGATGGGGATGTTTTTGTTTTGGATGCCGCTGGCACAGAACATATGGCTGAGGCCGATCTGATCCTGGATTTTAATGGGGCGCAGGGCGATTTGCTTCAGCTAAGTTCAGATCTCTCTTGGGCGACCGACATTGTCCTAGAACCTGTGGATCTCGATAATAATGGTATAGTTGAAAGTACATCAGTTCGTTTGATCAATGGCGATATTCTCGCCATAGTTCGAGGCACAACTGATTTGCCGAGTAATTTGCTTGTTGACGCTGTGAACCCAGCAGAATAGCTGTCGTCACCACCGTTGTTGACCCTTGTTTTGCTGTGATTAGTTTTGGCGACATAGCAATTGATGCCCAACAGATCGTCTCTCTGCTTAAGCAAAAAATGCAGATTAGGGAGATTTGTCGGCAGGCAACGTTTAGTCGCATCGTTAGCATAGCGGCGCAGGAAAGGGGAATTACCATCAGCGATGACGAAGTTCAGGCTGAGGCCGATAAATGTCGTCACGACCTGAAATTAGAAAGCGCTAAGGATACATTGCAGTGGCTGGACGATCAGCTCATTACCCCTGATGAGTGGGAACAGGGTATCTATGATCGATTACTACGCCAAAAGTTAGCCACCCAACTATTTGAAGCGCAGGTGGCCACCTACTTTACTCAGCATAGGCTGAACTACGAAAAGGCCGTTCTTTATCGGATTGTCGTTGCAGATGCTCCCCTGGCCCAGGAGCTCTACTATCAGATTACCGAATCAGAAACTAGCTTTTATCAGGCTGCCCATCAACATGATATTGATGAAAAACGACGGTTCCACTGTGGCTATGAGGGGAGCTTATCACGGCAGGATCTAGTGCCTAATATTGCTGCGCAAGTGTTTGGCAGCCAACCAAAGGATATTATCGGCCCCAACCCATCCGAAGATGGGTATGATTTACTCATGGTAGAAACCTTTTTGGCCGCGGAGCTGACTGACGATCTGCGCCAGCGAATCCTAAACCAACTGTTTGATGGCTGGTTGGAGCGTGAGCTGGTTTACCTGATGCACAAAGATTGATCTTATTCCCGCCGATCAGGCTGTCATTTACTTAGGAGACTCCAAGCCCACTGCATAATTGCCTGGAGTATCTTCTCGCCTCAGGCTATGCATATTCTGATATTAGGCAGTGATTTAGACGGGGAAGCTGCTCACCTCAAAGGTAGTCTTGAATCGGCCGGAGCATCTGTTGACTATTGGGACAATCAGCTATTTCCCCAGTATCTCCAGCTCACCTGGCAAGCCCATACCCATGAGGGATGGTTATATCTACCAGGGGGTAAAACAATCGTTCTAAACGAGATTCAGAGTGTCTTTTGGCATCACTTATATCCTATCGATGGGACACCCTATACCGATTCACATCCGGTGGCGATGGCTGACTCTAGCAGTCTGCTGCGGTCCCTAATTCGCGGTTGTTCAGCCCACTGGGTAAATTCTTGGGAAGCCCATCGATTTTACCAGGAGAAACCACTGCAGCTGTCTGCGGTAGAAAATCTAGGGATAGCGATTCCTAAAACCTTGACTAGCAATAGTCTTACCCATCTAAAAGCTTTTGCAGCGATGGTTTCACCGCTGATATTAAAATCTTTCTACAGAAATACCCATGCCACGTTATTAGAGGTCTCCCAGCTTGACCAAGACTTTCTAAGATCCGCTATTCAGCGCTCTCCTATTACGCTGCAAGAATACATACCCGGAAATAATATTCGCTGCTATGTAATCGGAAACTATGTTTATGGGGCAGAAATCCGCAGTGCTTATATTGATTTTCGACGAGATCGTCATGCCCGTCTGATTCCAGCTATTTTGCCAGACAATATCCATACAGACTGTCTGAGAGTTTCTCAAGCTCTATTTCTTGAGTGGGCAGCCATTGACTGGCGGCTATCCCCCCAGGGGGAGTTTATTTTTCTTCAAGCGGACCCCAGCCCTGAGTTCATGTTTTTTGAACAAACAACAGGTTTTCCTCTCACTGAAAGATTAGTTCAATTGTTAATGTCCTAAAGAAAAGGCTAACGCTGATTATCTAATTAGAAGTTATGGGTTAGCCTTTGACAGAAGCATGAATGTACACCGCATAATTGCTGTATGTAGCTTACTTCTGTGTTTACCGATGTTAGCTCCTCTTCCCAAATGCCCTAGCTGTGGCTCTTCCTGTGTTGTCAAGAATGGTAAAAGCCATACTGGCAAGCAAAATCATAAATGTCGTCACTGCGGGCGACAGTTTGTTGCTGCACCAACCAATCCGGTCGTTTCTGCTGAGACAAAGGTACTTATTGACAAGCTTTTATCTGAAGCAATCCCTGTTGCTAGCATTGCTCGGGTTACGGAAGTATCAGAAACCTGGTTGTATAACTATCTTAAGTCCAATTTAAAACGTTACAGTCGCCAAACGTCGGGTGGACAGCAAGGAGAGGCTTCTTAAGTGTTGCTAAACCTACCTAAGTTCAAGCTTGTTGTTTGCTTAAGCCTAATGGGTCCCGGTAATGGGCGGCTGGTTAGGCTGGGATAGTAACCATTAATTTTTTTTATAACTGTAGCGCAAGGTATCGCGAATCACGATTTAAGAAAACTCTTGTCCTTACTTGTTTGGAAAATTTCCTGGTACGGTTTTTCGAGATGGCGCGATCTCATCCTGCAGATCTCTTAAAAAGACTGTATTACCGGAATAACGGCCCTTATGGCGATCCTTATTTGTCGTTATAAAAGTAAGGATCGCTGTAAAAATAATTCGCCAAAAGTACTTTCCGATACATTAAAAACTTTGTAAAGGATCTATAAAACAGTGCTTCACTATGTATTATTCATCGTATAACTGGAGAAGTTCAGAAGTAAACGCTGATCGCTAGCTAAACGCGCTGTGCCTGGGCAAAATTAATTGCTTTTGTTTAATGTCAGCTTGGAAATACTTCAGCCATAGCTTTTGAAATATAGTTTTTCCTTGATTGTCCCTCTGCTCATGGGAGGGAGTTTTACAAGTCCCTTTTCGAAGATTAGAAAAATGCTTTTGTTATCTGGATTCATAAAAAACTGCCATAGTTGCCAAAATAGTACAGCCACTTCTCTCAGGCAGGTGTCTGATTAAGATTAGCCTTCGGTGGTTCAAAAAGACAGTTTTAGTCTTCACACCAGCTCGTGCGCCAATTGTGTAAGGATCGGTGGACTCAGCAAACAGATACTGCCGATTAAGCTAGTTGAGCCATATTCCCTTAGGGATCTGCCAAAAAAATCCCCGGAGTAGAGTGGGGAAGGGTTAAAGGGGAAGGGGAAAGGAGCTATGGTTGGGTACCTTATTTACCAGCAAGTCCCTCAGTGTTTTCTAGTCATCGCCGCTGACTAGACCGTCTTCACTCCTAAAAGTTCAGTATTGCTCCCTTACGAGACTCAGGTTATGAATGAAGGGCTCAAGGTACTGAATGGTCAATCTGCCAGTGGTTTAGATGCCTTAAAAACAGATATTGCCAATTTACTGTGGTATCGCATTCCTACCAATGTAGATTCGACCATTGCATCTACTCTCATCTCCCAGGCGAATTTTGTTGATTATCGGTTGGGCGATGAAATTATCAACACCTTATCGACACAGACATCTAACTTCCAGGCTGGCAAGCCAGATGATATCTCCATCCTTTATTTTGTTTGCCAGGGTCAAGTCAGGCTTCTCTGTTCTCGGGTTCAACAGCTCCGCCCAATCACAGCCCAGGTGGTCTCTGCAGGGGAAACATTTGGTGCCGACAGCTATTTTGTTGACGGTACCCCTGCCTATTGTGCCGTTGCCGCCAGTCAGGTAACGATTGCTCAGCTTCCCCTGGCTGGGCTAGATGATTTATTGCAAACCTGCAATCCTTTAAAACAACAGTGGGCCAAAGAGGCTCAGCAACGTGAGCAGCTTATCTTTTTTAGGACAATGACCCCGCTGGGGGCGATTCCTGCCCATCAGCTACGGGCCTGGGTTCCATATCTCGAAAAACGACGGATTGAAGCCGGTACGCACATTTACTTTTGCGAAGAAACTTCTTCAGAAATCGGACGATTTTGGATAAAACAGGGCGAAATTGAGACCGGTTCAGCTCAAGTGCTTGGCAGTGGTACTAGCTGGGGTTATCCAAACCGTACCCCCACCCAATGGGTAGCACGTACTCCCTTAACCGTTTACTGTTTACCTAAGAGTGCCTGGGAGGTTTCTAAGGCACTGCTCCCAGAGCTAGAAACCCACATTGCTTCGGGGGCTGTTGGCGATCGCAACGGCCACACGGGTACCTTTAGCCCCGCAGGTGCCGCCGATACCCATTGTAAAAATGGTGGGCCACCGGCGGGCGCGCTGTCTGTCAAATCGCCCGCCAAACCACAGGATATTGGCTTACCTAAACCCGTCAAGCGGGTATTCCTGGACTGGGTGCACCAGTATCCATGGGTGGAGCAACAGAGCTCTTCAGACTGTGGGGCAGCCTGTCTGTCGATGATTGCCCGTTACTGGGGTCAGCGCTTTCCCATCCATGCCCTGCGAGAGCGAGCTAATGTTGGTGTTTCGGGTACTTCGCTAAAAGGTTTGGCCAACGCCTCCGAAAGCATTGGCTTCCACGCTCGACCGGTCAGGGCTAGTTTTAACCGCATTGCCGAACAAAAAAATCCCTGGATTGCCCATTGGCAAGGGAATCACTTTGTTGTTGTCTATACCATTCAAGGCGATCAGGCAATCGTTGCCGATCCAGCGACGGGGGTGAACACAGTCTCTTCGCAAGAGTTTTTACACCAATGGACCGGGTATGGCCTTTTATTAGATCCAACTGAGCGGCTACGAGAAACAACAATCAAGCAGAAGACCTCACTTTGGCGATATTTCCATGCCCTGGGTCCCTATAAACAAATAATTTTTCAGATTATTGTTGCCTCTTTTTTGATTCAGGTATTTGGGTTATTCTCACCCCTGTTTACCCAAATCATAATGGACCAAGTGGTGGTGCAAAAAAGTACCAGCACGCTCAATGTCGTCATCATTGGCATGCTTTTATTTGGGCTGTGGCGAATCTGTATGACATCGGCCCAGGCCTATCTGTTGAGTTATTTTTCCAACCGTCTAAATCTGACGCTAATTACTGGTTTTATTAGCCATACCGTCAATTTACCCCTCAACTTTTTTGAGTCCAGGCGGGTGGGGGATATTCTGACCCGAGTGCAAGAAAATTCTAAAATCGCCCGCTTTCTAATTGGCCAGGTTGTTTTAGCTTGGCTCAACTTACTCACGGGGGTGGTCTATCTGGGGTTGATGGTCTATTACAACTGGCAGCTAACGCTGCTGGTGTTGGGGCTGATTCCCCCCATTGTGATCATCACATTGGGCTCAACTCCTTTTTTACGCAAGATTTCTAGAGAGATCTTTAAAGAAGCGGCCGATCAAAACTCGTCTCTAGTGGAGATGATCAGCGGTATCGCCACGGTGAAATCGACTGCGACCGAGCGAGAAGTGCGGTGGCTCTGGGAAGACCGAGCCACTCGTTTAACAAATGTCTCTTTTAAGGGACAAAAGTTTTCCATCGGTCTAGAAGCCCTTAACGATGTGGTTCATTCGGTCGGTAGTATTATCCTACTGTGGGCTGGAGCCTACATGGTGATCCACAACCAGCTAACCATTGGCCAGCTGGTTGCCTTTAATATGATGATCGGCTACGTCATCAGCCCAGTGTTAGCCCTGGCTAATCTATGGGATGAGCTTCAGGAGGTATTAATCTCCGTTGAACGTCTAAACGATGTCTTTGAAACCGATCCCGAAGAATCTCCCCACCACCGGCTATTGATGTTGCCAACGATCAGGGGTGCGATCACTTATGAGGATGTCACCTTTAGCTACGGTGCGGATGATGATAGAAATACGCTGCAAAATTTAAATTTCCACATAGGGGCTGGTCAAACCATTGCCGTAGTGGGTCGTAGCGGTTCGGGTAAAACCACATTGATAAAGCTTCTAGAAGGGCTTTACCGTCCCAGTCGCGGCCGTATTCTCATTGATGGCCACGATATTAGTCATGTATCGCCCCAGTCTTTGCGCAGCCAGCTAGGGGTGGTGCCCCAGGATTGTTTTTTGTTTTCAGGCACAATTTTAGAAAATATCACCCTGTTTCGCAGTGAGTATACCCTCGAACAGGCCGTAGCCGCCGCCAAGCTGGCGGAAGCCCATGTCTTTATTCAGTCCCTGGCATTGGGATACCACACCAAAGTTGGGGAACAGGGCTCTACCCTGTCGGGGGGGCAGCGTCAGCGGATTGCTATTGCCAGAGCGCTCCTGGGCGAGCCTCGAATTTTACTGTTAGATGAGGCGACTAGCTCACTGGATACGGAATCTGAACGTCGATTTCAGCACAACCTGACCCAAATTAGTCGCGATCGCACCACCGTGATCATTGCCCACCGGCTTTCGACCGTACGCAATGCCGATCGCATTCTGGTTTTAGATCACGGTGTGCTGGTCGAACAGGGAACCCACGCTGATTTGATGGCAGCGGAAGGGTTATATCATCATCTCGCTCAACAACAACTTGATCTATAGATGGAGTGGTGGCATGTTAAAACAGCTTAACCATACACAGACCTCAACCAAGCCCCAGACACCAGATCTAGTAGAGACTGGTGCTACAACGGCGACTCCTAAGCAAAGTCAACCGGGCTCCTTTGACTCGCCTGTTGCTAAGTCAACAACCCCATCCACCTCAGATATCACCAACTGGAGCGAATCCCTCCAGGCGACCCTTGACCATCCGCCTGCGGCCCTGCCTCGATATATGGTGCTGATTGGTGTTATCTTTGCCTGTATGTTTGGCACCTGGATGTGGTTTGGTACCATGCAAGAAGTCAGCCGGGCCCAGGGTGAGCTGGTGCCAGAGGGTGACACCTACAAGGTGCAGCCAGTGGCGGCGGGTGAAGTCTCTGAAATTTTGGTCCAGGAGGGCGATACAATCACCGCTGGCCAGGTGGTGATTGAGCTGGACACCAAAGTTTTAACATCAGAGGTGGAGCGATTATCTCAAAACCTTATCGCCCTCAACAGCCAGCTCCAACAAACCCAGATCTTAATTGACCAAACCCGCTACGAGGCCGATGCCCAGCAGGCCATCGCCACGGCCGAAATTCAAACCCAGGAGTCCGCTATTTTTGAAGCCCAGGCGAATATGGGCACCCATCAAGCGATCGCAGCCCAGCTGACCGTCGATCTGGCCGCTAATGAATCCCGCCTCAACCGTTTGCAGTCTTTAGTGGATGAAGGGGCCATTTCAACCGAATATTTGTTTGATGTGGAACAAACCCTGCGGGATCGACAGCGAGTGATGACCGAACGCCAGGGGCAGGTGCAGCAGTCCCTGGCCCAGGCTGAACAGATGCATGCCCAGCTGGAGCTAAAAAAAGCTGAGGCCACCAGTCGCGCCTTGGAAGCCCGAGAAAAACTTAAACGGCTACACCTCGAAGCTGACGATCTAGAAGCACAAATTGCTGAGACAACAACGCTCTTGACCGTGGCTCAGACCAATTTGGAACAGATGTTTCTCCATGCCCCAGTCAATGGCACGGTCTCATCGGTTCATATCGGCAATATTGGAGAAGTTGCCCAGCCTGGCGAGACCATGGTCGAAATTGCCCCTGCGCAAACCCCACTGGTGCTCTCTGCGATGCTACCCATCAGAGAAGCTGGGCTAGTCGAACCGGATATGGTTGTACAAATGAAATTTGACGCTTTTCCGTATCAGGAATATGGAATTGTCCCAGGTCGAGTCACCTCCATATCACCCGATGCCAAACAAGATAAGCAGATGGGTGCTGTCTATAACGTCGAAATCGCCCTAGAGCGCGACTATGTTATCCATGAAGATGAAAGTATTGCCTTCAAGGCAGGGCAAACGGCAAATGCAGAGATTATTATTCGCAAACGTCGGATTGTAGACTTTTTACTTGCTCCCATCCGGCAGCTTAAAAAAAGCCCCTTGAACGTCTAATCAGGGTGCCCATGGAGGGCTTTTAATATGTCAACGGAGTGTCAGTGTTTTTTAGGCCCCAGCAAATTTAGGATAGGACATCATGGCGTTTAATACAGAAAAGATGAAGGCTTCCATGAGCCAAGAAGACTTTGAACTCATTATTGATGCAATTTTAAATGGTAAGTATTCCTGGGCCTGTGTGTTGATCCTTAACAATGCTGGCTATGAACCAGGGCACTACATTCCCTATCGCACCTTGAACAGATTGATTAAAGAAAATGGCTTTCCCAACTGTCATGCTGCGAGTGCATGTCAATCTAGACAACCATGCGCCAATCAGAAAACCCAATACGCTGTGACCAAGGGCATCCGGGATCTCAACTTCCTTGAACCCTCCGCCAAGGATGCTAAAAAAGTTAAGGGAGGTCATTTTGCTGCCTGGAACGTTGTGGGTGGCGGGATACAACCCATGGGAGCCTATTAAGCTGAGACCATAAAGTGTAAAAATTCAAAGGCAGAGTTTAACCGTAGCCTTAAACTCTGCCTTTGTTGTGTTGGCAAAGTCATAATTGATACAACATATGCGTAAACAACTTATTTTGCTACTTCTTTATTTGATGCCTTAGATTATTTATAGTTAATTTACCCTTCAGAAAAACTAAGGATCTAGGATATCTACAAGTACATCTAATGGTTCCCACAGGGCTGGGGACGTAATGTTGCTACTCGTTAGAGCAGCAGATTTTCGATGTTTGTTATCAATCTACCCTGTGCTGCTATCTACCCCAACGGTATGCGTTAAAAGAATGTCATTGACTGACGTTTTGAGTTAGCTGTCTTTCCCGTTGACATTTGATTGCGCCTACATGTCGGCACCGCCGTGCTCTGAGCGGTGAGGAACTACATTGCTGATTTTTAGTGCGGGTTATTAGATGAGTATTTTAAAGAAAATCCCGAAGACAACACTGGTTGTTTCTTCTGGTCTCATGGGTTTAATGGTAGCCTCATTACCCGGTGAAGCCGCTACGTTTGCTACTTCTAATAGTTTCTTCTCTTTTGGGAATCTTTCGCAAATTCCTACTTCTGTTTCTTCATCAACAGACAGTGGCACTACTTCCATTTCATCTGGAACTGGCTCGGTGCTAACAGAGGCTGAAGCCTCTGCTTTCTTTGATCGCGATCCGGCCTTTTCAGGCAACACAACTGTTAGTGAGACATTTGGAGAAGGCTTAAACTATCTCGGTTTAGCTGAGAGTGAGGCGTCTGTCTTGGGCCAGTTTGAAGTGGCGGCCAATACTAATTTTACATTTGACTTTACGGGCTTCTTAGAGCTGTTTACCTCCATCGACGATCCTCTTTCTGAACAGGCCCAGGCCACGGCTGGGATTACCTTTGCTTTATTGGATGAGGCGGCAACTGTCCTGTCCAGTTTTGAACTATTTGGCACCCTCAGCACGCCTGGTAAAGCGGATGAATTGGTTGTCGAATCCACCCCCGATCTTGATTGGGATATTACTGGCGCTGAGTTTGTAAGCGGTCCAGATTTATTGGCAGAACAGGCGTTTGTCGAGGTATTTGGTAGCTACGCTCAGCAATTTACCACTGCCCAACAGCTAACTTTGGTGGAGTTTAAGCTGGGCGAGGCTTTTGTCGCGGCAGAACCAGCGGTACAGACCCCTGAACCGGGTACTCTGTTGGCCGTAATATCCCTTGGAGGTGCTGCCTGGAAGCTTAGAAAGAATCAAAGCAGGGTGGCTGAATAGCAGCAAGAAACCCCCAGGGCGATCTGGTCTTGATACGGTGACTGAGAGACTGGTTTAAAGGATATAAGGGGAGATTACACCAACCTCCCAAATGCCACCCGAGTCGTCCGAACTATAAATCATAGTTCGGACGACTCGGGTAAACGCCCATAGGCTTTACTCAGTTGCACAAACTGATCTTTGCTAGCTGAGATTGTCACATACTTGTTCAATGCTATTTAAGCTGCCTGGGTTGATAAGACCATGGTAGTCAAAGGGATAAACCTGATCTGATTGAACGGCTGTAAGCTGACTCCAAAACGGATCGGTTTTAAGTTCTCCAATCTCCTCTTCAAGCCCGCCGCCGGAGTCAATAAAATATAGCTGTTCTGGATTCATCTCTAAGATTTTCTCAGGAGACAGGGTAATATACCCTTGAAATTCGCTTTGTCCCTGCAGGTCAGCGGTTAAGTTCTGAACGTTGAATTTTTGTAGGAAGTCTCCGGCCCAGCTTTCTTGGTTGGGGGATAATAGGGGTTCTCTGCTAGCGAGTACGATCGCCGTGGGTCCCCGATCATTAGCTTTTGCCAAGCAGGCATCATAGCGCTCGATGAGGGGTGCTGGATCAACATCAAGCTGGGTGGCCAAAGTTTGGGTGATATTCCTAAGATTTTCCCAGCCTTTGATATCTGTTGATAGGACATTAATTTCCAGGTCCGTTAGACGCTCTAGGGTTCTGTCATGGAAACCGGTGGCACCAATGACAAGATCGGGCTTTAGGGCCACAATTTTCTCTAGATCGGGTTCAGTGCGGCCGCTGCTGACAGGGGTGAGTCCTTCGAACCGAGGGTCGTTGCTAAGCAGCGGGCTGCCGGGGATACCCACCAGGGCGTCGGCGGCTAAATGGTGGACAATATCAGCGCTGATGGAGGTGAGGGCGACAATAGTTTGCGGTGTGGTTTGGGGGGTAGCCTCCGTATCTTGTTCCTGTGATACTGTCGGAGGACTGGGGCTACAGGATGCGATCGCAACCACCATCCCCAATCCTCCGACAAAATTTGCAAAATATTGTCTGCCCATCACCGCTCTCTCCATAGCTACTGATTGTCGATTAACTAACCTTAAAACTGCCAGGTGACCCCGGCTTGCACATTCAAACCTGGCTGCTCAAAACGAGCCTTTTGCAAATCAAACAAACTGTCGTTACTATCTAAAAACCGCACATCGGAATAGCGCACATAGTCGGTGTCAAACAGGTTGAACAGCCCCAGGTTCAAGGTGAGGTCAGGATTTACCTGATAATAACCAATCAAATCAAACACCGCGAATCCGTCAGGGACAAACGGATCTTGGCCAGCTTCGGGTTCAAATCCTTCACCCCTGGCCTCCCCAACCAAGGTGCTGACCAGCTCAGCCCCCCAGCGGTCGTCGCGATAGCGCAGTCCCAAGACTGCTTCAATCGGATCTACCGTCGATAAAGGCTCATCCGATGAAAGATTATTGCCTTCGGTCCAAGACAAAGCCCCGAGTAAGCTAAATCCTCCCTGCCCCGGCGTAAATTGATATTCAACCTTAGCTTCCGCACCGTAGGTTTCTACATCATCCACATTGACATTTTGGAACACCAGCAAGGGTCGACCACCCGCAAATTCTGTATCGACCAGCTGATTGTCAATAAAGTCGTTGTATCGGTTGTAGAACCCCGCCAGACTAAAGTTAAACTTGGAGAAGCTGCCCCGCATCCCCACTTCAAAACTGTTGCTAGTCTCCGCCTCCAGGTCAGGGTTGGGTTCAGTGCGATAACCAAAGATTTGATTGGTAAAACCACTGTTAATCTCGTCATACTGTGGGGCGCGAAAACCGCGGGCATAGCGACCGTAGAAGCTTAGTTCGGGCGTTGGCTGATAGACCAGCGCGAGCTGAGGTGAAAAAGAGCTGTCACTAAAATCGGTTGCCGTGGCACCATTACGCTCGAAGTCTTCATCAATGGAAATGTTCAGATCGTAATAGTCGTAGCGCAGGCCAGGGATAATGCTAAATTGACCCAGCTCAATTTCATCTTGAATATAAACGCCCACCCTAAAGGTGTCTGAATTGGGATAATCCCGCGTGGGAAAATCATCGGGAATGGCATCTTGAGTCGTTATTCCCGTAATCAGGTCGGTTTCGACCCGATCGCGGGGGCGAGCGTTAAAGGTGTTGGAGACATCGATGCCATAGGTCAGCCGGTGGCTACTATTACCCCAATCAAAATCACTGCGCAGCCGCACATCGCCACCAAATACCTGATCCACAAACTGATTTTCACTTAAGCGCAGGGCTGGTGAGGTTTGAAATGTTCGAAAATCAAAGGACAGCAGCTCCCGTTCATTTTCTTCTCGGGTGCGGGAGTCCTGGAAATAGAGCCGGGCCTGGGCAAAGTCTAGAAAAGAGGTACTTTCTGGGTTGTCATATTTATAGGCCAGGCTCAACCGGGTGCGGTTAGTATCAATCTCCTCTTCAAACCGAGTTGTTGTACCGGTAATTAGGGGCAGATTTTCTTCGGAGGTGGTGGTATCGGTATCATTATCAAAATGTTCTACGGTAAAGTCTACGGCGCTGGTGTCATTCAGGTTGTAGACCAATTTGCCAAGTACGCTATTGCGGCTGTTTGTTTGATCATCCCCTAGATTTTCAGCCTCAGAACTATCTCGTCGAGAATAGGCCAGCAGCGTGTCAATGTTGTCAAAACGATTGACTTGGACAAACGTGCTGGTAAATCCGTTATTGCGACTATCGAAATTGGTGGAGCCAGTGGCTGCTGAATCTCGACCAGCGGCCTCAATCAATTCGGTCGGGTCTAGGGTAAAGTAGCTGACCGTACCACCCAGGGCATCACTGCCGTAAAGTGTGGAGGCTGGACCCCGCAGAATTTCAGCCGTGCGCAGAATTTCCGTATCAAAATAGTCTCGCCCTAGATTAAATCCCTGACCGGGGGTAACGGCATCGCCAAACTGAAATGAGGAGGGTAGCCGAATGTCGTCCACCTGAATCAGCACTCGGTTGCCTTCAATGCCTCGAATATTAAAGTCCTGGAGGCCAAACTGCAGATTGTTTCTGACTGACACCCCAGGTTCGTAGCGGGTAAGGTCGGAAATATCACGGATGAGCAGACGATTGACATCATCACTGTCGAGTACAGTGACCGTCGTCGGAGAGGACTGAATGGTGCGAGGGGTGCGGGTGCCGGTGACCGTGATTCGTAACAGTCCGTCGTCAGCGATGGTTGCATCTGCTGAGTCTGCCTGGGCGGTCTGGGCAATTGTTGCCGCTTCTGGGGATGCCTCAGGTTCACAGGCTGTGGTCTCTTCTTGCAGGTCAGCTGGTCGCTCACAGAGGCTGTTAACTGTGGGTGCTGCGATGGCAGGGGAAACCATCAGTAGCATCAGATATGGACTATTGAAAAGAAAAATTCGCAATAAGCGGGTAGCGTTCATCTCAGGGGGTAGTAGATTGATCGGAAACACGGAATGAAAGGTCCAGCGATAGCCTATGCCCCTAGAGGGGTGCTTTCGAGGTCATGGCTGCGCTGGGGGATGGGGGGAGGCTGGCTGTCAGGGGGCAAATTTGCGGCCCGACGGGGGTATCTAAAATGGCTATGTTTACGTCAAACACCTGGTTCACAATGTCGGGGGTGAGGGTGTTGGCGACGGGGCCCATGGCCCAAAGTTTGCCCCCCCGCATAAAGGCCAGCCGATCGCTATAGCGGGCTGCCAGGTTAATGTCGTGCAGTACGGTGATGATGGCTAGCTGTTTTTGCCGGTTGAGCTGTTTGAGCAGCTCTAGGAGCTGCAGCTGATAGTGGATATCAAGGTAGGTGGTGGGTTCATCTAAGAGCAATACCTGGGGTTGCTGGGCCAGGGCCAGGGCCAAGAAAGCCCGCTGCCGCTGACCGCCGGACAGGGCCGACACGGGAGCGTGACGATACTGTTCCATATCGGTCCAGGCTAGGGCCTGCTCGATTTGCTGATGGTCGTGGGTGCTCAGGTCCCACTGCCACCAGGGCTGGTGGGGAGAACGACCCAGGCTAACCAGCTGGTAAACGCTCAATCCGGCGGGCAAAATTTGCTGCTGGGGTAGCAGGGCCAGCTTGCGAGCCACGGCTGTGGGTGACAGGCTGTGGATGTCTTGCCCGTTGAGTAAAACAGCCCCCTGCTGCAGTGGCAGGATGCGTCCAAACAGTCGCAGCAAGGTGGATTTGCCCGACCCGTTTGCGCCTAAAATGCTCAGCCATTCTCCCTGGTGCAGGGCCAGGGTGACCTGGTCAACGATGGTTTTATCACCGTAGCCGCCTTGCAAGTCGCATGCTTCTAAAACCATGGCTAACCCCTTGTAATTGAGCCGCTGCGGCGATAGAGCAGCCACATAAATACGGGTGCTCCCATGATAGAGGTAACAATGCCGACGGGGAGCTCAATGGGTCCCAACCGGGCCAGTAAATCGGCAATGCAAAGGACCAGTGCACCGCCAACAGCCGAGAAGGGCAGGACCAGGCGATAGTCATTACCCACCAATAGTCTGACGCCGTGGGGCACTAGCAAGCCGATAAAGCCCACCAGACCGGCGATACTGACGGCTCCGGCGGTAAGTAGGGTGGCGACAGCGCCAATCAGCAGTCGCGATCGCACCAAAGAACTCCCCAGTCCCACCGCCAAATCATCCCCCAGGTTCAATAAATTTACCTGGCGGGCCAGCAAACAGCCCAGTCCCAAAGCCACAACTACGCTGGGACCTATGATTGTCACCTCCTCCCATCCACGGCCATTGAGGCTGCCCGTCAGCCAGGTAAGCGCCGCCTGTACCTGACCATCGGGGGATAGCAACAGCAGCATAGTCTGCAGCGCTGCAAACAGCGTACTGGCGGCCACCCCCCCAAGAATCAAACGTTCTACCGATATTTCACCCTTGGTTTTAGCCAGGGCAAATACAATCGCCATGGCCGTAACAGCCCCAAGCCAGGCACCCAACGGCAGCCAGATATCCCAAACCTTGAGACCCACAATCAGTACCGCCGCCAACCCAGCTCCGGATGAAATACCCAGCAAAAACGGACTTGCCAATCCATTGCGTAGCATGCCCTGGAGCAATGAGCCCGCCATGCCCAGGGCCGACCCCACAATGATGGCGGAAATCACCCTTGGCAGTCGCAGATCCCACACAATGGTTTGATTGATGCTACTGCCCTGCTTGAGCAAAGCCGCCCATAGCTCCGGGCGAGTTAGGGAAACTGAGCCAAAAGATAAGGAGATGGCAACGGCTAAAAATAGACCCAGGGGCAGCGCTAAACCGACCACTAGCAATCGATAGCGTTGTTGCTTCAGTACTGACGGTCTAGATGACCTGGCTAAATCTACTTTTGGCAGAACTGATCCCATCCCTAATGCATTGCTCTCCAATGTAAATCACGACGAATTTCAGACACATAGCCTAGATCATCGGATTGATGAGAATAGATGTCAAGTAGATATGGCTACAAAATGGGGAATGGGATATCAAGTGGTAAGCGTCCCCCGGGCGGAGTTGAAGGGAGCGCTGATGACGATAGGACCCAGCCTCAAAACGGCTGAGATAGGGCTGTGGGATAGCTAAATAACGTCAGAATTTGCTGCAGTAAATGGACAAATCTTTGCTGATGGTGGCTTTGAGGTCTATTACTGTCTTCAAACTGCCAGCCAGCTTTAGTTGAAAAAGTCCAGCATTGTCCCTGGTAACCGTGGCCTGATGCTTCGATGCCAACGATGTGACAGGTCGGCTCTAGCAGCGCATCTGAGAAAAGGATCTGCAATAAAATACAGGTGCAGTTGAGTAGATCTGAGTCTTGCGGTACGGCAAAACTCAGATCGATGGATGAAGGTTTGATTTGTTGCTTGGTAATGTCGTCCGTAAGCCACGGACTCAAATCGGGAACGGCCGATGGGAACTCAGCCCTAAACATCACAGCGACATTGGCAATTTTACGCGTCAGATTAATAGAGAGAGCTTGGGAACTGGCATTCATAGACGTTTGACTACTCACATAAAACAACAAGATCAAGACAGCAAAGACGAGTCAGTCCTTAGCACGTGGGGACCTCCGATCTATTAAACTCCTTTTTAGTTGTTTATTTAAAGTCTGTTGATTTACTCTTGTTATAGTATTAGCCTGGTACCTATTAGGTAGCCCGGATAATCTGGTCACTCGCAACCTGGAGATATCTCCAGGTTGTTTTCTATGCCTTCTGCCCTCCTTAAAAGCGTCCTGACGGCTAAGCCTAAGTTTGGTTCGCTAGTTTAGGGACATATCAGGGATATAGAAGACCTGTCATTTAAATAACATTTTGCCATTTGCGGCGCTAACAATTTTTACATTTGCTATTAGGTAGCGATCGCAACACTATTACCTAGGAGATTCAACTGTGACTATTCCCTTATTGACCTATCAGCCAGTATCCCAAAATTCCAGGGTTGCTGCTTTCGACGTTGGTAATGAAGAAAGCCCTAAAATCTATGATCACAGCAATTTATTACAGGCACAAGAATTAGATATTTTGATCTATGCGGCCTACCGCCAGATATTCAATGAACAACAGATAATTGATCATCATCGTCAGCCCTTTTTAGAATCACAGCTAAGGAGCAACCAGATTACCGTCCGTGATTTTGTGCGAGGTTTAGTCACGGCCGATAGTTTCCGCCGCTGGGTGTATGACTGCAATAACAACTATCGATTTGTCCAGATTTGTATTCAGCGAATTTTAGGCAGAGATATCTACAATCAGGCGGAGGCCCATGCCTGGTCCATTGTATTGGCCACCAAAGGTCTGACGGGCTTTATCGATGCGCTTCTAGATAGCGATGAATACCTGGAAGCCTTTGGCGATGAGACAGTGCCCTATCAGCGGCGACGAATTTTGCCCCAGCAGACGGTGGGAGAGCTACCGTTTGCTCGGATGGCTCGCTATGGTCCAGCGCACCTAGATCAATTAATTGAGCTAGGTCATCGGTATACAAAGAAGTCATTGATACCAAACTGGTGGGAATTTCCAAAGGCTCCCACCTCACCGTTGGCCTATGTGGCGGGTAGCCTGGTTACGTTTTCAGTGCTGTATTTAATCGCGCTTACCCCAATCATTTCACCGTAGTGCTGTCAGCATGACATAAAACTTAAAAGAGGAAGCATTCTCAATAATCTAAGAATGCACTAGAGTTTACTTGAGCCTTATTGACTTTAAATGTCAATAAGGCTTGCTTTTGACTACGGGACTCATAATTATGACAACGTCTGTTGCAACGAGCGCAGCGGGCTCTCCCCCCTGGTGGGCGGGAAATGCTCGACTGGTGGATTTATCCGGGCGATTGCTCGGTGCCCATGTAGCTCACGCAGGGTTAATTGTGCTCTGGGCCGGGATGATTACTCTATTTGAGGTCAGTCGTCTGGATGGGGCTCGGCCCCTGTACGAGCAAGGTTTTATTTTGCTGCCCAATCTGGCCCGCCTGGGCTACGGCTTGGGGGACGGTGGCACTATTGTCGATAGTCATCCCTATTTTGTGGTGGGAGCTGTGCATCTGATCAGCTCCGCTTTTTTAGGGTTTGGGGGTATTTTTCATGCCCTCAAAGGACCTGCAACCTTGAGCGGCAGCTATGCCTATGACTGGAGCGATGGTGACAAAATGACCGAAATTTTGGGGTCTCACCTGGTTTTACTGGGGGGTGGTGCGTTGCTGTTAGTCGCTAAGGCTATGTTCCTCGGCGGACTGTACGATCCCCTCACTCAGTCAGTACATACTGTCGCGCCCAATACTAATCCAGCTGAGATTTTTGGTTATCTGTTTGCCGGTAAATTCTGGTTGGCGGGGGTGGACAACCTTGAAGATGTGGTTGGCGGGCATCTGTTCATTGGCATTTTGCTGATTGCAGGCGGTCTGTGGCACATTTCTACCCAGCCTATGGCCTGGGTGAAGCAGCTGTTTGTATTCTCAGGTGAGGCGTATTTATCCTACAGCTTAGGTGCTCTGAGCCTGATGGCATTTGTGGCCACCCTGTTTGTATCTGTTAACTCCCTGGTATTTCCCACGGAATTTTTTGGTCCTACGTTGACCATTGAGTTTAATCGGGTGCCCTATTTTGTCAGTACTTCCCCCATAGACGGTTACTCATCACGGGAATGGCTGGCTAATGCCCATTTCTGGCTAGGATTCTTCTTTCTACAGGGACATCTTTGGCATGCGCTCCGCTCCGCTGGTTTTGACTTTGGTCAGGGGCAAGTAACCCAGGATGTCGGTGGACGAGTCGCGGCTCCATCTGAGCAGATGGCCATTGACCAACTCAAAGCTTAGATCTCTCCGAAACACAACCTAAAAAACGCAAATCTATGACTGCAAGTGTACTGAGTAGTCGACCCGTTTCACAGCGTGTGGGCTGGTGGGCTGGTAATGCTCGATTTATTGACTTTTCTGGCAAACTTTTGGGGGCCCATGTGGCCCATGCGGGGCTGATCACCCTTTGGGCTGGGGCCATGACCCTGTTTGAGTTATCTCGCTATAGCCCTGATATACCGATGTACGATCAGGGGCTGATTTTGTTGCCTCACCTGGCCACCTATGGCGTCGGCATTGGTGAGGGCGGTGTGATTGTCGATACCTATCCCTTTTTAGCCGTGGGTATGTTCCATCTGGTGGCCTCAGCTGTGCTGGGTGCGGGGGGCATTTATCACTCATTTCTAGGTCCCGATCGGCTCAAGCAAGACAGCTCCTTTGCTGGCTTTTTTGGCTATGACTGGAGTGACGATCGCAAGATGACCACCATCATTGGTATCCATCTGGTGCTACTGGGGTTGGGAGCCTGGTTGCTGGTTGCCAAGGCCATGTTTTGGGGCGGCCTGTACGATCCTGACCTGGGTGCCATGCGCGTGGTGAATAGTCCCACCCTGGGGGCAGGAACCATTTTTGGCTATCTGGTCGGTGCCCATGGTGAAGCCGGTATGGCGGCGGTCGATAACCTAGAAGACATTGTCGGTGGCCATATTTGGGTCGGTTTGATGTGTGTGCTGGGGGGCATTTGGCACATTGCCACCCGTCCCTTTGGCTGGGCTAAGCGAGTGCTGGTCTATAACGGCGAAGCCTACTTGTCTTACAGTCTGGGCGCATTGGCCTATATGGGCATTTTTGCCGGTTACTTTGTCACGGTAAATAACACGGCCTATCCGGAGGTGTTTTACGGCCCGCTTGGATTTTTAGGCAATCGCGAAGTGGTGCCGGTACGTACCTGGCTAGCCGCGTTTCACTTTGCCTTTGGCGGGTTGCTGCTGGCGGGTCACCTCTGGCATGCGGTGCGAGCCAGAGCCCAGGCCCAGGGCTATAACTTTGGGCGCGGTGACTTTGTCCTCAGCTACAACCCCGAAGTTGGCAATATGAATACTCCCCTCAACAGCTCTGATTTGAGCCTGCTGTGGATTAATAACCTGCCAATTTACCGTCCAGGACTGTCCCCCTTTTCCCGTGGCTTAGAAGTGGGCATGGCCCATGGCTACTTTTTGTTTGGCCCCTTTGCCCTATTGGGGCCCCTCCGCAATACCACTTCTGCAGATCTCGCTGGACTGCTGTCTGCCTGCTGTCTAGTGCTGATTTTGACCTTGGGGCTGTCGCTCTACGGCCAAGCCGCCTTTGTGCCCAATAAGCCCGTGGCGGGGGAGCTGCCAGAAAACCTTAAGTCTGCTGAAGGGTGGAGTCAGTTTGCCACTAGCTTTTTTGTCGGTGGCGCTGGCGGTGCGCTGTTTGCCTACTTGCTAGTGAGCAATGGCGATCTGCTGCTCACTATCCAAAGTGTGGCGAGCTAGGGGGAGGATTTTTTGTTCTTTCTAACTTCTTTTAAAAAGAATAATTCTCAATAAGTGAATTCCATGTATACTCATTTAGGGATAAGTCTAATTGACTTTGATTGTCAATTGGGCAGGAATTCGCCAAGGAGACTATAGCTCCGTCGCGTTATAGTCTCCACTTTCTTTCAAGTTTGTTAAGGGAGTCGTTATGGCCAAAGTAGGTTTGTTTTATGGTTCTACTACGGGGAAAACCGCCGATGCTGCTGAGCAGGTGCAAGCAGCCTTGGGGGGAGACTCGATGGTAGATCTTGTTGAGATTGAAGACGCGAGTACTCTCGCTGATTATGAGTATTTGATCATTGCCTGCCCCACCTGGAATATTGGTGAACTGCAGGATGATTGGGCGGCTGTGTTCGACGATCTCGATGATGTGGATTTTAGCGGTAAAACTATCGCTTATATGGGGACAGGTGACCAAATCGGCTACGCTGATAACTTTATGGATGCCATGGGGCAGCTAGAAGAAAAAATTGCCGGTCTGGGGGGTAAAACCGTCGGCTATTGGTCTGCAGATGGTTATGATCACGAGGCTTCTCTCGCCATCCGTGATGGTAATAAGTTTTGTGGCCTAGCGCTGGATGACGATAACGAGTCTGAAAAGACTGAAGATCGCATCAAGACCTGGACTGCTCAGATTAAACAAGAAATGTCGCTTTAAGCTATCTGTTTACTCCTCTCTTTAGATAGCTTTTTCTAATGTCAGTCAATAGTTTGGTGTACTCGTTTTTGACAATGCGGCTATTAAGCTATTGACTGAAGCTCCTCTCTCTGACTTTGCGTTTTCTCTCTTTTTGATTTCATGAATGTTATCGCCCCGGTTCTACCCATAGTAGGCAGTGTGGGAGTGGCAATAGGAATCTGTAGCACGTTACTGTTGTGTGTATGGCGACTGTTTCATACTTTGCAGCAGGGGACTAGCTACCTCAGGCGATTGCATCAGATTCCTTGCAGTCGATGTGCCTATTTTACAGGTGACTATCGTCTAAAGTGTGCGGTACATCCCGTATCTGCTTTAACTGAAGAGGCTATTGATTGCATGGATTATGTCTCCTCCCCTGGCTGTGGCAGCCTGTGTTCTCAAGCTGCGCCTGTTAAGGAGTTAGTTAAGGGATAAGGATTGTATACGATCCAAAAATTAATGCCGGAGAGACGTTGCATATAACGTCTGTACATCTGAATAGGATTCTAGATCATGCAATCTCAACCAACATTAGATGTGACCCTGGGCCAGACGACTGGTGCTATTAGGTCGTCTCAGCGTAGGGATCTCTCGTGGCTACAGGGTAATGCTCGTCTAATTGATCGCACAGAACAACTGTTGGGCGCGCATCTGGCCCATGCTGGTTTGATTATGTTTTGGGCTGGGTCATTTACCCTGTTGGAAATCTCCCGCTATGTTGCAGATGTACCCATGGCCGATCAGGGGCTACTATTGCTGCCTCGTCTGGCTAATTTGGGCTGGGGAGTGGACAATAGGGAGGCTTGGTTTGCGATCGCAATCCTACACCTGGCCTCGTCAGCTGTCCTAGCTGCAGGTGGGCTATTCCATGTTTTTAACCAGCGCCCTACTAGCTACGCGGTGGGTAATGACAAAATCATGGCTAAAGAAGAGGGCCTTTGGAACAATCCAGAAACCCTGGGCTTTATTTTGGGCCAGCACCTGATTTTCTTGGGCTTTGCGGCCTCGCTGTTTGTGCTCAAAGCCACCCGCTTTGGCGGCATTTACGACCCTGCCGTGGGAGCTGTTCATCCTGTTGACACGATCACCACCAACCCCGCCATTATCTTTGGTTATCTCTTTGGGTTTACCCGCCACGGCTGGGATGCCATGGGGATGGCTGCCGTTGACAATTTGCCAGATATTGTTGGCGGACATCTTTGGATAGCTGTTATCTGTATCCTGGGGGGGATTTGGCACACGGTGCGAGCTCCCTTTGGCTGGTTCAGACAGCGATTTATTTATGATGGTCATGTCATCTTGTCCTATAGCCTGGCTGGCGTTGGTTTGATGGCACTAATTTCAATCTTTTTTATCTTCAATGAAACGGTTTATCCTGTGGAAATCTTTGGTGATAACCGGTTGAATATGGCCGTTATTCAAGGTTTGCTAGGGGTCGTCTTTTTGGGTGGCCATGTGTGGCATAATCTGCTGGGCCAAAAAAACAGTGGTCGTCTTAGCGATTTATCCTATTACGAGGCAGCTATGGCTGGATTTGCAACTGTTGTGGTTGTATCATTTGCCATCGGACTTAACAGTTTTGCCTAGCTGTCTCTCACCTATGGATTCCTCTAGATCCATACAGACTCATCTCTACCTGGTGGAGATGAGTTTTTTTTAGATACCCTTTTAGACCCATGCACACATTTAAGGTAACCTTACAAAACGAGCGTTTAGGTCAGACGACTACCATAGAAGTATCAGAAGATAATTCCATTTTAGATGCGGCCAAAGAGATTGGATTAAACTTTTCCCTACCTTGTCGTACAGGTACCTGTGATGCTTGTGTTGGCAAACTTTTGATGGGCGATCTCGACCAGGCAGAACAATCATTTTTAGACGATGCTCAAATTGCTGAAGGATATGCGCTGTTGTGTCACTCCTATGCACGTTCTGACTGTACGATCAATACCGATTGGGAAGGAGGGATTCTAGAACATGATTCAACCATCAATCGTTAAGGATGCTTTGCCCTAATGTCAGTTTCTCTTCCATACACCAATACGTTACATATGAGTCCCTATGGTAAGTCTATCCCTTACCCCAGGACTGGCCAGGGTAACTACGGCTTTAAAAATCTCAAAGTCAGGCCTGAGCTGATTGATACGATTCCAGAACTGTTAAACGACCAGGGTTTAAAGTCTTTAGTAAAAGCCTTAAATACCCAAGAGAGTGACTTCTTTAGCGTTGGCTGCTTTAGCGATATCAGAAAAACCCTCAAGGGTCTGCGCCATCGAGGCTACATAGAGTTTGCTTGGAACTGTACTACCTGTATTCAGGATGCAGTTCACTATTTTTCGCTATTTTTTCACTTCGATCAGTTTTTGCGGAACCAGCGTTTTGACCACCGGGTAAAGTTGGACTGGTTGATTGAAGAGGCTCAGTTTTCGGATATTGGACTTTCTGGGTTTTGTTGTGCCATTTTTATTGATACAGCCCCCTGCCAGCTAAATGGGGATGCCGTTTGGCGGACATCACTGCAAACAATCGAATCTTTCTTTAAGTCCATTCCAAAAACGTCTTCAACGGCCATTTATAGGGATTTAACTGCAGAATTCAGCGAGGTGATCGCCTAAGCTGTTGCTACCTCATGCATTTAACCCTATTGTGTTGACTCGTCCTAGGAGCTCGATTTTGTTGTGGAAACCCATGAATTTGATGTTGTTATTATTGGTGGTGGTCCAGCGGGGTGTGCCTGTGCTCTCTATACAGCGCGTGCCGACCTAAAAACAGTGATTCTGGATAAAAATCCGGCTGTGGGAGCTCTGGCAATTACCCATAAAATAGCCAATTATCCTGGTGTAGCAGGAGATATGAGTGGTATCACCTTGCTGGATATGATGCGCGACCAGGCCGTTGAGTACGGCGCAGCCTACCAGCGTTCTCAGGTTTTTAATATTGATGTGGAAGGTCCGCTGAAAAAAGCCTACACTCCTGAGGGTATTTTTGCTGGGCGCGCCCTGGTGCTAGCTACTGGTGCCATGGGTCGCAAAGCGTCATTTCCAGGGGAGGCTGAGTTCCTTGGGCGTGGGGTGAGCTATTGTGCCACCTGTGATGGAGCGTTTTATCGAGATCGTGAAGTGGCGGTTGTGGGCTCTAATCTCGAAGCATTAGAGGAGGCGCAGGTGCTGACTAAATTTGCATCCACAGTTCATTGGATCACACCTAAAGTTCCGAAATCTGATGATATGCACAGCCAGCAGCTATTGGAAAGGGGAAATGTGAAACCCTGGAGTCGAGCCCGTTTGCTCAATGTTCAAGGGGACATTATGGGCGTAAATAGCGTCAGCATAAAACCGTTGGATAAATCTCCGGTGAAACTGCCTGTGGATGGTGTCTTTATCTATCAAAGTGGTTCTAAACCGATTACGGACTTTATTCACGCCCAGGTGGCGCTTAATGCAGACGGGGGGGTGCGGGTAGATGACATGATGAATACCTCTGTGGAGGGTGTGTGGGCGATTGGGGATATTCGTAATACTCCCTTTAAACAAGCCGTTGTCGCCGCAGGCGATGGCTGTGTGGCGGCGATGTCCATCGATCGATTTCTCAACAGTCGTAAGCTCATTAAGCCTGACTGGGATCATAAATAATCCCGACGATTGCCCTTACCCTGGTGCAGGCAAGTATTCTGGCAGTACTGTCAAACAGGCTAAGGCGGTGTAGGTGAGGGCAAAGTAGGTTTCGAAGCGGGCAATATATTCAAATCGACAGTTGCAATACCAGTCTCGGAACAAAATAACAACGGCTAGCTTGAGTAAAGCCACCCCCAGGGTGAGGGCTGTGAATAGGGAAAGCCATCCTAGCCCATAGAGGGCGGCGGTTAGCGCGATCGCAACACCGTGATACACCAGGCTACCTTTGAGGGAGCTGGTTTTGACCTTACGTAGCTTGATGGTAAACACCGCACTGGCAAAAAAGAGACTGTTGAGCAGCCACAGCCCGATGGCTTGAGGGGTGAGGCTGCCAGTATTGGTACCATAAACAAACACGGTGGCCATACAAATGGCCGTAAACATCAAAATTTCAGTGTCAATTGCCTTTTGTCGTCGCTGTAGGACAGCGACGATGTCCATAATTAGGGCAATCGCCGCTGCTCCAGAAATCCATAATAGGACCGGATGGCGATAGGTGAGATAGGTGGCAATTGAGATCGCAGCACCGCCATAAATTCCAGTCCAGACCACATAGCGAGGTTTCCAGCTGCGACGCTGTTTGACCTGCACGATTAGTGGGTGTTCTGCCTGTAAGCCCAAAAACGCAGCGAGACAAGCCAACCAGGTCTCCCAGGTCCATGTTTGGGCTAGGGATGCTCCTGTCAATAAAGAGCCAGCTAAGACCAAGAGCACTCCATGCTCCGGAGAAAACGTAGGCCAATAGACAGGGTGTTTATGCCTTGAGGATAGGACTAATTGCACAGAATTTAATAAGAATAATTCCTAATTAATTGATATTACAATACCTGCCACAACATCCGTTGAAAATTATATGAACAGTATTAGTTGATTAATCTCTCTCGGGTTTAGCAGCTATCGCTATTCAGTCACACTTTGGTGTCGCTCATCGATGGCAAAGGACTGTTCCGAGCGTTGTTTAGACTGGGTTACCCACTCACTGAGGGTCATCTGGGGACGGTAAGAGTAGCTACTTTTGAGCAGCTTTTTGGCTACTGGTTTGGATACCTTCGCAATGGTTGGCAGTAGCTTTGGCCCTAGTAAGACGGCACCCAGACCCACTAGGGCCAGATGGTT
>JBCDJC010000021.1:0-38555 GCA_038748225.1 Cyanobacteria bacterium P01_H01_bin.26 | reverse complement strand
TGAGGCCAGGTCAAGGGGAAAATTATGGGCATTGCGCTCATGCATCACCTCCATACCCAGGTTGGCCCGGTTGATGACATCGGCCCAGGTGCTAATGACCCGTCCTTGGGAATCGAGGATGCTCTGGTTAAAGTTAAACCCATTGAGGTTAAAGGCCATAGTGCTGATACCCAGAGCCGTAAACCAAATGCCAATGACTGGCCAGGCCGCCATAAAAAAGTGAAGAGAACGACTGTTAGCATCGACACCTAAGAGAACCTCATTGGTGCGTCCGACTAGGCGACCAAAATAACCATGGGCAGCCACAATGTTGTAAGTCTCTTCTTCTTGCCCAAATTTATAGCCATAGTTCTGAGACTCAATTTCGGTGGTTTCTCTCACCAAAGAAGAGGTTACTAGAGAACCGTGCATGGAGCTGATCAGCGCGCCGCCAAATACCCCTGCTACACCCATCATATGAAAGGGATGCATCAGGATATTGTGTTCTGCCTGGAACACCAGCATGAAATTAAAGGTACCGGAAATACCCAGCGGCATACCATCGGAAAAACTACCCTGACCAATGGGATAAATCAAAAACACGGCGCTAGCCGCCGCCACCGGAGCAGAGTACGCGACACAAATCCAAGGGCGCATACCCAGACGATAGGACAGTTCCCACTCACGCCCCATATAGGCAAAAATGCCAATAAGAAAATGAAAGATGACTAGTTGGTAAGGCCCACCGTTGTACAACCATTCATCGAGGGAAGCGGCTTCCCAAATGGGATAAAAGTGTAGACCAATCGCATTAGAAGAGGGCACTACAGCCCCAGAGATAATGTTATTGCCCAGCAGCAATGAGCCCGCTACAGGCTCACGAATACCATCAATGTCAACGGGAGGGGCTGCAATAAATGCAAGCACAAAGCAGGCTGTGGCTGCCAAGAGCGTAGGAATCATTAAAACACCAAACCATCCCACATAGAGGCGGTTTTCTGTACTGGTTACCCAGTTACAAAACTGCTGCCATGGACCGACTTGGTCGCGTCTCTGTAAAGTTGTTGTCATGTATCTGACCAAAAGACGACAGGGTTAGTCACCTTAACTAATCACATAGTTAAACTAACTTGTTAGTTAACTTAAAGGCAATGATCAAATCTGTCAATAACTTTTTAACTGGTTAGTTAACATTGGGTGGTGAAAACCTGCCAAGATGCCTTGGAGCGGCGTTGTATCCTATTAGGTAGGAACCCTCTATCTGCGAAGCCTGTAGTGAAGTCGTCAGCCAAATCAAAGCGCTCGCGGCAAAGCCGTGACCCAGAAGCTACCAAAGCGAAAATTTTAGATGCGGCTGAAGAGGAATTTGCACGCTATGGACTGGCGGGGGCACGCACGGAGCCTATGGCGGCCAATATCGGTGTGACCAAGGCGATGATTCACTACTATTTTGGGACAAAGGAAGAACTGTACCAGGCGGTGTTAGAGCGCTATGCGGCTACTTTTTTGGTGGCTGTTGAGACCTTAAATTTAGAGAATCTATCGCCACCGGATGTCTTAAAGACATTTTTGCGGGCGGCTGTGGCCCATGAGGTTAACAACCCCTATCAGGGTAAGGTGCTGCTGCATGAGGCCATGAGTAATCAAGGTAAGTACTTTAAGCTCACAGGTTGGGAAGTGCCCATTAACCTGGGGGTAACGTTTTTGCAAAAAGGGGTAGATGAAGGCTATTTCCGCCCCCTGGACCCCTGGTTGACCATAATTCACATTATGGGAACAGTGACGTTTTACTTTAATGCGGAGAACAATTTAAAAAATTTGATGCCAGAGAGTGAATGGCTAGCACCGCAGGCGATAGAAGCCTACGCAGAGTCTGCGATCGCATTTATCCTAGCTGGCGTACTGAAGCACACGGGCACCGACGGGTAGCCCCGGCACCGACGGGTTTAGGCTAATCTGAGATCTGACTTGATTGGGTGGATTTTATGACGGCTATGGATAAAGTAGACGTTGCGATCGCAATCATCCATCAGAACAGCAAATTTCTCATGCAGCTCCGGTTTGTCCCAACGTGCAAAATTCTAAAAGGAGACGTTGTCCCATTCTCTGCTAGAGAAAATTACCATGGGTAAACCATGGGCTTAGTATTTAAAAAGCCCTTACTTGATGGTGTAGTGCCAAACTTGCGATCGCCGTGCTCAGATCAACAGATCGTTCAAAACACTATGGTTTTAAGACAGTGTCCAACATTTCCCTGGCCGGCTGAGCTTTTTCTAGGGCAGTTTGATAGTCACTGTAAAGCTTAACCAGGCGAGAAAGACCGCTTACGCCCGACTTGAGCCGCTCAAGCTCGTCTCCAGACAACAGCTCCCCATCCAACAAACGCACCAACGAAGGCTTAATGTCCCCCACTTCCTGACGGGACTTTTGGAGCTTGTCCACGGTGGTCAGCAGCGTTTTCAGGGCGCTGAATACCGTATCTAAGCTGTCGGGATCCACCGTTAGTTCAGCGCCATTGTTGGACGGTACCGTCGGAGCATCAACGGCTTTGGCAGAGACCTTTGGGTCTGGAGCTGTCTCGTCTGGAGCTGTCTCTACAGACACTTTTGGCTTACTCGAATCGCGTGGGGCCATTGGTTTCTCTACTTCTCTATAAAGAACAGCTCCTAGTGTAGGCCCTTCCAGATTATATGAATATAAGAATTGCCAAATCCCATGGGGTAAGCCGCAGGATATTTCTGGTTAAAAAGCCCATAGCTGTCCAGGCCCCCGAAATCCCTAAATTCTCGGGGACTTTGAGGCTTATCCCTGCAAATTATCGTTAACCCAGGCCCCTGTAGTTGCCACTAATAGACGAACGCGTAAAAATATAGACAAATAATGACTTATGCACTTTGAACGTTTCTACTGCTGGCCATCTCCACGAAACGCCTGATCAGGGCCCCCCGCCGCTCATCCATACGGATGTGGCCATTGTTGGGGCAGGGGTGGTGGGTTTGACGTTAGCCTGTGCCCTCCGCCACAGCGGCCTCTCCGTCGCCGTCATTGACACCCAAAATCCAGCACAGACCGCCGCTCGTGAACGGGCCTATGCGTTCTCCCCAATGTCAGCCCGTATTTTTCAACAGCTGGGGCTTTGGGAGCAGGTAGGCCCCTACATCACCCACTTTCAGCGGGTACGAATGTCCGATGCGGACTATGGGAAAGCCGTTAACTTTTACCCCACCGACAGCCCCGCCGATGCGGTTTACTACGGTGCCGAGCATCGAGTGCTGATCCAGGCTCTACAGGGGTTAGCCCACAATATTCACAGGCTTACCTCATACTACGAAACAACCGTAACCGACATTCAACCCGGACCCGAGGCTGTCCAGCTGACCCTGGAGCACAGAGGGCAGCAGCAGCAGCTACAAACCCAGCTCCTGGTCGGGGCGGACGGCGCCCGGTCGAGAATTCGTGACCACGCTGGGATTAAAACATCGGGATGGGCCTACTGGCAGTCCTGTATCACCACGGTTTTGGCTCCGGCCAAATCCCATCAAAATACGGCCTACGAAAAGTTTTGGCCCAGCGGTCCCTTTGCAATTTTGCCGATTCCGGGGAACCGCTGTCAGGTGGTGTGGACCGCCCCCCACGCTGAGGCCAAGGCCATGGTAGCGCTGTCTGAACAGGCATTTATGGCTAAGCTGCGGCACCGCTACGGCAGCGATATGGGTGAGCTACAAATGCTCAAACCACCGGTGATGTTTCCGGTGCAGCTCATGCAGAGCCAGCGCTATGTGCAGCCGCGCCTTGCCCTGGTTGGGGATGCGGCCCACTGCTGCCACCCTGTCGGTGGCCAGGGTCTAAATATGGGCATTCGGGATGCGGCAGCCCTGGCCAAAATTCTCCATGCGGCCCATGCCTGTCATGAACCCATTGGCTCTCTGCGGGTACTCAAACGCTACGAACGCTGGCGACGGACTGAAAACTGGTTAATTTTAGCCATGACCGATCTCCTCAATCGGCTGTTTTCTAATCGGGTGCTGCCGCTGCTGTGGCTGCGCCGCGCTGGTTTTTGGATCATTGAACATACCCGTCCCCTCAAGCGCATGATTTTACGGGTAATGACAGGATTCTTTGGGCGACAGCCAATTGTCTAACGCTGGCATCCCTGGGGTACCAACATCCCAGGGACCGCTCCAAACGCTCGCGGCAATCTTATTTAGCAAAATCAATAGATTTGTTACGACAAAATCAATAGGTTTGTTACGAATAAAGCACACCTATGGATGCTAGGGAACAGCTGTAGCCTAGAATACACATCATGCAGATCGTGCAATACGCTACTTGGCCTAAATGTTCCGTAAATTATCCAATACTCTTATTTGCATCGGTTTTCTATCCTTTAAGTAGGGATATTAAAAGCCAATGCCTACGGTTGGCTGATTAGCGGGTTGTCACAACAGTTTACCCAAGCAATCAATATGACCAGCGCATCTGGTCTTCATCTACGCATCACATCATCACACTTATTTCACAGAACCATGTCGTCCCTGTCTCCCTATTTGCCGCCTCAGGCTACGTTGGGTCCTCCGTCTGCCCCTGAAGTTCCAAATCTGCAACGCTTGGGCACCCGCTGTTGGAAAACACTGGTGAACAACGGCGTACCTTCTGAGCATGCCAGGGAGCTGGCGGCCGCGATTATCCACTTTCTCTATTCAAATAGCAATCCATCGCTCCACCAAAGGCATCTGATTGAGCGCTACTGCAAACAGATCCGCGCCGCCGGTCTGTGGCAGCTGGAGCTGGGCTAGCAGGCGTAGCGCCCAGCCCTTAGCTCGATTGATTTGACCCCACCCTGTGATCTGAAAACCAGCGGCATACGGGTCACATCACAGCTTGTACCCAGCGGTTTGAATACACTTACGGAATAGTCTCTATCTCTTCTGTAGAGGTTTTACACAGGGGTCAGAACATTGGTCCAGAAAGGTTAGTACCTATACTTTTATACCGATGGGATTGTTCGTAATAAACTTTTACGATTGTTATCAAAGGCTGTAAACCGCTGGTTTCTCAATGTTTGAAAAGGTTTGTTGTTTCCTTGAGTCGTCTTAGCCCGCTAATTTAGGAGGGGTAAATTATGCAGTCATCTGCGACCGTATTACTAGAAAGAAAGTCCCTGCCCGCCCTCAACGTATCGAGTACGTCCAAACAGCTGAGGCTAAAACGTATAGGCGCCAGACACTGGCGACGGCTGATGAGAGTTGGGGTACCCCAAAACGATGCTAAGGAACTTGCGATCGCAGTGGTCCGCTACACCCACCTTGATCGCCGTCCCTCATTTAAGCAAAAGCGTTTAATCGGTCGCTATTGTAAGCATTTGTGTGCCGTCGGTCTGTGGCAGTTAGAACTGTTGCTGGGCCAGTAGGCTAGGCCGATACCGCCAACAGTTCATCTAACTTATTGTCGGCATCCAGGGCGTAGATCGCATCACAGCCACCCACGTGCCGATCGTTGATAAAAATCTGTGGGACTGAGCGCTTACCATCGCTCCCCCGGGCTACCATGGCATCCCGCGCGTCTTCGTCACCGTCCACTACATATTCAGTAAAGTCAACACCTTTGTCGCTCAAAAGCTGCTTTGCCCGAATGCAAAACGGGCAGGACTGCCAGGTGTAGATTTCAACCTTTGCCATCGTATTTGATACCTGAAGTAAAACTGCTGGTGAAATCCTAACGCATCTATCTGACCCATATCAGCCAGGTAGATGTCAGAAACACCCCTAGAAGTCTACGCCACGCTTGAGTTCTACGCCGCGCTCGGCATAGTGCTTGTGGTTAAATACCTCGGAGTGGGCGCTGGCCAGCTGAAAATAGGCCGGGGGATTTTTACAACGCCCTGTGATAATCACCTCCGTATCCTTGGGCTTACGCAACAGCGCCTGGACAACAGGCTCCTCTGGCAACAGCTCTAGATCCACCGTGGGGTTGAGTTCATCGAGAATGATTGTCTTATACAGCCCAGACGCAATGGCGGTGCGGGCAATCTCCCAGCCGCGCTCGGCCTCTACATAGTCAATGGTTTGCTGCTGTCCCCGCCAGACAATGGCATCGCGGCCACAGCGCTGGTGGTCCACCAGGTTGGGATAGCTCTGGCGCAAAGCGGCAATGGCTGAGTCCTCGGTGTAGCCCTTGCCCCCCTTGAGCCACTGAATAATCATCACGCGGTGGGACTTGTCTTGACTGATGCCAATGCCGATGGCCTGGAGCGCCTTGCCCAGGGCACTGGTGGATTTACCCTTACCGTCCCCCGTGTAGATTTCAATCCCGCTTAGCCCTGGAATTTCGGAGGTGGCATAGTGCTGGGGCTTCATCTCCGAGTGCAAGTCGGCAACTTCTAGCAGGGCAGGTGGCGCGCTGCGTCCCGTGGCAATAATTTCAAGATAGTTAGGTTTGCGGCGCAGGGTGCGCACCACGTCGTCAATGTCTAGGAGTCCCAGGTCTAAAACGGGGTTGAGTTCGTCTAGAACAACAACCGAGTAAAGACCCGATGCGATCGCACCTTTGGCCACATCCCATCCCCGCTGCGCCTCTTGTTTATCAAACTTGGTAATCTCATCTGCCCCAAAATACTCCGCACGGCCTGTGCGCACCTGATCGATCAGGTGGGGAAACCCCCGCTGCAGGGCTTCAATGGCGGCATCCTCATCGTAGGTGCGCCCCGGTCCCTTTAAAAACCGCAACAGCAGCACCCGGCTTTCCATAAAGGTTTGAATCCCTAGCCCAATGGAGCGCAGCACCACCCCCAGGGCTACCTGGGATTTACCCTTACCTTCGCCATCATAGACATGGATTTGCCCCACCATTCGCTCTGATGTTTGCTGAGCGGTACGAATGCCAATGCCAGAGCGAACCATGGGAGATTAAAAAGAAGTGTAAGTAGGCCACCTCTGAGTATAGCCTTTGAAAAAGGGTGGCTTCTAAGTTGTCAGCCTTTAGAAATTGAGTAAATTGAGACATTGGCTGTCCCGTTTACAGCTTATAAACTCAAGATTCACAACTATCACATCTATTTAGATGTTCTTATTTCCAAATAGGGTATACCCTAATGTCTGAGATTCTTGGATAGGCGTATGGGCGAACTGGAACCGGTGTTTCCGTTCAGAGCAGTACTATTTCAGATTTTATTTTTATTGGTGGCCATTGCCCTAGAAGCCATGGTGCTGCGCCAAAAGCTGCGGCTGGGCTATCAACAAAGCGTGCATTATGCCACGGCGATCAATCTGCTAGCGGTGGTGGTGGGCTGGTTTACCTTTCTGGCGGTCGAGCCGCTGGTGGAGCCCCGCCTCCAGGCCCAGGTGATTAGCTATGTTCTGTTTGATAACTTGCTCAACAATACCCTCAAACCCCAGATGGGCTGGATCATCTTAGTAACAGGGCTGGTTGCCTTTTTTATGACCCTGGTTCTTAAGCTGAAGGGTCTAGAGCTGATCATGCGCACCATCGGTACGTGGGATGTCCCAGCCCAGCCCAAGGAGCTAACCCGCACGGAACGCTACGCCCGTTCGCGTACCGGCACCACCCAGTATCAGCAGGCGGCATCGCAGTTTGCCATCGCAGTGCTCCAGGCCAACGCCCTGAGCTTTAGCGCCATCCTGCTGCTGCTCGTAGTACGGGCCTATATTCTCGGAGGGGTGACATGATTGACGTTATCAAGGATGCCATCACCCAGATCCGCGGACTGATTACACCGCCGCGCTATTTATCTTGGCAGACGCTTTTGCTGCTGAGTTTGTTTTCTTGGCTGATGGCAACCCTGGCCGAGGTCGGTGGTGCCACCCCATTTACGGTAACGTTACTCAGTACCGGTAGCTGGCTGTTTTTGACCGTGGCCGTTTGGTGGGGGCTGAGCCTTAACCCGGTCATGCTGGGGGATATTTCCATTAGCCCCTGGATTACTGCTGCGGTGATCTGTGTGTTTGTCTTTAATCCTTGGACCACCGAGCGGCTGCAGCTGGCCATGGGCTTTTGGCCCGTGATTGCAACGCTGCTGGTGGCCATTCCCCATTTTTTCAACTGGAATTTGGATTGGACGCTGCCGCCAGCCCCAGTGCGTCAGGATTTGATCGTGCTGCTGCTGGTCAACTTGTTGCTGAGCAGCTGGATTTTATTTTATTTTCGGGTCCAGCATTGGTTTGATGACTATCCCAGTCTGATTGCTGAAAACTTGGATAACAGCGCCTTTGTCTATCGGTTTGGGGCGGATACCAACAACGTTTCCCAGGCGGATTTGCTATTGTCGAGCGCGGCGACCAGCCTGGCCCAGCAGCTCAACGATACCCCCTGGCCTCGGGTGGAGCGGTGGCTGCTAAATCTGGACAACAGCATTGACTCGATCGCTGACAATATTGTTCTCAATGCCGCCCGAGAACGGGTGTTTTGGAGTTTGGATGCTCCCCGACCCCAGTCGCTCTCCAACGGCTATCAGCTCAGACTGCGGGCTAACTGGCTAGGGCCAACGGCCAAGCAAAACGGCTACTACGCTGAAAAAGTGTGCACGATTCTGCCCCGTACCCTGCAGCCCCGTGGGGATGCTGAAGAACAGCCGGAACAGCCAGCCCCCACCCCCGTGGCCCAGGTTACCTGTTCGGAAGAGACAACCGAGGTGGATCGGCCGGTATAAAAACCGACGGTCCAAGGTCATTGGGTATATTGAATTTTTTCTAAACCTGCCTATGCTAAATTTTGCTCGGATTACGGTGGTGGCTCGCAATGTTTTTTTAGAGGTGATTCGCGATCGCATCCTCTATTTGGCGGCGCTCTTTGCCCTGGTGATGCTGCTGGCGGCCCTGCTGCTGCCCCAGGTAGCCGCTGGCACAGAAAACAAAATTTTGCTAGACCTGGGGCTGGCGGCCATCAACCTGTTTACCCTGGTGGTGGCGGTCTTTGTCGGCACCGGTCTAGTCAACAAGGAAATCGAAAAAAAAACCGTGCTGGTGCTGATCGCCAAACCGGTGAGCCGGTTTGAAATTATCCTGGGCAAACATATGGGCCTAGGGGCGGTTATCGGTGTTTTGATGACGGTGCAGACGGCGATTTTTATGGCCATTCTGGTTGTCCAGGGGCTGACATTTCCGGCGGGGAGTATGCTAGTTGCGATCGCCTACATGTACCTCGAAATGCTGCTAATTATCGCCGTTACCCTGGTGTTTGGCGTTTTTACCAGCTCCCTACTCGCCACGCTGCTATCCTTTGGCATCTACCTGGTGGGGCACCTCAGCACCGACCTGCTCAGGCTGGGACAGCTGGCCGAGTCTGAGGGGTTTCAAAAGGTTGTAGAAGCCATGTATGTGGTGCTGCCTGACCTAGAACGGCTCAACCTAAAAAACGAAGCCGTCTACGGGGCCAGTTTATTACCGGAGCCTGGCGTACTGGCCGTCAACGCCCTGTACGGGGTAATCTACACCACCCTACTGTTGATCATCGCTGGCAATATCTTTACCCGCCGCCAGTTTTAACCCCCGCCAACGGCAAACGGCGGGCAAGCCCCTGCTATCTGGGAGTGGGGCTGATGGGTAGGTTAATATGGATGCTTAACGTTTCTTTAGGTGTTGACCAGCTGTCCCAGCCCCTTCTAGACATCCCCTTAGCCATCTGATCGGTCGAGGGGACTGCTCTTATCTTTTAGTACCGCATGGCTCGTTTCGATTCTCGTCAAGATCACCTCGACTATTACTATCAGCAGATTCAGACCGTTATTCTGTCGCGTCAAAACCCAGTTACGGGTCTGCTACCGGCCAGTACTGCCATCACCACCCACGGCGACTACACCGATGCCTGGGTCCGGGACAACGTTTACAGCATCATGGCCGTGTGGGGACTGGCCCTGGCCTATCGCAAAATTGACGAAAATCTGGGGCGCACCTACGAGCTAGAGCAGAGCGTTACCAAGCTCATGCGCGGCCTGCTGTTTGCCATGATGCAGCAAACCGCCAAGGTAGAAAAATTTAAATGCACCCAGGATCCCCTGGACGCTCTCCATGCCAAATACGACACCCCCACGGGGAGTAGCGTCGTCGGCGATGACGAGTGGGGCCATCTCCAGCTCGATGCCACCTCAATCTATCTGCTGATGCTGGCCCAAATGACCAGCTCAGGACTGCAGATTATCTACACCCGCGACGAGGTTGATTTTGTTCAAAACCTGGTCTACTACATCAGTCGCGCCTATCGCACCGCCGACTATGGCATCTGGGAACGGGGCAACAAGCTCAACCACGGCAAGCCAGAACTCAACGGCAGCTCCGTGGGGATGGCCAAAGCCGCCCTAGAGGCCATGAACGGCCTTAACCTCTTTGGGGTACGCGGCGGCCACGGGTCCGTCATTCATGTTCTACCCGATGAAATTGCCCGCACCCGCATTACCCTGGAATCCCTCCTGCCCAGGGAATCTGGCTCTAAAGAAATTGACGCTGCCCTGCTCAGCGTCATTGGCTTTCCGGCATTTGCCGTGGATAATCCCGACCTGCTCCAGGCGACCCACGACGCCATTGTGGAAAAACTGCAGGGACAGTACGGCTGTAAGCGATTTCTGCGAGATGGCCACCAGGCGGTGGTCGAAGATGCCGAGCGCCTACACTACGAGCCGGGTGAGTTAAAGGATTTTGAGCACATTGAATGTGAGTGGCCCCTGTTTTTCTGCTATCTGCTGCTCAATAGCCTGTTTCGCAACCAGGGCGACCAGGCCGCCTTCTACCGGGAGCGACTGGAGGCCCTAGCGATCAGTCAGCGAGGGTTGGAGCTGCTACCGGAACTGTACTACGTCCCCAAGGAAGTGATTGAGGCCGAGCGGGAAAATCCCCATAGCCAGATCCGAGAGCCCAATGCCAACGTTCCCCTGGTGTGGGCCCAGAGTCTGTACTACATGGGACAAATGATCCAGGATGGGCTGATCACCCTGGGGGATATTGATCCCCTAGCCCGCCATCTCAAAGTTGGGCAAAACCGGCGGCCCATCGTCCAGATCTCCATGCTTTCAGAAGATAGCGACCTGCAGCAACAGCTGGCCAACTACGGTATTGAAACCCAGGTTTTAGAGCAGATTGATCCGGTCCAGGTACGTCCTTCCACCAATCTGGCGGACCTCTATGCCAAAATCGGCGACAATCAAAAACTCCAGACCACCGGTCGGCCCGATCGTCGTCTGCGCAGTCTGACCACATCGCGAATCTTTCGCATCCAGCGGGAGACGGCGGTCTTTGTCCCGGCGTTTTTGGACCCCAGCCAGTTTTATATCACCCTCGACTATCAGTTTCTGGTGGCTCAGATTCGCAGCGAGCTGGCCTATATCCACGAACATTGGAATGAGCCCGGTCGGCCCACGGTCACACTGCTGTTGACCCACCGCATGTTTGAGCTGGGTCACAAAGCAATTAGCGATTCGCCGCTGCTACAGCTGATTTTTGAACTTAAAGATGGCGAATGTGGCGGGGTGCCCGTCAAAGTGGGCTCGCTGTTCCAGCTGATGCTAACGGCGGCCACAGAGCGGCTAGAAGACGGGCCAATCCCCACCGAAGGAAAAACTCTGTCGTCTTACACCATGCCGGTTTCGGCTTATTTACCCCTTTCTAATAGCCATACTGAGCCCCTCAATCAAATCCGGGAACTCGATCTAGAGCGGGAAACCGATAGCCAGCAGCTGCTTGAGACCCTAAAAACCTCCGACAATCTGTATGAGCAAATTGAGCTGCTGAGCAACCTTTGTCGTTTAGAAAGTCTGACCTACGATACCGGCTTGGGAGAACAGGTCACCCTGGCCATGCTGCTGGATGAGATCTATACCAAGGCGGGCCATCTAGAGCTGTGGGCGATCGTGCGGCGGGCGGCGGGGTTACTCAACAAAATGGCCATCGGGCTGGCCGATGCGGCCACGGAGCTACTGGTGCGCCAAAAGCAAATTGCCGTGGGTAAAGCCTACAGCGAAGCATCGCTGATTACGGACCCCCTATCCCCCCAGGAGCTGCTGGCCAAGATCAACGAATTTTGTGGGGAGGATATTCGCGATCGCACCCTCACCCAAGAGATTCTCATCTACCTCAGCGTTCTGATCAACTCAGAGCCCGAGTTATTTGAAGGGTTGCTCACCCTGCGCGTCAGCTATTTGATCCTGCTCATCAACAGCGAGATTTGCCGCGAACAATACTGCACCCAGGACGAAGCCTACGAAACCCTGATGGCCATGAGCCCCTTCGAAATCAAAATGCGGCTGCGGCAGGTGCTGGCCGGTTACGAAGGCTTGGACAACACCCTATTCCGCCAAGAATCGATCCAATCGCGCCAGCCCCAGACCGTCAACTGGGTGGTCCTGCCCCAGGCCGAAGAAGCGGACGAAGGAGACTGGCTACACAAACGCCAGCGCGAAGGCGGCCTCAACCGTGTCCCCGAAGACTTTTACCCACGGGTATGGCGACTGCTCAAACACTGCAAGGGGATTGTCATCGGGGACAAGCTAGAACGTCGTAACCGCCTGATCAGCGAGCTGATTTTGTCCGACAGCACCCCCGAGGAGAAAGACTTTGCCCGCCGCATCGAACACCTGTTTAACAAGATTCAGGCAGCAGAATATCGCCAGATCAATGTAGAAGCGCTGATGGAACTATCGGAGCTGTTCGACACCAACCCCAACTGGCAGGTAGAAGACTATATTGTGCTGGATGTGGTCGTCGGCCATGCCGTACGCCTTGCCTGGATTGACGGCGGCGACCACCGTGCCCACCGCTACCTGCAGGACAAAGCCAGGGCCTGGAGAGCGTTTTACCAGTCCTCACCCCACCGCTGTGCCCGGTACATCGCCAAGTCCATGCAGTTTCTAATTGAACTCAACGAAGGCGAAGTGTTGCCCCCATAGTTTTGGCAGCAAGCCGCTACAATAGGACACGTTATCAACCATCGTCCACCATGACCGCTGCGGCACCCGCTAAGACCCAGTACGAAGCCGTTATTGGCTTAGAGATCCACTGCCAGCTCAGCACCAATACCAAAATTTTTACCCCCAGTTCAGCCGAGTTTGGGGCCGACCCTAACACCCACATCGACCCCATCACCGTGGGCATGCCCGGAGTCCTGCCAGTACTTAACGAAAAGGTATTGGAATATGCGGTTAAGGCCGGACTGGCGCTCAACTGTCAGATTGCCCCCTACAGCAAGTTTGACCGCAAACAGTATTTTTACCCCGATCTACCCAAAAACTACCAAATCTCCCAGTTTGATCTGCCCATCGCCGAGCACGGCTGGATCGAGATCGAGCTAGTCGACCAAAAGGGCGGCACCGTAGAACGCAAAAAAATCGGCATCACCCGTCTACACATGGAGGAAGATGCCGGTAAGCTCGTCCATGCCGGTAGCGACAGTCTGGCTGGCTCCACCTATTCCCTGGTGGACTACAACCGGGCCGGTGTTCCTTTGATTGAGATTGTTTCCGAGCCAGACCTGCGCACCGGCAAAGAAGCCGCGGAATATGCCCAGGAAGTCCGCCGCGTCGTGCGCTACCTCGGTGTCGGTGACGGCAACATGCAGGAAGGTTCGCTGCGCTGCGACGTAAATATTTCCATCCGTCCCCAGGGGCAAGAGGCCTTTGGCACCAAGGTGGAAATCAAGAATATGAATTCCTTTAGCGCCATCCAAAAGGCCATCGACTACGAAATTGAGCGGCAGACCGAAGCCTTGGAAAGCGGTGACGAAGAGATCGTCCAAGAAACCCGTCTGTGGGATGAAAGCACCCAGGTCACCAAGAGCATGCGCTCCAAAGAAGGCTCCAGCGACTATCGCTACTTCCCAGAGCCTGACCTGCCCCCCATTGAAGTCTCTAAAAAACAGCTCGAAACCTGGCAATCAGAGCTGCCTGAGCTACCCGCCAACAAACGTAGCCGCTATGAAACAGAGCTGGGGCTATCCGCCTACGATACCCGCGTGCTCACCGACGATCGCACCATTGCTGACTATTTTGAGCAGGCCATTGCCACTGGAGCTGAGGCCAAAACCACAGCCAACTGGGTGATGGGCGACATTGCGGGCTACCTCAACGCGGAAAAACTGACCATTGGCGACATTGGTCTCACCCCAGGGGGCCTAGGGGAAATGGTAAACCTGATTACCGCTGGCACCATCAGCAATAAAATCGGCAAGGATCTGCTACCCACCCTGCTCAAAGAAGGCGGCTCTCCCAAAGCCATCGTTGAGGAAAGAGGTCTGGTCCAAATTTCGGATCCTGCCGCCATTGAAGCCATCATTGATGAGGTCATGGCCGCCAACCCTGACGAACTCGCCAAATATCGAGCTGGCAAAAAGAAACTACAGGGCTTCTTTGTTGGCAAAGTTATGAAGCAGTCTGGCGGACGGGCGGATCCCAAACTGACCAATCAGTTACTCGGAAAGAAGCTAAACGGGTAACCTGATGCGGTAAAGCCGGAGGGTGACCAGGGTAACCGCCCACCTCCCTGGCCTTCACCCTAGCTTCACCTTTATAAACTTGCGATAAGTTTCAGAAAAAAATAGAAGAAGGGGGTTACACCCCGCACCCCATCCGTGGCATACTATGTTAAGTAGATGCACCCTGATGGTTGGAGAGCTTGTATGCTCTCCTTTTTTTTGCCATTAAAACCAGAGCTTCAACCTGGGTGGGATAGCGCTGAAGCACCCCTCAGATACGCCTATAGAAAGTTAGCAGGGAACACTTTTGGATATATCCCTCAGTTAGGATTTAACTGTGTCTTAAGGTTTTACCAAGCGAGCGCCCCGGTCCTGGGGTGAGCGGCGGTGATGCCTGACCACAAGGATCGAGTTATGCCGCATTTTTCTAGCCCCATGAGCACGTGCCAGGCACAGGAGGTTTCCTGTGCCTTTTTAGTAGCCGCGGCTAGAAGCCGCTCTTTTGATATCTCTCAACTACAGCCATGAGTTATAACTTTGACATTATCGGAGTCTCACCCGTTTGGAACTTTTTTAAGCATCAGCAGTATGTGGAGCAATCACCCAACCGCAGCTGTGCCTATCTCGGCAGCTATGAATGCACCCTGGATGGGTTTATCGAGTCGACATCGCTGATCTATAAAAAGCCGGATTGGGACTGGGATACGGTAGTGAGTGAGATAGTAAACTTTTGGCTAAATGCGGGCGATCGCATGGGCCAGTGGAAGCAGGAATTGGCCCAGGCCCAAGAGACCAGTTTGATTGTGGGGCGGGTGGCGAATTTTAAGAGTTTGCGATCGGAGTTTGAGGAGCTGATCGGGAATTAATCCATAGCCGTAGGACACCGCCTACGGCTGACCAACGGCCACAGGTTCCTCCCTCGATGACAACAGTCCCTCCGGCTAGCTAGCGGAGCTGACCGTTAGGTGCTCTACATTTTGTTGAAAGATCGCTTTCATATCTAGTCGTAAAAGGGTGCGTTTGCCAGCCTGGCTGTCAATAACGCCCACATGGCTAATCCATGGACTTTGCAGCTTAAAGTGCTCGTCGAGTGATACCGGTTTCAACGCGGCAAGGGGCAAGTCAATCAGATCTGGAGGGGCATCTAATGTGATTCCCCAAAGTTTGTTTTCCTGGCTTTGTAATACGACTAAAAAGGGGGCTTCCTCCGGCAGCTGGGTATTGGCATCCGGCTCAAATATACGGTGTAAGTTTAATAGCTGAATCGTATGGGGGCCAATCTGTACAACACCAAAACCCACAAGACCGCCCTCATGTTTGGGAGGACAGTTAACAATTTTTAGCACCGCCGCCATGGGTATGACATACCAATAGCTGGAAATCTGAAAAGTGATAAATTTTCTAGTTTCGGAGATATGGCCACTATTCATGGTTATTGCCTTGTGTATCTAGCGTGGAAGACCCGGGGGACCGATCGAGTAAATCAGCCAATTTTTTCAAAAGCTGTGGGGCTAGATATGGCTTTGTAAGGTAGTTTTCGGCCCCCAGTTCCTCAGCTAGCTGTCGATGTTTTGGCCCCGTACGGGAAGTCAAAATAATGGTTGGGATCGAGGCTATTTCGGGTAGCTTTTGACGCGCCTTTAGAAAATCAAACCCATTCATGCCAGGCATTTCAAGATCGCACAAAATGGCATCTACCTGAATTTGCTGCAATCTTTGCAGGGCTTCTGCACCTTCTTTGGCCTGTATTACAGCATATCCGGCCTTCTGTAGGGTTGTTGCCAGGGTATTACGTACCGTGATCGAGTCATCCACAATCAAAACAGATAGCTGGGGAGGAGCCAACCGTGGAGGGGGCGGTTCGTTGAAATCTAATAGCTCATCGTCATTGTCATTGTCATTTTGCATACCGGCTGCCCCCTGGAAAAAGTCACCCAGGCTATTTTTTACAAGGGCTGTGCCATCGAGAACGAGGCTAAGACTGCCATCGGGAAGACTGCTGCAACCATAGACATAGGCAGGCGTAGTCGCTAGGTTTCCTAGGGGACGAATCACTAATTCCTGTTCTCCCTGTAGCTGATCCACCTCCAGCCCAACTACCTGATTTTCATGGCGAGTCAGTATGATGGGGTTAAGGGGGGTGGTCAATGCCCTTTGCAAGGAAGTGTAGGTGTTTTCCCACGGTTTTTTGGGAAGTATTCCCTGATAGCTGAGGGTTTCTGAGAGTGAAATCACAGGTACCAGGCGTTCTTTGCCTTTAAATTGCCAGCTCAGCAGCTTAACCTGATTTTGCGTACTGAGCTGAGCAGGCGTAGGAATAACAATTTGCCGAATCGTATCTGTCATAATGGCGTACTGTTTATTAGCCGCCCGACAGATCAACAATTTAGCGATTGTCAAATTAGTGGGGATTTGTAAGGTGAAATAGGTGCCCCGTCCCAGCTGGTGGGTTACCGTGACGTTCCCCTGGAGTGCATGTATTTGCGATCGCACAGCATCTAGACCGATACCTCGACCCGAGAGATCGCTAGCCTGGGCCGTGGTTGAAAAGCCTGGCTCAAAAATCAAATCGCCAATTTCTTCTGGCGCCAATGTTGTGGCCTCCTCTGGCGTAATCAGCCGACTCTCGACTGCTTTTTGACAGATCGTAGCCAGATCTAGACCCCGACCATTATCCCGTACCTTTATCGTCAAATAGCGACCGCTCTGACTGGCATATAGCCTGATAATGCCATCCCCTTGTTTGCCCTGTTTTTGTCGCTCTTCCGGTGTTTCAATACCATGGTCAAAGGCATTGCGCACCAGGTGCAACAGGGGATCATACAGCTTGTCAACAATTACCTTGTCGACCAGCACGTCATCCCCACGAATTTTGAGTATGACGGGTTTACTGTGCTGGGCCGCTAGCCGGGCCAAGAGCTGATGAAATCGGTGCAATATGCTTCCTAGGGGCTGCATCCTCACCTCAAACAGCGTGTTCCTGAGATTATCCACGAGCCGCTGTTGTTTTCTGAGGGTTTGATAGCTGCGATCGGCAAATAATTCAATGGCTTCAGCGCTTTCCATCTGCTGAACCATGTTGTCTAAAGGGGCCTGGGCCAACAGCTGTAGCTCACTGTACTGATCGAGCTCCAGGGAATCAAACTGACGCTGGGACAGGTCCCGGTGATAGGCGGATACAGTGGCGGCCTCTGACTCTCGGGTGGCCTGTTTTTGGATTTCATACAGCTGCTGTTGCTGTTGCCCAAAACGACCCGAGAGACTTTTTAGGGCACCCGTCAGCCGCTCGTGATACAGTGCCTGCTGATTTTGCTGAGTTAAGAGTTCACCTATCACATAGTTGAGCTGTTCTAAATGGCTGACGGGTACCCTCAAGGTGACTTCACGGTCGGGGGTTGGGGGTGGTTCGACCAGCGGCTCAGGTGCGGCTAGGGAGGTATTTTCTAGCTGATCCGCTGCTATTTCAGGGGTGGGGTCGGCTGCGGGTATGGCCACTGGAACCGGCTCCAGCAGGGTCGGCTGCGGCTGGATACTAACGGCAGTCTCCGCCGCTGCTAAATGCTCAGGATGACGTTTTGCATGGGGGGATGCCGCAGAACCTATCAGCGGCGGAGTGCGGGGAATAGGTCGGATCAGCAGCTGCCAAATCTGTTGCAACCAGCCACCCGTGGTGGCTGATGATGCCGTTTTGGCACCCTTTTTAGAAACAGATTTGGCGCTCAGCTGTTTGAGTTGGAGACTGGGCTCCCCCCCCTGGGTGCGATCGCCTTGCAGCACCTGGGCCTGGCCAGAGCGATAGTCCTCTAAGGCAATTTGAGCAATCTGAACAACCTGGTCGGGATGGTGTTTTAGGGCCAGCAAAGTCGCTTGGGCAATCTCGCCAAACCCTGGCAGGTTTAGCGATTCAGCCAGACCAAAAAAGACATCCGCGTGGGCCTGCAGCAGCGATACCAAGGTATCTGGCTGAGGATTTTGAAGCGCACTTTCTAAATCGGCTAGCCGTTGAGTCACCCCCATTTCAAAGATAGACTGGGTCATGTCAAACCCGAGTTCGGTGGAGGTTGGTAAGTAGCCGTCCTGGCCAAACTGGTCGCCTAAATTTTCCTGGAGCTGGGCAACAATACCGGCCATCCGGTCGAGGATACCTGCCTCGTCCACCTGGGTATCTGCAAATCGGGCAGATAGCAGCAGCTGTAAACAGGCATAGGCTTCAAAGATAAGGCCTTCTACCTCAGAGGTCAAGGAAGCATCGGGCGCACACAGTGCCCTAAAAACATCCTCTAGGGAATGGGTGGTGGTTTTGATGGCATCTAGCCCGACACTGGCCGCGGCCCCCTTGAGGGTATGGGCTATGCGCATCAGGGTGTGAACCTTTTGAACACTAAATTCCTGACGTAGGGTTTGCAGCTCATTGTCTATCTGCTGAAGCAGTTCAGAGGCTTCTTGCAAAAAGTATGATGGAACTTGCTGGGAGCTCGCTGGATCAAAAGTCATGATCAAATTACAAGGAGATGGACTTTTGTTTGCATGGGTACGATGTCGTATTGCTTTGAATTAGGACGAATAAAGCAGTCAACGGTGGGCACAGCCGTTACTAAAGCACCAGTTCACCAAACTCAGAAATAGGGCTTGGATAGGACCCAAAAATCAGGGCGACGCTGCAGGCAACATCTCGGCGGAGCCGAATAGATTTTGTTTTTAAGTCCTAAAAACCGTTTGAATCTTGTTGACAGGGGCGCTAAGGGACGGACAAAAACATCCCCTAGCGCCCGGTCCCTAGGCCACCTTAAATTTGTCTGTGCTTGATTGGAGGGCCTCAGCCGTCGCTAGGAGTTGATGAATAGATTGGGTCAACTGCTCTGATTGGGTGGATGTTTGATTGGCAATTTCTGTGGCTTCGGTCACGGTCACAGCCACATCCTTAAATTCAGAGGCCTGTTTGTGGGTGGTTTGGGTAATACCTGCCATCAGATTACTGATTTGACTGGTGACTTTGACAATCGCCGTCAGGTTTTGGCGGGTGTCTGTTACCAGGCTCGTACCCTCTGCCACCTGCTGGATACCGGTTTCCATCGCGGTGGAAACCTCAGCCGTACCAATCTGAATCTCCTGCACCAGCTGTTCAATTTCGGTTGCGGCTTCCGCAGACTGGCGGGCGAGGGAGCGGACTTCGTCGGCCACCACCGCAAAGCCCCGGCCATATTCACCAGCTCGAGTCGCCTCGATGGATGCATTCAATGAAAGCAGCTGGGTTTGGGTGGTAAAGTGACCGATCAAATTAACAACTTTGGAGATCTTTTGGGAAGACTCACTCAGTCGCTTAATCCGTTGATTGGTGTCAGCTACCGTAGAGCGGATTGCCATAATACCGTCGACGGTCCGGTTCATGGCCGTATCACCGATTTGTACGGTTTGGTTTGCCTGCTGTACAGCGGTTTCAACCTGTTGGGCATCGTTAACGACGGTCTCGGTTAGGCTCATCATGGCCTGCACTCGATTGAGCGCTTGGTCTAAGGCCACTGCCTGTTCCTGGGCTTGCTGATTGAGTGAACTCACGGATGTTTCACTGAGTTGGGACGTTTGCCCCACCTGGGCAGCAGCTTGTTTCACCTCAAGGACAATTTTTTGTAGGCTTTGTAGGGTGTTGTTATAGGCGCTCGCAATCGTACCCACTTCGGTGTCGGTCACCGGGGCCCGTACGGTCAGGTCTCCGTCTAAGGCCGGATATACGTCCGATAGGAGTTTGATGACCTGCTGCTGCAGCTGTTCTTTGGATTCCTTCTCCCGTACGGCAGTGGCGGCTAAGGTTACATTTTTTTCCTGTAGTTGCTCCAAGTAGTCGGCCTGCTGCAGGGCCAAATTGAGCTGGGCGCCAATCCGGTGAGCAAACTCTACTTCGGGGTCTTGCCATTGGCGAGGACCGTGGCACTGATGAATGGCAAATAGGCCCCAGAGGATGTCTCCTTTGAGCAAGGGGACAACCAAGCTGGCCTTTACCTGTAGCTCAGCCAGCAGCTCCACTAAGCAATCTGGTATATCAAGTTCTTTAACATCATTAACGACCCAGTAGCGACCTTTTTGATAATTTTCCGCTTGACCTTCTGCAAAGCAGTGGTCCTGGATTCTAGCCGCCATGGCGGACCGTACGCCTGTTGCAACGTCTTCTACAACAAACTCACCGACGCTATAGTTGGTTTCTGGATCAAATTGGTACATGCCCACCCGATCGGCTTGGAACATTTCACGAATGTCGTGGACCACCACTTTTAGGGCGTGGGGCAGATCGGTCGCTTTGCGTAGACGATCGATCATCCGGCTAATCAGCTGTTCCTGCTGGGTGGTTAGGGCCAGGCGTTTGAGGTAATCGGCTTGCTGCATTGCCGTTCCAACTTGCAGGCCAATTTGTTGCAGCGCATTAATCTCAGCTTCGGCCCACGAACGGGGCTTGCCATGGTGATAGGCACTCAGTATCCCCCAGAGTTGGTCGTTATTAAAGATGGGTACTGACATGTAGGCGTTAATGCCAAATTCCTCCAGCATTTCAATCTCTAACGGCGCGTGATCGGCGGCGTAGATATTGTTGACAACCAGGCTTTCTTTATTTTGATAGGGACCTCCCTGGGTCTCTTGTAAATTATGTTTGGGCCAAATTGCCGCCAGATTGATCTCTAGGCCTGATTTTGTTTGACGTTTGGTACTCGAATCGTAGAACAGTTCAGAGCTCCAATCGGGATTAAAGCGATGAAATACGACGCGATCGCATTTCAGCAGTTGCCAAACCGCCCGTTGGGTAACTTTTAAGATCTGCTCAGTGTCGTGTGCCTGCAGGATCTGCGGAACAATTTCGGAAACTGAACGACCCATTTGCGCCGCCTTTGTCATCTGGGTAGACTGCGCCTGCAGCTGGGCCACATAATCAGCGCCCTTCAGGCTCGTCTCCATCTGGCGGCTGATGTCTTGTAAAACTTTGACATCACTCTCTAGCCAGTGGCGAGGGCCGCTGTGTTGAAAGGCACTTAACAGGCCCCAAAGCTTACCTCCCTGCCTGATGGCAACGATTAAGAAGGACCTAACCCCAAAGTGCTCCAGGGTCTGAATATGACATTCACTCAAGCCAACCGTGTAAACATCATCAGCAAGAAACGGTTGTTCAGTGTTGCGGAATCGCCCGCCCTGGTGCTTTTGAACATAGGTATCTTCCCAGGCGCTGCCCACCAGCGACGGCCAATCACCAGAACCAGATTCATAGATAAAGTCACCAAAATAGTCTGGACGAAATTTGTAAATGCAGACGCGCTCTACATCGAGAAGACTTCGCACCTCTTGGACCGCCGTTTGATAAATCTTTTCAGCATAGGCACTGCTGCTAATTTTATTGATAATTTCAGGGAGGGCTTCCTGGTTTTTTGAGGCCCTGGCCATCTCCTCTGTGAGTTCTTCCTGATGCAGGCTGACCCCAACCAGATCGCCCAGCTGGCCCAGGAGTTTGATCTCACTGCGATCCCAGTATCGAGCACCGCTATGCTGATAGGCTCCCAACAGGCCCCAAAGTTTTTGTCCCTGATAAATGGCCACGATGACACAGGCTTTGATGCCAAAATCCGTCAGGTTTTCGGCATGGCAAGGAGTCAGCCCTGAATCGGCCTCAACATCATTGACAATAAACGGTTCAGACTGCCGAAAAGCTCCCCCTTCCTGTGTTTGCAAATGGCTATCCGCCAGAACAAGATTGAGCATCGAGGCCACCTGGGCCACCTTTGATTCAAAAACAAACCGAAGACTGTAGTCTGGGCTAAACTGACAAATGGCGATGCGATCCACATTAAGGAGCTTTCTGGCGTCCCGGGTCACGCTTCGAAAGATAGCCTCGTTATCAGATGACTGACGCAGCTTGTCGCTCACGCTAGCAAGCAGCTGTCGTTCGGCTTGAAACCGCAACGGCTGCAGCTTGAGGGTGAGTTCGGTAGCCACCTGGTAGAGGAGGGCCACCTCGGTATCGTCCCACTGACGGGGAGCTGTACAATTTTGAACCACCAGCAGTCCCCACAGGTGATCGTCTAGAAAGATAGGTAGGCTGAGGTTTGCCTTAACCTGAAAGTTCTGGAAAAGCTGCATCTGATAAGGGGTTGATGCATCTTCAGAGATGTTGCCGATGCTGATGATGCCCTGTTGCCGGTACTGCTGGGCGGTACTGGCACCAAAGGCTAGGGCGGCTACGGTTTGTCCCAGGCAGGGGGCATAGCCAGCGGTGAGTGATTCGGCAATGACCGTACCCTGGGTTTCCGACTGAAATTGGTAAATCAGCACTCGCTCTACGTCGAAGCGTTTGCGCAGCTGGGTGACGGTAATCTGATAAAGATTTGCGAGATCGGTCGCTTGGGCCATGGTGTTTGCGATCGCAAACGCCCGTTTCCCCGAGTTCTGGGGAAAGGGAATCGAACTAACACCCAGGGAAAGGGGTTCAACCTGCATTTTTTCGGACACCACATCTGCCCCATCCTGGGCAGAGCCATGGAGACTCAAATCTGCCGCCGCTAGGGACAGATCTAAAGCAGCGGCGTCATCTGTGGACATCGCTGGAGTACCGACATTATCAGAGTTGAGACTTTCTGAACTGGTATTAGCAAAATTTGACATAGGTAACCTTAATAAGTGCGACAGGGTTTGCAAGAATAGATATAAATTCATTTGTAGGTGACTCAAGACACCCTTTTCAAACGCTACAAAGACGTCACGAAGGTGTTTGAAGGGAATGCCTGACAATGGCCGTAGCATTCAAAACAGTGCCACCGTGCCCTGGTAGATGACCCCTTACAAAAGGAGCTAATTGAGGAGAACAGAACTCTTTTGACTGATGGATATTTTCTGGTGCCACAAGTTCCACATCGTGCACCAGATCTACCACCAGCCCCATAGAACGATTCCCCGCCTGGATAACAATAGCCATAGGCTCTGCCACAGCCGGTGTCTGATGCCATAGGGGAATACCACCGACCAATACATTTACATCGACCAGCCACAGCATTTCACCGCGCCAGTTGCAGACACCCAGCAACCAGCCAGGCATGTCCGGCACCGGCAAGATCCCCAAAGCATCTAGCTGCATCACCTCGGCTATGTCCTGTAGCGGCAGCAACGCTCCCTCCGTACCCGATAGCTTAAACCGCAAAAACCGCTGACGGGTATCCTCAGGGATGGGCTCTAAACCCAGAGGATCCTGACGTAGCGATGTCTCATCAGCGACTGCTATATCCGTTGATAATGTACTCATATTCTCTGGCCAATCACTTGTTTTAGGATTTGAGAAAGCTGCTCTGGATCAAGAGGTTTGCTGAGATGGGCATCTGCCCCTAGCATTGACCCCCACAGCCGATCGGCCTCCGTACTCTTGGTGGAGTAAATCACCACCGGAATGTCTTGGATAGTCTCATTGGTCTTTAAATCGCGACAAAATTCAAATCCGCTTTGCCCTGGTAGGACAATATCCAAGAAAATTACATCAGGTCGGGAGGTCTGTAACAACAGCAGCGCTTCTTCACTGCTGCCGACGCTGACAGTTTTTACTTCCAACTGTTGGAGGCAGCGGGTAAGTTGCTCCCTATCCGTTAAGCTATCTTCTACCACTAAAGCAGTTACCATAGGATCGCTAGATTATATGAGCAAATTTTGAGGCTTGTTATTACACTACTGGCCAAAACTAAAAGTTCAGTAAAAAACCATGACGACGGCTATTGGTAGATCTATAGCGTCTACTAGGCCGCAAATACCGTCTGAGAACTTTCATAACCCGCTGTTCTTTAATGGGTTTACCAAAAAAGCCCGATGCCCCCACTACCTTAGCCCGCACCCGATCGGCAATGCCATCGTTGTTGGTGACGATAATAATAGGAGTCTCCTTAAACGCAGAAATACGTCGAATCTGGGCACATAGCTCATAGCCATTGGCCATGGGCATCACTAAATCAAGAAAGATAATTTGGGGTTTAAGTTCCAATAGCTTTGGTAAAGCTTGTAAAGAATCAGAAATATTGGCATAGCTATAACCCGCCTTCTGGACAATCGTAGCCATGGCCTGACTATCGGCTGGGCTATCGTCAACATACACAACCATGGCCTGGGCCACCTGGGGGGTGACCTGTTCGGGCGGCGGTGCCACGGTTCTAGAGGGTGGGGGAGATTCAGCAACGCTTACCGGCCCATCGGAAGCAGCCCCCACTAGCGCTTCAACCTTTAATAAAAGGTGTCTCAAGGAAACAGGTTTTCGATAGTACGCATCAAACCCCGTTTGTAGCAACAATCGACTGTCTACGTTGCGCTCTGCCAGGGCAATCACCGGTGTTAGCCAGGTCGCCTTAGACGACTTGAGGATTTTAATCACCTGCCAGCCGTTTACCACTGGAATGTCTATATCTATCAATATCAAATCTGGAGATTCAGTGACCGCCAAGATTAATCCCTCATCTCCCCGGTTAGCAGCAAACACTTTATAGCCATATAGCTCAAGCCCTTGCTGCACTATCCTGCAGCTTGAATCGTCATCCTGTATCAACAAAATTTTTTTAGTCATCAAAAAACGAAACCCTAAAAAGCGGCTAACAATTTTCCAAACAGCCAGGCCAAATTGAGCAGCGGCTAGATTCGCATCCAGCGCCAGAAGGAAATCCCCCTCGGCTCCAGACAAAAACACTATTACTGTTCTAGATATATGAATTTGTTGGGCTGTAGCAACAGAAACAGCCCGTTAAAACCAGGATATAAAAACGCACAGGCTGCCTGGGAGGGAATCAATAAAAGCCCTACCAAGCTTGGGGTGTAGCGACCCCTAATAACAAATACTTTCTCTATGAAATAATGTCACGGTCGGGAGTTTATTTCCACGCGGTTTCCTTACCCCTACAACGTGACAAAACAGGTCTCCTTGACGCTCTCCACCCTTGGTAAATCTATGAATACTATTAAGATCACCCTTGATTTTTCAGTGAATATACTGCTCACTTTTATAGATTATGCACCAGACAGCTCTTATTTCCCAGAAGATACTGAGCAACACAATCAGAAAGTTCACATATGTGAAGATACCGTTTCTATTTCCTACTATCTCCTGAATACCCTGATGGACCAAAACTATCGGTTAATACCCCTGTAGTCGCTAGATATTGTAACCATACTTCTCTTCGTTTACCAGTATTATCCGCAACTTGCCTAAAAAAAAGAACCCCCTACCTGCAAATCTGGACAGTTCAACCCCAGACAGTAGAGAGTTCCAAACCACATCTAAACCGACGGTGATTCAGGACTGGTTTAAGTAAGCAGATAGGCAAGTAGGCGTAGTCTTCGTACGCAGTTCAACGATGTCCTGGGTCCCAGACGACTGGGAATACAGCTTTTCCAAGCTCTGGCGTTCGGGCGCTTGGGGCTGCTGGGTCGACAGGTATAGCAGCCCCTTACAAATTAAATCAACCAGCTGGGTCTGGTTGGCCGGTGTGGCAAATCGATGCCATTGGGGTGTTGACCTCTGAATAATTTGTAAAGTCTCATACAGGTCTTCACTGATCTGATAGGTCGTAAAATAGGGATCTTTAGGCACAAAGAGCTCAATTTTACGACAAATGGCCGATGCCCCTGACTCGATCCGAAATTGTAGTTCTGGGAGTGATAGGATAAAGCACTTATCTCTTGAGGAGGAGGCCAACAGATCTCGTTGCTGAAAGTAGCCTTGCACCAGTTTATGGATAGGTCGAGTGGGATTGTGAACCGTCCTGCAGAAGTAGGAACTGGTCTGTTTGTTGACCTGTTGCTTAATTAAGATATAGCCAAAGTTTACTGCCTCAAGACCAGCCTGATGAAAGTTGTTTAACCACTTTTCTAACTCCACATGGTAGGACTCTAGCGTTTGACCAAAGGGGGCATGGCTGTGGGGCACCGAGAACAAAATATCGTCCCGGTCCGCCGTACACAGCACCAGCTGATCGGAGGTGCTGCCAAGCCACCACCGAGAAAGTTTGTCTTGATAGGTTTTAATGTCCACCAGGTCGCTCACAATAAAGAGGTGCCCCTGGGGTTTGAGATATCGAGCGCTGTTGCTAATAATTGCGGCAAGAATCTCTTCACCGGTGGCACCACCGTCTCGAAACCCCAGGTCTCGTTTGGGGCTTGGCACAAAGGGAGGATTGGCTAGAATGGTGTCAAACTGTTGACCGGCAACCGGTTTGTACAGGCTGCCCTGGTGAAATCGGATGTTGCGGATATCATTGAGCTGAGCATTAAACCGAGCAAATCGAATGGCGCGGGGGTTAAGATCAACGGCTGTTACCTGCTGGGCATAGCGACTGGCCACTAATCCCTGTACACCGCTGCCGCTACACAGATCAAGCACGCTCTCAACCGAGTATCGAGGTGCGGTATGGACTAATCCTTGACTATCTGCCCCAATGTACATGACCGGACTTTCGGTAATGCTGTCCTCCGGTAGGAGCATATAGCGATGGTCGGTGGCAATGTACAGCCCTTCTACACAAAATAGATCGATCCGGGCAGACCACCGGTCGCCCCGACCAATCAGCAGCCCTAGCCGGATCAGCAGCTGCGTCAGCTGGTTACCCAAAATGGCATTGAGCCGGTCCTGGGGCAGGGCTACCCGCAGCAGCCACAGGCGAATCAAATCGTCCAACGCGTCATGCCCCAGACGATAGCGATCGTAGTAGTGCAAGCGAGTTGGCTCAATGGCCTGTAGTGACTCTACCCCCAGGCGCTGACAAATTGTCTCTAAGGTATAGCCAGTGCGTTGCAAACAGGCCCGCAACTCCGTCAACTGACCGCGTACCGTAAACCCATCGTCACCAAAGCACATCAACGTTTGTGAACTCTGTGGGGGCAGCGGAGAGTCCGTTATTTTCTCTTGATCCAGGGACTCTGGTAGTTCAATGCCGTACCGGGCTAGCTGTGCTTGAGCCCACCGGATCTTTTTGGAGAGTTCTGCATGGGTCAGACAAAGCTCCAGACGAATTTTTTCCTGCCAGCCAGCGGTCCCCGAGAACAGGGCCATTAAAAGTTTGACCTCATTGAACGTATAGTTGGCGGCCTGATCTGGGCTCAGTCCCAGGCGTGGTACCTTACCACTGATCTGGGTAGCTAGCCTGACGGCACTGCTAAAACCATTGCCGTTTAATAATTTTGGAGCCGATGGCCGGATCGGAAACGAGCTGAGGCGCGATCGCATATCCCGTGCTCCCGCTTCCACCGACAAATCCACCAGTCTTGAAACATTTAAAGGATCCAGTATCCAAACAACGCTGTCTGACACCTGGGTTTTAAGCGATTCTGCAAACGGAGTCTCTGGAAACAGCACGCTTGTTTCCTTATAGCGAGCGCCAAAGGCCGATAGCTGTCGCAGTTCCGCGTCAGTCCAGGGACAGTTGTGACGGTCTCCGAAAAACAGGGCCCGGTCCAACGTAGCCATTAGGGGGGTTAAAGCCGGCTGATGGGGCGGTAGTCCATGGGGAACAGCGGTGTTATCCACCTTAGACAGGTGTTCTTCATAGGTTTGAACCCGCACATGCCGTTTGGAAATCCAAATATTTTCCACCGCCAAATAATCGATATCGGTGTCTAGGAATGTTTGAATGGCCTCGGTAGGGGTTTCAACAATAGGCTGCCCAGCAATGTTAAAACTCGTATTGAGTAATACAGGGGGTCCCTGACGCAGCTCCGCCAAACAGCGACACAGCTGATAAAAATAGGGATTATCTGACTCGGTGACCGTTTGGATCCGGCCTGTACCATCCACATGGGTCACCGCCGGAATCAGCGCTTGCACCTCTGGCTTAATGGGGGCAACCATCAACATAAACGGCGAGCTGCCATCCAATTCAAACACCTCGTCCACATTTTCCAAGGGGATTACCGGAGCAAAGGGACGAAAGGCCTCGCGAAATTTAACCCGAGCATTCACAATATCTCGCATCCGTTGAAATGTGGGATCGACCAAAATAGAACGGTGTCCCAACGCCCGGGGACCATATTCACAGCCGCCTTCAAACCGAGCCACAATATGACCCTTGGCGAGGGCCTGGGCCGTCCGCTCCACCATCTCTGCAGGGGTCAGCTCTTCCACGTCAATCAGCTCACCAAACTGCTGTACCGCTCGCTCTACATGTAATGGGCCATAGGCACGACCCAGGGTAGCCCGGGTGAGGTTGGGCCGATGCCGACCACCCTGGTGAGCATAGGCCCACAGCGCCGCCCCAGCCGCAATGCCGCTATCGCCCGCCGCTGGAAAAACAAAAATATCGTCTAACCCCAAATCATTAAAGAGCTTATAGTTGGCAACAGAATTTAGCCCCACCCCCCCGGCAATACAAAGCTTTTTTAGCCCTGTTTTCTCCATGGCAACCTGCACAATATGCTTGAGGGCCTTTTCCAACTCATCTTGAATCTTGTAGGCCAGGTCCACCAGATAGGGCCTCAGGTAGGATTTACCTTCGCCAGTATCGTAGGTTTTCTCAAGGGCGGCGACTTCTAGAAAAATATCGTAGGGAGAAATCGACAGGCTGTAGCTGTTCTCCACAGGGTTAAGCCAGGAATGAAAATTGACCTGCTCTCCACCAAAGGGAGCCAGACCCATAAGCTTACCGGCCTCTGCGTGGCTAATATTCGTATTCCCCAGCTTGGTGACAAACCCCGCTTTCCGGGTGACATATTCATAGACAAATCCCAGGGTGGAGAGTCCGGCCAAATGGGCAGCAACGGTTTCACTATGGAGTGTGGTTAGGGTGTGGCCACTCCCCTCGTACAGCGTGTAGGACTCTGAACAATATTTTGAACTTGTCGTGCCAGTGGCATCCACCACCAGTACCAAGGCTTGGTCAAAGCCAGATGGCCAATAGGCCGAATAGGCATGGGCCAGATGATGACTGGGGATTGAGAGAACTTTATCTGCAACTTCCGTGGGCAAAACATTACGCATGATGTCTGGGGCAAAGTCATACCCCGGCATATTAGCCGTGACCGATGCCAGGTCATCCAGCGTAATACCACAGCTGTCTAGACAGTATCGAATCGCCTCATTGGGAGGCTGCATCTGGGAGGCAACCCCAGGTGCTTGCAGCATAAAACCAATACTGTACTTTTGCCGGTCTAAGCGCTCCTGCTCAATGGCTACTACAATTTCACCATCCTTAACAATGGCAGCTGAGCGTTCATGGCTAAGATTGAGCCCAAGATGATACTGAGACATCTACGTAGATCCCCTTATTGAAAGCTAATTAGGAGTTAAATTACCCCAACAAAATCCATAATTCCCACCTTGCCAATGCGGATCTCGGTCATAAAGGCACAAAATATACGTATATTTCTGGACGTGGATTTACTTACAATCGCTTAAGGTTTTAAAGTAACTTGCTAAAAGTAGGGTCAAACCAGATAGTTTTCTTAAAAATTAGATGCTTGACAGTATTTTCGACAAAAATTGAACTGTTCCACAGGTCAGACTAGGCCGTTCCCCCTGGGAGCAGCGCTGATGGGCTTTTATAGCTATCTTTTGAGTTAAAGGAAGAGGTATTTTAATGCGGCTTAACCCACCTGATACCCCACGGGAAAATGCCCATTTATCGTTAAGCTATCAGCGTTTGCGGGCAACTTTAATCTAATCCTAGACGTCAATCCCCCATGAGGTTGCTTGACTAAAACAAACCCAATGTATCCGGAAAATACGGCTCTCCTCTTGATTGGTTTCCAAAATGACTATTTTGCGCCGGATGGTATTTTGCACGGCGTGATTGAGGCTTCGGCTAAGGCTGTGAGAACAGTCGAAAACATGACCTACCTTTTACAAGTCTTGGCAGATACGGAGGTTTTAGTAATTTCTACCCCCATCTGCTTTACCCCCAACTATGAGGAGCTTGTAGAACCCGTAGGGATCTTAAAAACCATCAAAGATGTGGGCGCCTTTCAAGCTGGCTCAAAGGGGTTTGAATGTATTCAAGAACTGTTACCATATAGGGATAAAATTTTAGAAATCCCCGGCAAGCGCGGGTTTAACGCCTTTACCAACACGGAGCTAGATCAGATTTTGCAACAGAGAAACATTACCAATCTGGTTTTGGCGGGCGCTGTGACATCTATCTGTATTGACTCTACCGGGCGTTCAGCCCATGAAAAGAAATATAATGTCTCTATTCTTAGTGATTGCACATCAGCTCGTACGGTCTTTGAGCAAGAGTTTTACATAGAGCATATATTTCCTCTCTATAGTGAGACCATAACTGCTGTGGAGTTTTTGGAAAAGTTAGCTGTCTCACTGGTATGTTAGAGCCTGAAAAAATTAACGAACTGCACACTCAAATTCAGTATCGCCTGATCGAAAAGCTAACTGAGTCAGAACGACGCTATCGTACCCTGGTTGAAAATTTACGAGAGATCGTATTTGAGTGTGACCACACCGGTTTACTAACCTTTGTCAACCAGGCATGGACTGGGATCCTAGGCTACCCGCTGAGGGATGTTGTTGGGCAATACATGGAACAGTTTATTGACGACGACGACGTTCAACAATGGCAGACGGCCCTACATACCAAAGCAGACTGCTATTTGGAACTTCGATTCTATGGTCAAGATGGCTCGCTATTTTGGTTAGAGCTGGCTATGCAGTTTAAATGTGGCGCCACTCTTTCTGGCTCACTGATGAATATTACTGAACGAAAACAGGCAGAAACTCTTTTAAAGCAGGCAAATGAGGAGCTTGAAGACCGAGTAAACCAGCGCACGGCTGAACTCAGCAATATCAACCAGGAGCTACAGCGTACGATACAGCAGCTGCAGTGTGCCCAGGGCCAGCTGATTCAAAAAGAGAAAATGTCTAGCTTAGGACAGCTGGTAGCAGGTGTTGCCCATGAAATCAACAATCCTGTCAGCTTTGTCCATTGTAATATTGAACCGGCTCAGCAATATGTCCGGGAAATGTTGTTGCTGATTGACCTTTATCAGCAACACTACCCCCAACCGGTCAAACATGTTCAAGAGTCTCTAGATAACTGTGATGTGGATTTTATTAAACAGGACTTTCCTCGATTGCTGACGTCCATGGAGCTGGGTACATCCAGAATTAGAACAATTGTTGATTCTCTGCGTAGCTTTTCCTATTTAGACGGGTCGGTACTCAAAGAAGTTGACATCCATGGGGAAATTGACAATACGTTGCTGATCTTGAACCATCGCTTAAAAGGAGCTCAGCCGATTCAACTGATCAAAGACTACGATGAGCCAACGTTGATCAGCTGTTTTCCAAGCCAGCTCAATCAGGTATTTATGAATCTGTTGAGCAATGCCATTGACGCTCTACTAGAGCCGAGCCAGGCTCCGTCTGAGACTCTACAAACTATCTCGCAACCTGAACCCCGTATTACGATTTGTACCCGGTTTGAACCCAAGGTTAGCGTTATTGAAATTATTGACAATGGGCCAGGGATTCCCAAAAACATTATGTCCAGGATTTTTGATCCGTTTTTTACCACTAAACCCGTTGGGCGTGGAACGGGGCTGGGCCTGTCCATCAGCCATCAGATTGTGGTTGAAACCCACGGCGGTCACATCAGCTGTATCTCGAACGTCGGGGAAGGCACAACATTTAGGATTCAGCTACCGACGGAGCTATCCCATGTGCCAGTGCCAACGGAACGCCTTTTATATCCAGGCGCTCCACACCAAATAGCCCATACTCAAGCCAGCAAATAATAGGCTGGGGGTTAGCCAGGTGGCAACAGCTTCAGAATAATGGTGGATCTGGTGGCAGCCGCTGTACAGGGTTAGGAAAGTATGGTGCAGGGCAACGCACAGCAGCAACAGCCACAGAAACGGGACCATGATTGCAACGGGGCTCACCAGGGCAAATACTCCCAGCGGCAGCACCGTGGCTCCGGCAATAAAGGTGTCACTCCCCCAGCTGCCACGATGCCGTAGCCACAGCCGTGAGAGCGCCAACAGTATAATTAGGCTCAAAAATACAACACACCCTGACAGCCACAGACCGCTAAGGGCAATACCATCGCTGGCGTCTCCTGCCAGGCGCAGCACGTATCCACCCAGGGTAAACCCACCCAGACCGAGCGCGGCTAGTAAACAACCCACCCGTAAAGACTGTCGCGGGCTAAGCTGGCTATGGTAGGTGGGCAGCCCTACTGCCGGATTACCCAATAGCCCAAACAGCAGCTGGTTAAACCGACCCAGTTTGCCAAAGCGACCCGACACCGCTTTGTTACCATAGCCATCTAGTTTGAACCGGCGCTGTTTGCGTAGATTGCGAATGCGATCGCAGCTCGCCTGATATCCATCGAGATTACCCTGGGCCTGGTAGTACAGGGACGCTGTCTGAAAATCGGTGCCCGCTTCCTTCCATTCCTGAATATCTTCGTAGGCGATGGCCCGCTGAAAGTAGGCCTGGGGATCGTCCGGGTCGAGGGCAATGGCCTCCGTAAAGGCTGCGATCGCACTCTCGGTATACCCCAATCGATAGCGGGCCAGCCCCAGATAGTAGTAGGTCTGGGGCAACCGCTGGGAAAACTGCAGCAGCCGCTGACAGTCGGCCAATACGCCACCATCGTCCTTCAGAATGTAGCGAACCTGAGCCCGACGCAGATACGCCTCGGGTAGGTCCGGCTGCAGCTCGATCACCTGATCAAAGTCAGCCAGAGCGGCCTGATACTGCCGTGCCAGCGTCTGCTGAATGCCACGCAGATAAAAATCATGGGCCGTTTGGGGCCGAGTCCCGTCATATTCGGTGGTTCCCGTGTGGTCGTACCGCTGGCGCTGCACCTTATCCGTCAACACCTCATAGGCTTCACACAGGGCACGAAATTTTTCCAACGCCCTGGGGTTGTTTGGGTTTAGGTCAGGATGGTAGCGTCGTACCAGCCGTCGAAACGCCGCTTTTATTTCCGCCTGACTGGCATCGGACGATACCTGTAGCCGCGCATAGTAGTCGTCAGCAGTGGCCATAGACAACCAAACAAATAAAATATGAACCGGGAACACCCCAGGAGATTTATCTATTGTAGCCACTCCCTACTCGCTCCCCACCGCCCTGGCCAAATTTCCCCCAGGCTGCCTTAGGTGCCAAGGCCACCCACGGGCAACATGGGGATACAGTCCTGCCTGCTTTCCAATGGTCAGCCGCCAGCTCGGCCAAGGGCTTCATACTGGAACAAAGGAAAATACCGCGTCTGCTGTGGAGTCAGCCCAGGCCATTGAACCATGACCGAACTAGAAAAACGTAGCTTAATTGATCGCTATCTCAGCGCCTACAACGCCTTTGACGTTGATGGCATGATGGCCTCTGCTCACCCGAAGATCGAGTTTGAGAACGTGTCTGGAGGCAAGGTAACCGCCTCAGCATCTGGCGCAGACGAGTTTCGCCAGATGGCCGAACAGGCAACAGCGTTGTTCTCATCGCGGCGTCAGAGGGTAACAGCGTTCGATGCGACCCCAGAAGGCGCATCGGTCGACATAGCCTACGAAGCTATACTAGCGACTGACCTGCCCAACGGCATGAAAGCAGGGCAGTCACTCAAGCTAAACGGGCGTTCGGAGTTTGAATTCAAAGCAGGAAAAATTGCGCGCATCGTAGACTACAGCTAGCTGAGCGCACTCTTACAAACAGGCACTGACACAGACAAACAGACGCTGACATGGACACAAGACAGTTGTTAGAGAGAATTTCGAATAAGCTGACAAAAGAGATACGGATCCTAAAGCATACGTATCCCCACCGCGTCCAATGTAATGTCTGTCATTGGAATGGACGCACTCTGTTTGATGACCCATGGCATCCACAGACCATATGCCCCAGATGCAGATCCAGAGTGCGCCATCGGCTGCTCTTTGCTGCCGTTCAAACTCTCCCAAACCTTAAGGCTCAACATCTGTTTAAGGATAAGAATATTCTGCACTTTGCACCGGAATCATTCTTTTCTCGCTTTCTAGCCAAGCAAACCAAATACTATGTGTCTGCCGATCCATTTAGGAGTGACGTCAGCGCCCAAATTGACATGTGCAACATGAAAGATATAGAAAATGGCTCGTTTGATGTTGTTATTGCCTGTGATGTGCTCGAACATGTGCCTGATGATACTGTAGCCATCCGCGAGATTCACCGGGTGCTGGCGGATGGTGGCTGGGTCATTCTAACGGTTCCCCAAAAAGATGGATTAGAAACCAAGTACGAGGATGCTGCCATAACAACACCTGAAGAACGAAAAAGAGTATTTGGCCAGGAAGATCACCTGCGAATTTATGGAAATGACTTTAATCTTTTTTTAGAAAGCCATGGCTTTACAGTAACTGTTATCAATGGGAAAAGCTTCGATCCAGAAATGGTTCAAAAACATGTTTTATTTCCCCCCGTTTTATCCGAGCATCCCCTAGCCACAAACCATAGAAGCGTGTATTTTGGCCAAAAAAACGGTTTAGGACAAAACTAAAGGCCAACGTTGCCGATTGATCACTATTCGTAATCTTCCCGTCCGCAAATGATCCAACATTTCGACGCCATCGTCATCGGAGCAGGCGGTATCGGCAGTGCCGCCGCCTACTACCTCACTAAAGTAGGCCAGCGTGTTTTACTCCTAGAACAGTTTGAACTCAACCACCGCAATGGCAGCTCCTATGGCTACTCCCGGGTCATCCGCTACACCTACGACAATCCCGTCTACATCAACCTGATGCGGGACGCCTATCCCCTCTGGTTTGAACTACAAGCAGAAGCTAAAGAACAGCTTTACGTCAAAACCGGCGGTCTCGACTTTGGTTTTCCAGGGACAGACACCTTCCAAGCCTTGAAAACCAGCATGGACACAGCCCAGCTGGACTACGAGCATCTCAACCAGGCCGATATCCGCCAGCGCTATCCCCAGTTCACCCTCAAAGCGGGTATGGAAGGCTTATTTCAGTCCGAGTCTGGGCTACTGCGTCCGTCCCGGTGCGTGCTAGCCCATGTACGCCTGGCCCAGGCACGTGGAGCCCAGGTGATGGATCAAACCCCTGTGGTTAAGATCAGTCCTAGCGCTACCGGCGTAGAGGTGCAAACAGATAGGGAGATGTTTAGCTGCGATCGCATCGTCCTCACCGCCGGCAGCTGGACCAAAGGACTCCTCGCCGAGCAAGGCATTGAGCTACCGCTCAAAATCATGCCCTGCCAGCTTGGGTTCTACCAGCCTGACCAGCCCGCCGACTTTATCCCCGGCACCTTTCCCGTATTTTTTGCCCATGTGAACGGCACCTACGGCGAAATGCCCTACGGCATTCCCCACGAAGACCCCAGTCTCGGCGTCAAAATCACCACCTTTTACGGCTGGAACACCGTCGATGCCCCCAGCGAAGTCGACTACACCCCTAGCGAGCAATGGACCGAGCACATCCGCGACTTTGCCCGCGAGTATATTCCCGGTGTGGCCGGGGCGCTGCTCGGCACCCGCCGCTGCCTGTATACCCTCACCCCCGACAAGGACTTTATTGTGGACCAGCATCCCACCTATCCCCATGTGGTCATTGGCGCTGGCTTTTCCGGCCATGGGTTTAAGTTCACCACCCTCATGGGGAAGATGCTGGCGGATCTTGCCACCAATGGCCACACCCCCTACGACACCAGTCTGTTTAAGATTGCTCGATTCCGACCCGCCGAAACCCGTGGGTAAGACCAGCAGCAAGGCCCCGATGGGACCTACCATACATCCGAGGTGGCCGATCCCGACGCCGGAGAAGCTCGGCACACTAAACTGTAGATATTCGTCAAACTTACTGTCAGACGACGATTTGCTAGCCGATTGTCATTAGCGCCCCCATTTTCCTATGGCCACACCCCAAACAGCTGCCGACTCCAACGCTCCCATGGCCCATGGCCTAGATGCCCTAACCCACAGTCGTAACCAGGCCGCCCAGGTGCTCAGCCAGATTGCGATCGCAATGGACCAGGCCGAAACCACCGAGCGCTCAGGTCAGCTGGGGTTAACCCACCACATTCGTACCCTGCAAAGCACCGCAGAACAGCTGCAGCAAGGCACCTATCGCATCGTGGTGCTGGGCGAAATGAAACGGGGTAAAAGTACGCTGATCAATGCCCTGGTGGGAGAGGCGCTGCTACCCAGTGATGTCAACCCCTGTACGGCCCTGCTCAGCCTGCTGCGCCACGGTCCTAAACCCAAGGTCACGCTGCACTACAGCGACGGCAAACCAGCAAAAACCATCGATTTTGCCACCTTTCGCTCCGACTACACCATCTCCCCGGATGAGGCCCGCCAGCTAGAGACCAGCGCCTTCCCCGACATTAGCCATGTGGTAATCGAGTGTCCGGCCCCTCTGCTAGCATCGGGTTTAGAAATTGTCGACACCCCCGGTCTCAACGATACCGAAGCCCGCAACCAGCAGGTGCTCAGCTATCTAAACGAGGCCCAGGCCGTCGTCTTTGTCCTAGATGCCACCCAGCCAGTGACGCTTGATGAGCGCCGCTACCTGCGCAACTATATTCAAAACCGCGACCTGGACTGCTTCTATGTCGTCAACGGCTGGGACCGACTCCAGACCGGGTTGGTCAATCCTGAGGATACGGAGGCCCTGGCCGCTGCCGTAGCGCGACAGCGACAGGTCTTTACCCAGAGCCTGCCGGAGGGGGCCACCTGGTTTGAGGTGTCAGCCCTGGCGGCCCTGCGGCAGCAGCGTCGTGGCGAGTCCCTCACCGGCAGCGGTGTAGATACATTTTGGGCGGCGCTGGACTCTTTTTTGACCCAGCGCCGGGGGCAAGGGGAACTGCAGCGGGCGGCAAAGCTAGCCCACCGAGCCTATAGCGCCCTGCAGGAAACCGTAGCTCGACGGATTCCGCTGTTGGATGAAGACCTCAGTGAGCTACAGCAGCGAGTGGCTTCGGTGGAAAGCGAATTTGGCAAGTTAGAAAAAATTCGCGATAACTACCGACAGCTGATCCGGGGGAGATGCGATCGCACCGCCAAAGCCATCGCCGATTCGTTTAAAACCTACATTCTGTCCTTAGAATCCAGCTTCGAAACCGACTTTGTCGCCTCCCAACCCGATCTCGACTTTCTCAGCTTTCTAGACGAGGACGAGCGGGACGACTTTTACAGCGAATTTAAACGTGCCTTTGAGCGCTACATCAACGACCGGCTCGCCGCCTGGGAATTTACCGCCAAACAAAAAATTGGTCAGTCCTTTGATGAACTAAACGAAAGCGCCGCCGACTACCAGGTTGCCTACGCAGAAGTGGTCGAGGTAATCCACGAAAAAATGATGGGTCGCAGATTTTATGCTCCCGATGCCGGTCCCACGGACGAAGCCCGCCCGTGGATCGACAATATCCGCGATCTCTTTGACGAGGTTCCCGACACCCTCAACGACGCCGTACAGCCCTTTAACCATTTTTGGCAGTCTGTACTACAAATGGCCGTGAGCTATGTGTGCATCGTCGTTGCCCTACAGATTTTAGGGCTGATCTTCAGCAGCTTATTTTTAAACATTGTCGGTGTGATCGCCGCCGCCGGGGGCATATTAGCCGTCCAGGCAGAGTTTGTCCGCCAGGAATTTATCAAAGCAACCCGCAAAGAATTTGCCAAGCATCTACCCCAGATCGCCGCTGACCAGTGGCAGCCGATTTACAAAGCGGTGCAAGACTGTTTTGGTACCTACGAAGAGCGCGCCATTGAGCGCATCAGCGGTGACATCGCCGCTCGACGTTTGGAGCTAAGCAGCCTAATAGAGAAAAAACAACAAAATGAGATCAACCGCGAGCAAACAGTGGAGCGGCTAAAGTCACTGGAAGCCCGTATTCAACAGGCACTGGCCACGCTGCAAGGCATGATTTAACGGTGGGTTGAAACCAAGATTCGAGCCCAAGGGAGCTGCCAAAACATAAAATCCCCGGAGTAGCATGGGGAAGGGGGAAAGGGAAAGGGGCGATTGGCAGGTAGCTTATTTACCAGCGAGTCCCTAAAATTTTTTCTTTAAAGAGAAGGGCACTATGTAGCACATTGAGTCTATTGGAAATTTTGTTCCTCAACTTTTGCAATTTTTAGCAAAATACCCTTTTTGATGACTAATGGGGGATCTTTAGGTAGTCTGATCATAGCTAGCCCCCTTAACCAACGCCAGGATGGATTTTGACAAGGATCTGT
>JBCDJC010000020.1:0-38716 GCA_038748225.1 Cyanobacteria bacterium P01_H01_bin.26 | reverse complement strand
CCACCAAACCAGTGACTCACCGTAAGGATTACGCAGCAATCCCGACGGCTGGGGTTAAATGTAACCCATAGCCATCCCGATGTGCACTTTCTGCGGCGTGGCTATGGGTTATTGGGTTCTGGCTTTCCTCCCAGTGCGGGCACTGCCCTGCTGGACTATTTACATCAGAAAAAGGAAACCAGATCTCATGTTTCAAAGCAATGATCAGGGCGCACCCGCGCCCACTGAGCAGCCTGTCGACAGTCCCCAGTTCGAGATTGTCCATCACACCCTGTTTGGCAGCCTCATCGCTGTTCAAAACATCATCCGGCTGCTCCACAAGCTCAACTACGCCGAGCCCAACGACTGGAGCCGTCCCCTACCGACCAGTAGACCCAATGAAGTGATGGCCATTTTGGCCAAGCGGGTTAGGGTCGATTAACTAATCCGAATCTCAGAGGGGCTCCCACGAGGGGAGCCCCTGTGGCAGGCATGGTAGATGTGGTGTAAAGATAGGCTTTCTAAATCGGACGTGGTGATTATAGCTGGAGATTGTTCTGTCTCTCAGGGTAAGCCTCTCCTAAACTTGGGGTAAAATCCGAAGCGATATCCCCACCTCAAACTGCTGCCCATGTCGCTCCAAGCTTTGTCTGCCGGTGACTCCACTGCTAGTCGTCTGTTAGTTCTGCTCCACGGTTGGGGAGCTAATGCCCAGGATGTTGCAGGCATCGCCCCTTACATGCAGCTGGCCGACTATCAGCTGCTGTTTCCCAACGCGCCCCACCCCCATACGGTATCCGGTGGCATGGGGGCACCCGGCGGACGCATGTGGTACGCCCTACCCGAGAGTTTTGACTTTGACCAGCCCTTTACTCACCAAGCAGATCTCCAACAGAGCCGTCAGCTGTTGCTCGATTGGCTCACTGCCCTACCCCAAAAAACAGGCATTCCCTTAGAAAAAACAATCCTTGGTGGCTTTTCCCAAGGAGGGGCCATGGCCTTAGATGTGGGTATGCAGCTGCCCCTAGCTGGCATGATGATCCTCAGTGGCTATGGCCATGGTTCCCTAGCAGCCCCGATTGCTCCTCGACCGGTTTTACTCATCCATGGACGTCAGGATCCGGTAGTCCCCGTGGCCCAAGCTCACCGCAACAAATCTGAGCTAGAGGCACTGTCAGTGACCGTTGACTATCATGAATTTGACATGGGCCATGAAATCAGCATGGAGGTACTGCTCATGGCTAAACGGTTTTGTCAAAACCAGGTGTAACGTTTCAGGCGTACTCCGGGACAGGGCTAGCAATAGCGAATAAACTAGTGGATGCGCCCAGCCCACAGGAGCCAAGCACCATGGTTGCAAGTAACGTTTCTGTCAAACCCATTGCTGATGTGACCCAAGAAGAGGTCGATCAGCTAGCACAGCGTCTAGAGCAAGATGAATACACCACAGCCTTTGAAGGTTTGCAAGACTGGCATCGACTGCGGTCAATTGCGTTTCAACGACCGGAGCTGGTGGAGTCTTATCTACACCTGCTTGATATGGAAGCCTTTGACGAAGCTTAATGGCGGATGTGTCGCCGCCTAACGCCGCTAGGATTCTGGTTGGCATTAGTGGCGGGATAGCGGCCTATAAGGTTTGTGAGGTGGTGTCTACCCTGGCTAAGTCGGGGGCAGAAGTACGGGTCATCTTGACATCGTCAGCGGAAGCGTTTGTGTCGGCTTTGACCTTTGCTACCTTGGCTCGTCATGGGGCTTACACCGATGGCGGGTTTTGGTCTGCAGATCAGGCACGCCCGCTGCATATTGAGCTGGCTGAGTGGGCGGACTGTTTTCTGATTGCCCCCCTGACGGCCAATACACTGGGCAAATTGGCCAACGGTCTAGCGGATAATTTGCTGACGAATACGGTATTGGCATCCACGTGTCCCGTGCTGCTGGCCCCGGCCATGAATACGGATATGTGGCAGCAGCAGGCTGTCCAGCGCAGCTGGCGACAGCTTTTGACGGATGAGCGATACCATGCGGTGGGACCAGCGGCGGGTAGGCTGGCGTGCGATCGCATCGGCACCGGTCGCATGGCCGAACCCAAATCAATCCTTGCGGCACTGACGTCTCTGGGGCACACCCAGGGTCGCCGCGACCTCAAGGGCAAACATATCTTAATTAGCACCGGCGGTACCCAAGAATTTATCGACGCTGTTCGCTACATCGGCAATCCGTCCACCGGACGTATGGGAATTGCCCTAGCAGCAGCCGCCATTCATCGGGGTGCCCGCGTATCCCTGGTCCACAGTCCCATGGCAGACCACCTGCACCAGACAATTCCCGAACGGGTCCAGACCACAGCTGTCGTCAGTGCGGCCGATATGGAAGCCGCGCTCACAGCCCAGTCAGCCACCGCCGACTGGATCATTATGGCGGCGGCGGTGGCTGACATGCGGCCTAAAATCCAAGTGACTGGCAAACTAGCCAAGGCCGATTTACCCAATCCGTTGCCCCTGGAGCCAGTGCCAGATATTGCAGCAAACCTGTCGGCTAGCAAAAGAGCGGACCAAGTCCTGGTGGGGTTTGCCGCTCAAACCGGCGATATCCTTGAGCCTGCCCTGGGCAAGCTCAAGCGCAAAGGGCTGGATGCCATTGTGGCCAATCCAATAGATCGGCCCGAGAGCGGCTTTGGCTGCGATCGCAACCAGGGCATTTTCCTCGACACCCAGGGTCGTCAGGTTGCCCTCACAGCCACCACTAAACTGTCCATGGCTCACCACATCTATGATCTTTTACTGAGTACTCCAACGGCAGACAGCGCAGCGGCCAAACAGCCCCCCCAGTAACCGACCTCCAACCTTCTATTGCAAATCCAGCTCCTGAAGATGGTTTACCACATCAGCCGCCTGTAAAAATCGCACCTGATCAAAGCTGCCATCCTCACTATCTAGCATCCTCTGGGTAAACTCCCCAAAGGAAACCACCCCGATGGTGGCCTGCAGCTCAGGCTGAGCCTCATTTACAGAATTGAGCACAGCGTTGGCATCACTGTTCGAAAAAAACATCGAAAAAGCCGGATCTTCATCACCAAACGCCAGCGGAATCAGGTTGTTATTACCGTCCAGAATGGTAAAAAGCGGCACCAGGGAAGAGGCATTTTCTCCACCAAAATTGGGATCTAGGGTGCGTGCAGCCTCTAAATCCGCCACCTGGGGCACAAATACAATTTTGAGGGGGATTTCCCTGTCTTCCTGGGCAAGACGGTGAATGGTGGCCAAATCGGTAACCCCAATTGAGCCACCCCGATTAAATCCAGGCTCACTCTCCTGCAGCTCTGCCACTAAGGTTCTTGCATCTGCCTCGTTGAAAAACACCTGCAGCAAAGCAATTCTGCCCAAATCATCGTTAGGAAAATCTGCTTGCGGTGTGATGTATCCGCCGGAGCGATCGGCCAGTACAAACACAGGTACGCTGGTGAGCTTCTCTAAAAGCTCCGCCTCAGAGACTGCGATCGCTTCAGCCATAGGCAGAGTAACAGCCATCAATCCACCGCCCAATAGGCCACACAGTGACCGCATAAACGTTGCCTTCATATTTCCTCCTGATGGGGTCAAACTGCAAACTAACTCACATTTATCATGGAACATCGCCCAAAATCTCCAAGAGACTTGGAGACATTTCTAGAATTGACCACCGCTCTCATCCTCCGTAGGAGCCTCAAAAAGACGGTTCCCAACTAGCATTAGGGCCACTGTCCACCATAGTAGGTTTAGACAGCATCGCCTAAAATCGAGTCCACTAGAATTAATAAAATCGGGATGACAGGATTCGAACCTGCGACATCCTGCTCCCAAAGCAGGCGCGCTACCAAGCTGCGCTACATCCCGTAGCTAAGAAATATTAGAACACATACACTGTAAAAGTTCTAATCCGCGTCGGGCTATTAACCTAGCACAACTATACCCCCGTTTGTCCCTCGGAAAGTCAGGGAAGCAACCACACCCACCGTGACTTATCCCAAGAAGCTGTGTTTTCAGCCATGCCAATCTTGCCATGCCACCAAAATCAATTCAGCTTCAAAATTGGGCTATTGAACAGCTGCCAGGTATCTCCAACGAACAGCAGCGACAGCTAAATGCACTCAATATTTCTACAACGCTTGACCTGCTTAAAATAACCCGTAGTCAAGCAGCTCGACTGCAGCTAGCCCAACAGCTCAACTCCCACATCAAACACATAAACAAGTGGACTGCCCTAGCCAAACTGGCTTGTATCCCCAGCGTTGGCTGTCAATACTGCGGCCTACTGCTCCATGCAGGCATTAGCTCTCCCCAGCAGCTTGCCCTCCTAAGCGTTGCCCAGCTTCACCGTCAGCTCAAACGACTACAGATAAAGCTCATGCAAAGAGCCGATCTCAGCCCAGATACAACGCAGGTTTCCCAATGGATTGCCGAGGCAAAACAGCTGTGTAGCTAGCGAGCTAGTCTGGATACCAAAACATGCCTTTTATGCCTTCTGGATCAGGCATAAAGCCTAGATTTTTATAAAAATTGACAACCTGGGGATCGGCAAACAGAGTGACATTGCTGATATCTTCACTACGAAGCCTTTTAATCAGCTGCTGCATCAGAGCCTTACCCAGACCCCTGCCTTGAAAACTGGGATGCACAACCACATCCCAAATGGTTGCATTAAACGCGTGATCTGAGGTGGCACGGGAAAAGCCAATTAGCCGTTTGCGACTACCCCGCATTTCCCACATGGTAATCACCAGAAAACTATGCTGGATGGCCTTTTTAACCTTGCGCAAGGGGCGACGTGACCAACCAACAGCATCACAAAGCTCCTCTAGCTCGTAAAGGTCAACATTGCGATCTGTACTGAAGACAATACGAGCCGTTTGCTCAGAACCTGTCGCGTTTATTGCATAATCATCAGAAACAGCTTGCGTGGGCACTGATGAAGCCTCGGTTGGACTAAATAAGCTTTTCCAGAAACCCATGCATATAAAACGGTGGGAAAGATAAATTCTGTCTTAACTCTAGCAGTATAGATCTATCCTTTCCTAGGAAGGTAAAAACATTGATTTAGAATCAATCAAAATTAGGTAACAAATCGATAAACTCGCGAGCAATCCAGAGCTACTGCGATCTTTTAGCTGAGGGTGCTGTCGTTTAAAACCAGCGAGTTTATGAATGCTCGGATAGATGGGACGTTTGTCAGACCGACATATGTGATACACCAATCTAGCCAACTGGTAAAACTAATGCAGTCTCTGGATATCTATGGCAGCCGGATTAAGGACATCAACAGTAGAATTGCTGAAACGCTTCAACCGGGCGTTTCCGCAGTTTTATGAGCAATTTGTCAGTAGTGAGATTCAGCTACAGAACCTACGGCTTGCCTACCAGCTATACAAAACTAAAAAGGCAGTCATTGAAATTAAGCCGGAAGGGAATCGTAGCGCCCTCCACTTTGCCTATCGCAACCAGTCTTTTTTACTGAGCGATATTTTTGGTGTATTGGCCGCCTACGGACTCACCATCCATAGTCTTAGCCTCTACGGACAGATACACTCACCCATGTTGGTATTTGTCAAACTGGTTGTTTCCCGTGGCGGGAAAGCCCTGAGTGAAAAAACCGCTGATAATACCTGTCGAGCTATTCGAGAGGCCCTAGCCGGGCGCTATGAAGTAGAAGAGATGCTCAGCGTTGAATTTAATCTCAATGCGGGCTTAGAAAAAGTTGAAACTGAATTCTACGTCGATCCTGTCTTTCATTTACCAGCTCTGCTAATCGAGGCAGATAACCAACCGGGTCTTTTTTACAAAGTGATGTACGCCATCTGGCAAGAGGATCTACTGGTAGTCAATGCTAATCTATTGGTATGGCGTGGTCGTACCCGACTAATTTTGTACTTGCTCGGCCCAAACGAAAGTTTAATTCCAGAATATTTGGGCCACAAGATTGCTGACGGCATGCGTGAGCGCTTACTGGGTGGACTTTACTGAGGATTCCATAGGATGAATCCTGGAAAATTGGTTAGCGACCTTGCCAATGCGTAAAGCCCTCAGCAGCAAGAACTCCATAAAACCAATTTAATCTTGACTATCGCCGTGAAAATTTTATTCTCACCATGGTGGTGACGTCTGTCTTCGGAGTGCCCCATGTCTATGATTTCACTCCCAATCTGTTTTCAACCCATACCAACCATCGCTCAGTATTAGTCTGCATCCATGGCTGGTTGCTCAGCCGGGCCTATTGGCAACCACTGATGCAGCAGCTGGCCCCAGATATTGCCTGCTTGGCCTATGATTTACGAGGCTTTGGTGACTCCACACAGCAGCTATCACACCGCTGGGAGGATATGGGAGCCACCGCCTATGGCCTTACCGACTATGCTCAGGATTTAGATGCGCTATTAGAATCCTTAAAAGTTGAGCGGGTATGGCTTATGGGTCATTCCCTGGGGGGTAGTATTGCCCTGTGGGCAGCCCATCTGTTTCCAAAGCGAGTGCAGGGGGTGATCTGCGTCAACGCAGGAGGTGGAGTATACATCCGCAATGCCTTTAAAAAATTTCGGGGTGCTGGTCAACAAATGGTTGAACGACGTCCTCAATGGCTGCAGCAAATACCCCTGCTGCCCTGGGTATTTGCCAATATTATGGTGCAGCAAACCCTGAGCTACCGATGGGGACACCAGCGTTTAATAGATTTTCTACGCGCCGATCCAGAAGCAGCCACCCAGTCTCTGTTGGCGTCTACCACTGAAGATGAGGTCCATCAGCTGCCCCATATCGTATCGCAGCTATCACAGCCGGTATATTTTATTACCGGGGCCCAAGATACCGTAATGGAACCACGCTATGTTAGGCACTTAGCTAGTTTTCACCAATTTTTTCACCAAGGGAAACAGGCGGTGGTGGCCCTCGATCGCTGTGGCCACTTTGCCATGCTAGAGCAGCCAGTCGCATTGGAGGCCCAGGTGCGCCAGTGGCTGACTGAGCCCAGCTAGTTAACTTGATAGAGCATCGGGATTTGCTCTAGGGGTAGACGGGAGTGAACACCGAGGTTCAGGTTAGAGCGATGGCCCTGGTCAAAGTGTTCGCTGGCCGCACAGGCAATCATGGCCGCATTATCAGTGCAAAATTTGAGGGAGGGGACATAGACGCTAATGCTCTCATCGGCGGCCCTAGCAGCGAGATGGTACCGGAGTTCGCTATTGGCGGCAACACCCCCACCGAGCACAATCGCTGGCAGGGATTGGGCCTTAGCACAGCGTATGGCCCGTTTAGTCAGCGCTGTCACCACAGCATGTTGAAAACTAGCGGCAATATCGGCCACCGGCAGTGGCTCAACGCCATCGGACCTGAGACGTTCAATCAGTCTTAGTACAGCTGTCTTAAGTCCGCTAAAGCTAGCATCATAGGGATGATACCCTCCCTCGGGTAGGGAAATATTTCCCTCTGGCAGCTTAAAAGCTTTAGGGTCACCCTGCCGAGCTAGTTTGTCAATAATGGGGCCGCCAGGGTAGCCCAGTTCCAACAGACGCGCAACTTTGTCAAAGGCTTCACCAGCAGCATCATCTCGCGTTTTACCCAGCACCCGGTACCGGCCACAGCCGTCTACACGGATCAGACTTGTATGGCCACCGGAAACCAGCAAACATAAAAAGGGCGGTTGCAGGTCCATTTGGTCCAAATAGGCGGCATAGACATGTCCCTCTAAGTGATGGACTCCCAAAAAAGGTTTTTGATGAATTATTGAGAGGGTTTTACCGACACTTACCCCCACCAGCAGCGCTCCCACCAAACCCGGAGCACAGGTCGTTGCAACGGCATCAATATCAGCCCAAGTCAGCTGAGACTGAGTTAGGGTGTCGGCTATGGTGTCCCCAACGGTAAGCAGATGTTCGCGAGAGGCTAGCTCTGGCACAACGCCACCATAGCGACGGTGCAGCTCAATTTGCGAAGCTACAACACTGCTAAGCACCTGCCGATGGCGCACGACGGCCGCAGCCGTCTCATCGCAGCTCGTTTCAATTGCCAGAATCGTTGCCATGGGTAAATTGTGTCAACATGTAAAGTCTTGTGAGCAATTCCCCTGCCGGGGTTTGGCAGAAGGGTATGATCCCTGAGAGTCACGTAGATCCTTAATTTAGTTCACGTTGGTTCAATTTAGACGCTACGTTAGGCCATCTGTAAGGCATACCTTTAGCTTTCTAGTGAAGGGCAGCGTTACGATTGGTCATCTAAGTTAAGAGATTCTCTGAATTTATTTTTTGCATTGATGATTTTTAGGAGAATTCAATTTGAAAGGCTCTGAGATAGAGGCATTTTCTCAAATTAGTTCATCCAATAGGTTGTCAACAGCAGTTTCTTGTCTTTTGTAAAACACAAAGGAAATATTTTATGCGACGGTTGTTTGCTCTGGCTCTAGTATTCTGCCTCTGGTTTGGCTTCGCGGCTCCTGCCTCTGCTAGCATGGCCGGAGACAACGTGGCCGGTTTGACCCCCTGCGGCGAATCTGCAGCGTTCCAACAACGTGCTTCTGCGGCTAAAACAGAGGGTGCTAAAGCGCGTTTTGATTTTTATGCTAATTCCACCCTGCTCTGTGGCGAAGACGGCCTCCCCCACCTGGTAGTGGACGGTGATTTGGCTCACCTGGGTGAATTTGTCATTCCCGGCATCCTATTCCTTTACATTGCTGGCTGGATTGGCTGGGCTGGTCGCTCTTATCTGATCGAGTCTCGCTCTGTTAAGAAGCCTGAGGAAATGGAGATCATTATCGACACTGGCCTAGCTATTAAGTCCTCCTTGGCAGGGGCTGCTTGGCCATTGGCAGCATTCAAAGATATGGTTTCTGGTGAAATGTTTGCCAAGGAGGATGAGATTACCGTCTCACCTCGCTAGACAAGGTTTCTTGAGTAGGGCTTAGGCTCATACGCTGAATCGAGATGGCTGAGCCACGTTGAGTCTTTGCTCTTTTTCTAGACGTTTTTTATTCAGGACACTTCCCATGCCCGAAGGTTTATTAAAATATCTTTCTACAGCACCTGTCGTAGCCGCAATCTGGATGCTTATTACCGCTGGCATTCTGATCGAATTTAACCGGTTCTTTCCTGACCTGTTGCTTCATCCGTAGGGTGGCAGCTGTTTTAGATTGCTTCTAAACAACCAAATCAAAAAAGTAAGCACCTGATTGAACTTTAGAACTCAATCAGGTGCTTACTTTTTGCGGGTATTCTACAAAATGCTCAGCTGTCTGGCTTCTCATTTAATGACCAGTGATATTCAACCGGCAGTTCGGAAACTCTGCAGCTCTCCTCCAGCTGCTTTTGCTGGGACATGGCCTTACGCAGGGTAATAATCAGTTCTTGTAGCTGTTTTTTTTGGGGAGAGTGCTGATAGATGGCCGCTGCTGTCTCACGCTCTAGGAGTCTTAGGAGTAGCTCATAGTGAATATGAGACGGCAGTGGAATGGGACGATCCATAACAGGATAACCAGAGTAGATAATCTGAAATGAGTGGCATAGGTCCATGGGACCTATGGAATCAAGCGACCAATGGCAGCACCGGGATCAGACTGTCGCATCAGTGACTCACCGACTAAAATAGCTTGGGCTCCAGCGCTGACAACCTTTGAAACATCATCTGACTGATGGATGCCGGACTCGCTCACAAACAAAATCTCATTGGCCCGTGGATGGCCCGAGGCGTGACCCACTAGGGCGCACGTAGTATCTAGGCTCACCGAGAAATCTTCAAGGTTGCGGTTATTTACACCGACTACCTTAACGTGTTCTAGACTAAGCACGCGATCGAGTTCTTCAACGGTGTGGACTTCCACTAGGGCTGTCATCCCCAAGGCTTTGGCTATTCGGGTAAAGTAGCCCAGGTCTTTGTTTTGGAGCAGGGCCGCAATCAGCAAAATGGCGTCGGCTCCGTGGATGCGGGCTAGATAAATTTGATAGGGATAGATGATAAATTCCTTACATAGAAGCGGCAGTTTGACGGCCTGACGCACCCGGGCGAGATATTCAAAACTGCCTTGGAAAAATTTTTGATCGGTCAGCACTGATAGACAGGTAGCACCACCTTGCTCGTAGGCGGCTGCGATCGCAACGGGATCAAAATCCTCCCGAATCACCCCTTTGCTGGGGGACGCCTTTTTAACCTCAGCAATCACAGCCGGTCGAGTACGGCCGTGGCGCAGCGCCCTGGCAAAATCCAGCGGCGGAGCTGCCGTCAGGACCTGCCGCTGTAGATCGGCGAGGGGCACCTGCTCCCGGAGGCGAGCCACCTCAGATTCCTTATGCCAAACTATTTTCTCCAGAATGTTCCGCGGCTCGCTGTTGGGCATATTCACCTGGTAGCGCAGCGTATCCACCGATACCGCCGGATTAGGGGGACGCCGTCTAATAATCACGCTGCCACCTCCGCCCGCTTAAAGGCCTCATCCAACACCTCAGATAGGGTGGGATGGGTGTGCACAATGAATGACAGATCTTTGACCGTTTGTCCCTGGGCAATAGCATTAGCCGCCTCTTGAATCAGGTCTGCCGCATGGATGCCGATGATGTGGGTCCCCAAAATTTCCCCCGTATCCTTGCGATAAATCACCTTGGCCAAACCGTCGGACTCATTTTCCGCTAGGGCTTTGGAGTTAGCCTTAAAGTAGCTACGCACAGAGCCAATTTGAAATCCTTCAGCCGCCGCTAGTTCCTTGGCAGCGGGCTCGGTCAGTCCGACAAAGCTCACCTCTGGATGGGTAAAGGCCGCTGCCGGGATACTGCGATAGTCAACAGTACGGTTATTTTCCAGAATATTTTCAACGGCCACCACCCCTTGGGCCGAAGCGGCATGGGCCAGCATCATCTTGCCAGTGGCATCACCAATCGCCCAGAGGTGAGGCACAGGTTCACCATCCCGCAGCACTGCCATGCGATCATTAACAGGAATAAACCCCCGCCGGTCGGTGGCAATGGCCAGGCTCTCTAGGCCGGTATCCTTGGTGGCCGGGATGCGGCCAGTGGCCACCAGACAGGCATCCACTTCGAGCACCTCGACCGTTTCCTTAGTCTTGAGGTCGGCCAACTCAATGGTGACCGGCGAGCCGGGGGTAACCGTTTTGGCAATCACACCCACGTGGGTATCAATATCGCGGGGGTCGATCAGCACCCGTTTGGCAATTTTGGCAATATCCGGGTCAAACGTGGGCATCAGCTGAGGTAGGGCCTCAATCATACTGACCTCGCAGCCCAGGGCCGTATACACATCGGAAAACTCTAGACCGATGTAGCCGCTACCGATAATCGCTATCCATTGGGGTAGCCAGTCAAGCCTGATTGCCTCATCGCTTGTAAAAACGGTTTTGCCATCGGTTTCAATCCCCGGTGGGACAAAGGGCACCGACCCCGGCGACAGCATAATATCCTTGGCGGTGTAGGTTTTCTCCCCCTCAGCGGTGGCGACAGTCACCTTTTGACTCCCAGCCAGCTTACCCCAACCGCGAATGGTATCTACCCCCAGGCGGGTCAGGCTGTTGGTTAGATCCCCCTGAATTTTGCTGACCAGGTTACCCGCATGGTCGGCGATGGCTGAGCGCTCAAACTGTACATCCCCCACCTGAATTCCAAAGGACTGCAGATGGTGCTTGTCACGCAGTTCCCGCACGCGCCCGGACGCCGCCAGTAAAGCCTTAGACGGAATACATCCCCTATTGACACAGGTACCTCCCATATCGGCCGCTTCAATAATGGCCGTCTTCAAGCCCCGCTTGACGGCATGTAACGCAGCCCCATGGCCGCCGACACCAGCACCCACAATGATTAGGTCGTAATCAAAGGATGAACTCACAACGATCTCCTATTTCAGCACGTTAGCAATGCCCTTAACCACGGGTGTTTCCATACCAACTGCCTAGGGTGGAAAACGGCATGGGTAATATAGGGGCAAAAACCATTCTCAACTAGATTGTGGATATTAGACAACTTGATGTTGAGTAATTATTGCCAAATTTGTTAAATTCAACATCGAGACAAGTGCCTGTAGAGAACCATGCCCATAGACACAAGCGCAGTACGCCGAAGACTCGCGAGACAAAATATATGGATAAACGTCAGCTAAGACAGTCTGCCATGGCTGATTTCATGCAGTCCCTAGAGCATTTAGATGAGCTTTTGGGAGATGCGGCAGAAACCGAGGTCCCAAACGATGGACCTCAGATCTCCCAAAAAACTCATAACCCCGATCAACCCAACCTAGATAGGCCCGAGGAGCTGCCCCTGATAGTTACCGAACTGCCAGTTCCCAAAAATTTTTAGGCCGCTACTCTCCAAGAACCTGACGCTGACGGTTAGCTTCATACAGCAGGATAGCTGTTGCGATCGCAACGTTCAAAGACTCCACCGCCGCCGCCAGGGGTATTTTGACCCGGTGGGTGGCCAGCTCCAGGGCCTGGGAAGAGAGCCCGGCCCCTTCGTTGCCCATTAAAAACAGCGTCGGCGGCCGCAGATCTAAATCCCAATAGTCGAGGGGCGCGGTTGGGGTAGTGGCCACTAGCTGCACCTTGAGCGCCGCTAGGGACTCCAGGGTATCCACCGTCTGCACCGGCAGGCGAAACCACTGACCGGCCGTGGCCCGCAGCACCTTGGGATGATCGATATCCACGCTGTCGGCGGTTAGCCACATGCGATCGCACCCGACCGCCGCCGCCGTTCGAACAATCGTACCCAGGTTACCGGGGTCCTGTACCCGCTCTAGGGCCACCCCCAAAGACACAGCACTAAAATCAGAGGCCGGTAGCCCACCGCGCTGGACCATAGCAACCACACCGTCAGGGCTAACCGTTGTACACATCCTCCCCAGCACCTCAGCACTCACCAAACGGATATCCCCCGTCAGCCCCTGTATCTGAGCTAGCAGATCGCCATGGGTACGACACCAGGCCCTGGTCACAGCCACCTGCATCAGAGGATAGGCGACCGCACAGGCCTCCTGCAGCAGATGGGTTCCCTCCAACAAAAATGCCCCCTGGCGGCGTCGCTCCTTAGCCTGGTGAAGCTTACGAAACTGCCTAACCAAAGGATTTCTAGTACTGCTAATTGGAGTAGCGCCATCTAACATCTAGACCTCGCAACCGGGTAAAAATAATGACCGACCTGTTGACAGAGAGTAACGCACCACAAATGCCAAACCGATGGCTGCGCTTCTAACCACACACCATTTCACCAATCAAGCATTAAAAATAGATAAGAAAAACTAAAGAGGATCGCTAAACCCATTGGGTCCTAGCCAGGCTGCTCCAAATCCATCGACAAAAACGGCCGCTGGCTCGTACCAATCGGCCTCAAACAAAGTATGCGGAACCCGGGACTTGAACCCGGAAGTCCTTGCGAACACTAGAACCTGAATCTAGCGCGTCTACCAATTCCGCCAGTTCCGCTCGAAGTCACAAAAGCAACTGCAATTTATAATCCTCCAGCAATTAGAGTGATTCGTCAATCCCTAAATAGGCCGATAAAAAGCCGATTTTTTAAGCCCCTAGAAATAAAAGCGCTAGTGGACCCATAAAAGGGTATTAATATGACTTAACAAATTGGTGGTTTCAGGTAGAATCGTCACCAAAATTGACAAGCCCCAGCGGCTGATTTTCTGTTTTTGCTTGGCTAAGCCTTATTCTTTAATTTGGAGGATATTACCATCGCTACATCACCCCAGGCTGATAAACACTCCTCCAGCGAGTCCGCACCCGTCATTGAAATCTGGGGCAAACATCCCCTCAGAGGTCATATTCCCATCAGTGGGGCCAAAAACTCCGCCCTGGTTGTCATGGCGGGGACAATTCTATGTTCCCAGGACTGTCGCATTCGCAATATTCCTGATTTAGTAGACATTAGCCGCATGGCAGATGTACTGACAGCCCTAGGCGTCAAGGTCCATCACCAGGGAAACACCCTGGATGTAGACGCCAGGTCCATCAGCCATTCCCGCGCCCCCTATGAAATTGTGAGCAAGCTCAGGGCCAGCTTCTTTGTGATCGGACCGCTTTTAGCGCGTCTGGGGGTAGCCCGTATCCCCCTACCGGGCGGATGTGCCATTGGGGCCCGTCCCGTCGCGCTGCATATCCGAGGTCTGCAGGCCCTTGGGGCAGAGGTGCACATGGACCACGGTATTGTCCATGCCTATGTGCCGGGCAGTCGTGGCCGTCTCAAAGGGGGCAAGATCTATCTGGATTACCCCAGCGTTGGAGCCACGGAAACCCTGATGATGGCAGCCACCCTGGCCGATGGAGAAACGGTGATTGAAAATGCCGCCCAGGAACCGGAGGTTTTAGACCTAGCCAATTTCTGTCGGGCGATGGGAGCACGTATTCGCGGAGCTGGAACCAACACCATTACCATTATCGGCGTCCCCAGTCTCCATTCCACTGATTACGGCATCATCCCGGATCGGATTGAGGCCGGCACATTCTTGCTAGCCGGTGCCATGACCCGGTCTCCCCTGAGCCTATCGCCGATCATTCCAGAACATTTGACCCCCGTCATTGCCAAGCTCAGCGAAGCGGGTACCCAAGTCGAGATGGAAGGTCCCAATCGAATGCGGATCATTCCGGGCGAGCGGATTTTGCCCATTGAAATTGAAACCCGTCCCCATCCGGGTTTTCCAACCGATATGCAGGCTCAGTTTATGGCCCTGACCACCCTGGCAGATGGGGATAGCGTCATTACAGAAACGGTCTTTGAAAACCGGCTGCAGCATGTGGCTGAATTTAATCGTATGGGGGCTAATATTCGACTGACCGGCAATTCTGCCGTGATTCGGGGGGTCCCCCAGCTGTCGGGGGCACCGGTCACTGGCACCGATCTGAGAGCGGCGGCAGCCCTGCTAGTAGCGGGGTTAGCCGCTGACGACAAAACAACGCTACACGGCTTGCACCACCTGGATCGGGGCTATGAAAATATTGAAGCCAAACTCTCAGCAGTAGGGGCTAAGCTGCATCGGGTTCAGGGCCATGCATCGACACCCGATATGACAGCAGGACGGCCAGTGGTGGTTTAGCCCGCGCTACACTGATAAGGCTAGCAAGCAGACGCAGGAAGGTGGACGGTGTGAATGAGCAGTCTGTTTTAACCGGGTTACGAGCAAATCATTTTCGTCATCCCTTAGATTTACAAGCAACTGAGTCTCTAAAACAGCTGCCCGGTTTGGGGCTGGCGATTCGAGCACTGCTCAGACCCACGGCAGAGCAATTTTTCTATTTGGAAAACATTGCTACTAGCGTTTTAGTGGGGCCGCAGCAGCTGCCTGAGCTGTATGCTCTCCTGGTGGACGCCTGTCAAATTTTAGACATAGAACAGCCGCAGCTCTATGTTAAGCAGCACCCGGTTCCCAATGCCTACACGTTTGCCATGCGCGGCAAACAGCCATTTATCGTAGTTCATACGTCCCTGATTGAGCTGCTTGAACCTAAAGAACTGCAGGCGGTAATCGGCCATGAGCTTGGCCATCTCAAGTGTGATCACGGGGTATATCTGACCCTGGCAAATTTGCTCGCTCTGGCGGCGAGTCAGCTACCCCTGGGACCGGCCCTGGCCCAAAGCTTGCAAACTCAGATTTTAGAATGGGTACGCTGTGCTGAATTTACCTGCGATCGCGCCGCCCTATTAGTCAGCCAGGATGCCCGCGTGGTGGCATCGGTACTGATGAAGCTAGCCGGAGGGTCCGCCACCCTCTCTTCCCAGCTCAATTTAGATGCTTTTCTAGACCAGGCCAGTACCTATGAAAATTTAGGACATGACCAGATTGGGGCCTTGCTAAAACAGATACGCACCCAAGACCTAACCCATCCGGTTCCCGTGCTACGGGCAAAGGAAATCACCCAGTGGCACAGCACCCGAGATTATCAAAACCTGCTGCAGAAGCACAGCATCCACTATAATGATGAGGCTACGGGCGGATGGCGAAATTGGTAGACGCACCACACTCAAAATGTGGCGGCCTTTGGTCATGCGAGTTCGAGTCTCGCTCTGCCCATAATTAATTATTTTCTATTGATAGTGCTAGGGTGCTCCGAGGTTTTGGCTTACTCCAGCAGCCATATCTAGGCGATCTCAGTTTCTGGTGGTACAAGTGCTGGGAGATTGGGGAGCTGGTCGCGGTCCTACCGGCTTGCCTGGGGGGAGGCTAACCCAATGGTTCCAGGGGGGAATTCTGCAGTTTTTTGGGCAACCTAACTGTAGCGAATAACATCATGCCTGTCTGGGCGCTGAGGGAAGGTTGATTAGTACATTCCAGGTTGGCAACTCCCAAACCCAAACCACGTTTTACTATATTCATCTTCGAACTCATCAGGAAGAATTCTTATTTGGCGATGGGTTTGACGATGAGTCAAACGAGAGGACAATACTCAACCCGTCAGGGCAGATCGCCGCAGACGAGTGGCGACAGATTGCAGCGGCCCACCAGCGTAATATTACGCTAGACCTGTGGACGGTCTTACCCAACGGCATTCGGGCGTTAATTGCCGTTGTCAACGTCGACCTATATCAACCATCAACCTACGGTCTACGGCAAAGTGCCCCCAAGCCTCGAGCCCTCTCTTCATTTGTGGCTGGATTTAAGGCGGCGGCGGCCAAACGCATCAATCTGGTGCGGGGGAACTCTGGAGCCCCGGTATGGCAGCGGGGCTATCAGGAGCAGCGGATTGACGATCCCCAAACCTTGGAACGGATTCGTCGGCTGCTAGCCCATCAGGCCCATGGCGAAGCGAACAAACAGCTAGTCGAGTAGGCCACCCGGCGGCGTAATTTCCACACACCGTCGCGTTAGATCCACGACGGGCACGATCGCCTCAACAAACGGGATCAAAACGGTTCGTGGCGGCGGCTGGGAGTCGGCATCTGGACTATGGGTCAGGGTCACTTCGAGCAAGTCGTTACCCGCTCGATAAATATCGGTCACGGTGCCGATCGGGTCTCCGGTTGCCTGGAGGATAACGGTTAGCCCCATTAAATCCCCCACGTGGAATTCTCCTGGCTCTAGGGGTAGGCGATCGTGGGCCGCCACCAGTAGCTGAGCATCGCGCAGGGCTTCGGCCTGGTGACGATGGCTAACCCCAGCCAGCTTCAGGATATAGAGACCCTTACCGTCTTGAAATCGGCCTTTTATTAGTTTGATCGACTCCGGTTGGGTCGCACCGGGTTTGAGCAACCAGCGTTCGCCAGGCTGCTCAAACCGTTCTGGAAAGTCGCTGTCGGGGTAAACCCGGACCTCGCCATGGAGACCGTGGGGGCCAACAATGCGGCCAATGGGGAGCCAGTCAGATTGAGCACTCATGGGGCAGATTGGCAATAGACCTGGTCTGTGAGGGCCGCTAGGCGACGAATTGCGATCGCAAGTCGATCCGCCGTATCCGTAAGGCTGATCCTAAAACACTGACGCGTATGGTCCCAGTCCTCCCCAAGGCCAGGGAAAAACGGCCTGCCCGGAACAATAATCACACCGTAGCGTTTGAGCGCCTGGTAAAATGCCTGATCGTCCATGGGTAAATCCTGCAGCCATAGCCAAGCGAAGATTGAGCCCTCCGCCCGGTGCAAATACCAGGGCACAGCGGGCATAGCAGCATCTAGAGTCGCCTCAATCACAGCAAATTTTTGCTGGTAGTGGGGGCGAATCACGGTTTGAGCCAGCTCAGCCAGGGCACCTGAGGCGATGGCGCGGGCGGCAATGGCCTGACCATAGCGGGAGGAGTGGATACACAGATTGGTTTGGAACGATTCTAGGACCCGGATTGTAGCGGCGTCGCCAATGGCCATACCTACCCGCTCACCGGGCAGCCCCGCTTTTGATAGGCTGATACCGTGGACCACGTTGGGGGCTAACACAGGTGTCATTTCAGTAAAGTTGAGGGCCGGGAACGGTGGCGCATAGGCCGAGTCAATAAAAACAGGAACGTTGGCCGCCAGACTAGCAATGCGGCTGACTTCCTGGTCAGTCAGCACGTTGCCCGTGGGGTTACAAGGGCGTGAAAACAGCACAAACCCAGTCTGGTCAGTGACGGCTAGCTGACTAAAGTCGGGGCGATATTTGAAGCGGTGGGCATCGGCATCCACGTCCAGGGTAGGCCGGTAGGCCCGTACCGCCTCTGGATAGAGGGAAATACCACCGTAGCCCGTATAGTCGGGGCTCAAAGGCAAAATAATCTCTTTGAGCTGACCCGCTGTGGTGTAGCCGCCAAAGGCATTGGCGGCTAGAAAGTAAAGGGCCTGGCTGCCAGGGGTAATGAGAATATTATGGGCCTGGAGATCGAGGTCGTAGCGCCGATTAAAATCGGCTGCGATCGCATCGACCAGCGGCTCATACCCCCGACTAGCCCCGTAGCGACAGACCACATCACCGTAGTCTGCGCTGGCCAATAGCTCCGCGGTGCAGTCCCGCCACAGCTGCTCTACCTCAGGCAAAATTACCGGGTTGCCCGCGCTGAGGTTAATAAAGTCTACAGACTGGCCCACCTGTAGGGTTTCGATGATATCTTTCATGATCGCCCGCACCCCCGTAAGGTGGGACATCTGCTGACCAAATTGGGTAAGTGCTGGGGCCATAAAATGCTGCTGGCTGGGCCACTGTAGTTGCCATTCCCGCCCATGGCAGGGGTAGGCTCAGAATTAAAACTGATTTACTATACCGCAGCACGCCTGGACCCATCGATTTTGCCTGGGCATACCAGCTGTCTCCCCGTTAAATATCCCGCTCCTAAAAAAACCTATGAATCTTCGTCGCTCCGTTAGTGCCAAGCTACCCCCACCGCTCAAACCCTTAAACCAGTTTATTTACAACTACTGGTGGAGCTGGACATCGGAGCGAGGGTCCTTATTTCGCGCCCTGGCTCCTGATATTTGGCAGGACTGTCAGCACAATCCGGTGGCATTGATGCAGGCCATTACGGCGGAGCGCCTGTGGCAGCTAGCAGAGGACCCCCACTATCTCAAACGGCTGCAAACACTCTCAGCTGAGTTTCAAACCTATCTCAAGCAGGATCAGACCTGGGCCCAAGAGGCCGCCCCCAGCATCACCGTCGATAATCCGGTCGCCTACTTTTGCATTGAGTATGGTATCCATGAGTCGCTACCGCTGTACTGTGGCGGGCTGGGTGTGTTGGCGGGCGACCATCTCAAGTCGGCCTCGGACCTGGGATTGCCCATGGTAGGGGTGGGACTGCTGTACCACCAGGGGTATTTCTCGCAGCGGCTCAACCGCAGCGGCTGGCAGGAAACCTCCTACAGAAACAATGATTTTGAGAACCTGCCGCTGATTCCTGTGTGTAATGAGCATGGCCAGCGGCTCAAAATTCGGGTGACCATTCGCCAGCGCATGATCAAAGCCCAGGTTTGGCAGGTGCAGGTGGGGCGCAGCCTGCTGTATCTAATGGATACAAACATCATTGAAAACGACGCGGCCGATCGTCAGATTACCGCCCAGCTATATAGCGGTGACCCCGATAAACAGCTGGCCCAGGAGGTGCTGCTGGGCGTTGGCGGGGTGCGTATGCTTCAGGCCCTCGGGATTGAGCCGGCGATCTATCATCTCAACGATGTCCATGCGGCCTTTGCCCTGCTAGAGCTAGCCCGGTTTGAATTGGAGCAGATAGGCGGCACCCTAGCAGATGTCATCCCCTATGTGCGCGATCGCACGCTCTTTACCACCCACACACCGGTGCCGACAGGTCAGGCATTTTCCGTGGGTATGATGGAGCACTACTTTTCGGACTATTGGGTCCAATTGGGGTTGGATCGCACAGAGTTTTTGGCGCTGGGTGCCCAAGCGTCAAACCCTGACGTGTTTAGCATGACTGCCCTGGCCTTACACCTGACCCGCACAGCCAATGCGGTTAGCAAACGTCACGGTGAGGTATCCCGTCAGCTATGGCAAAACCTGTACGCCGATCGCTCCGGAGCAAAGGAGGTCATTAGCCATGTTACCAACGGTATCCACTCCCGCAGCTGGATTGCCCCCCTGCTAGAAGATCTATACCAGGACTATCTGGGTCGACACTGGGCCGAGCGCGTCAGCGACCCCGACATCTGGAGTAAAATTGAGCACATCCCTGACGAGCGGCTGTGGCAGCGGCACCAGATCCTCAAGGCACGGCTGATTGCCTATACCCGCGACCGGGTACTCAAGGCCAGGCGCGATCGCAACGAATGCTCCGACGATATCCATGCAGTGGAGCATCTGCTGGACCCCAAAGTACTGACCCTTGGGTTTGCCCGGCGCTTTAGCGACTATAAGCGCAGCGACCTAATTTTTCGCGACCTCAGCCGCCTGACTCGCATTTTTTCCAACCAGAAGCGCCCCGTGCAACTGATCATTGCGGGCAAAGCTCGGCCCAACGACACCGCTGGCAAACGCATTATTCAGCGGGTAATGGAATGGAGCCGCCATCCGGACCTGCGTGACCGCATAGCCTTTATTGAAGATTACGACATGTACACCTCTAAGCTCATGGTCCAGGGCATTGATCTCTGGCTCAATACGCCACGGCGTCCCCTGGAGGCATCGGGTACCAGCGGCCAAAAAGTGGCCCTCAACGGCGGCATCAACTTTAGCGTATTAGACGGCTGGTGGTGTGAAGGTTACAAACCCCATCTCAACGGCTGGACCATTGGGGAAGAGGCGGAGACCCGCGATCAGGACGTTCAAGATACGATAGATGCAGAATCGTTTTACGCGCAGCTAGAGCGAGATATTGTACGGCTTTATTATGATTGCGATCGCCACCACATTCCCCGTGGCTGGGTCAAACGGATGAAAGCCTCAATTCGCACCATCGCCCCGGTTTTTAATAGCGATCGCATGGTGTCTGACTATGTCAACCAGCTCTACGTTCCATGAGTCTACCCTGGCAGCTTGACTTCTACCGCCGCCCCTTAAAAAACGCTGAGGGCCATTCCCTGTGGGAGTTGCTGCTGTGTACCCCCACCATGGACTTTAGCTATGGGAAAACCTGCCCTCAGCCCGAGGCGGATGCCATGTGGCTGAGGCATCAGCTCAAGCTAGCTATCCACCGAGCCGGCTATCGGCCCAAGGCGCTACATGTGTTTCGGCCCCAAACGCGCACGCTAGCTGAGGTGGCCTGTCGAGAATTAGATATTCCAGTGGTTCCAAAACGCAGCCTGCCCACCCTAAAACAGTGGCTACGTCAACGCACCGCCTGGTATCCCAACCTCAAAACCTACACCGGAGAAACCTATTCCCCACTCTCCATTGACCGGTCACCCCCGGTTCCTTTACCTGACAATCTCTGGGGTGAAACCTGGCGGTTTGCCGGGCTATCCAACGCCGATCTGCTGCGATTTCAATACGAAGCCATTCCCATCCGCTCGGTACCTCAAGAACTGTTGCCCTTGGAAATTGGTCTCTCTAGCACTGTTCTAATTCCAGGGGTGGTGATCGATGGCGGTCAGCGGTCGATGGCGTTGGCCCAGTGGCTAGAGTCGGTTCGACCGACCTTTTTGAAATACATTGCCGGTCAGCCTGATGGGCTTATTTTAGAGGCGGGGCTTTGCGATCGCTGGGTACTCACCACCTTTGATGATAGCGATGTCAGTGGTGCGGCCAAGGCGTTTGAGCAGCGCAAGGTCACGGCTAAGGGGCTACACTTCCTGCTGATCCGCCCCGATGATTCGGGCATGACCTACAGCGGACTGTGGCTCCTCCAGGAATCACCCGATACCCAGGTGGGTTAGCCCTACACCTGGCCAAGCATTCTTTGCGCAGCCCAAAAAAGTGTCTGGGGCAGAGGCATCCAAAGCGGCATCCAAATCAATAACCCCAGATAGACATAGGCCATTCGCATGCTCTTGGTTTGAATTAGCCCCATCACCATTAGCAGAGCACCAAAACCCAACACGGGGATTACGGCATAGGTCGTAATCACAAAGCATACGAGTATCCAATCTCGCTTTTGATACAGCCAGCGGGGCACAGTCAGCAAAAAGCTAGCCGCCACCAGCCCTTCAATCAAAATAGTCCAGTAGGACAGCACCAGGCTCATACCGGCCATGCGGGGGCTGCTGAGCAAATTTTGAGGATCAATGCTCCCCGCTGCCTGCATGGTTTCAAACAGCTGACGGTTTTCAGCCAGGGTGCTCAGATCTAAACCGCCCAGTAGGAAGGCCCCCATGGCCAAGCGGGAATCCAACAAAAAGGTGGCGTGCAAAAATGAACCGTCCAGATACTCACCCGCTAGAAATTTCCAACTGGTGGCAAATAGAAAGCACAGGCCAATCAACCAGCGAGCGTTCCAGCTGAGTACCTGTCTCGGCGTACGGCTGCAGACTGCGATCGTACACACCAGCACCCAGTAGGTGTAGAGATATTCATGGTTGACCAAGGTGGCCCAGTGCCACAAATTATGAACTATCAGACAGAGGCTCAGACAGAGCCAGGGCCAGCGCTGAGGCACAAGCCTCGGATATAGGATCATGGCAGCCGCTAGCAGTTTTTCTGGCAGCATCGTCCAAAACCATTCATCGATGCTGTGGAGCAGCAGTAGCCAGGTGGTCAAACGCAGTACCAAAAGATAGCGCGGCGGCTGTAGCAGCCGATCACACCAGCGGCGCCACCGCTGAAAAATCATTGTCATGGCTGCACCTCAACCAGGCTAGTAATGGGTTCATAGGCGATGGCCTCACCGTCATAGACCAATCGCCATACCTGTAGCTGAACGTGACTAATACACTGGCTGGGCGCAGTGGTCACCTCAGTGGCCAAGGGCTCAGGTGCATTTGCCAGCACGCGCCGGGCCACCGTTCGTAGCCGAGGCGTGGTTGGGAACGTGGTGATGTGGATATATGCAGCCGGACTCAGAACCTGGGGAGCCGCTGCTAAATCTAGGGACCACTGGCGACCATCACAGCCTTGCACGGTAGTCACTAAGAGACGACGCTCATCGCGGTCGATGGAGGCAAACATGCCAAACCCACCGCCGTGCCACGGGCTCAGCCCAGCGGTGTGTACTAGCACAATCTGTCGGAGGGCAACGCTAGTCAACAGCAATGGAAGCGCACCGGTTTTGAGTAATCTTAGCAGTGAGCGTTTGAGCATCCTTGGGCCATCCGCATTAACGACGCAACCAGCTTAGACAGCCAACTATGATAGCGGTAACCGCGGCAACGTAAAACATATTGGTACCGACCGATGCCCACACTGGGCCAAAAATCAGTGGCGATACAAACTGCCCCAGGGACGCACAGCCTGTCCCTATAGCCAGGATTCCAGATCGTTGGGAGTCGGGGGATAAATCCGCCAGGGCGCTATAAAAGTTGGGCATTACCAGGCCAAACCCCAGACCAAAGATTAAACCGGCTAGGAGCATCAGCGGCGGCGAGAGGACATTGGGAATGGTAGCCAGGGAAACAGCCATTAGCAGAAAGCCAGCTGCGATCGCACCTCCTGCTCCCAGTCGTTTAGAAATCCGAGCCGCACCAACAGCAGCAATCAGAACCGCCCCCACCGAGCGCGCAGCTAAAACACAGCCGTTTAAAAACGAAGACGCATCAATGGCCGCCTTGAGGTACAGCGGCGCATATACCACCACCACATAAAAGATTGCCGACGCCGAGGCCAGGGCCAGCAAAAGCAGCAGCACCCGACCCTGCTTGAGGACCGCACCCACACCATTAGCCTGAGCTAACCCAGCACCACCGCCACATCTTCGCGGCAAAATCCACAAACCCGCCAGCGCCACCGGTAAACCCAGGCCATAGAGCACAAATGCCCAGCGCCAGTGATACAACCCCAGCCAGCCTCCCAAAATGGGAAAAATCACCGTCGCTGTGGCTAGGGCGCTAGTAGCGTAGCCCATCATGCGGGTGCGCGCCTCACCGTCATAGAAACCGCTCAAAATCCCGATGCTGCCCGCTCCAATACCGCCACTGGCCACCCCCACCAGTACCCGCGATAGCAACAGCCCCCAAAACCCTTGGGCCATCGCCCCCAAACTGCCAAAGACCGCATAGCCAACCAAACAGGCCAGCAAAATTCGGACATTGCCCAGGCGTCCTGCCAATAGGCCAAATATAGGACTGGCCAGGGCTAACGTCAGCGTATGGGTGCTCACTAACACCCCAGCCCAGCGACCGCTCAGCCCAAATTGGTCCACAATTTCAGGAAATACCGGCGCAACGACGGCCCCAGCCGCGCTGGATAGACAGCCCGCCACCATTAACACGGCTAGGACCCGCCAGGGCTGGCGTGGCGGCGATGATGGTAAGTGTTCTAGCCGAGGGTTAGCCGGTTTCTGATAAACGGAGGTCATAGGGGGAAGTACAACAACATCTGCAGGGGACACACCTCAGCGCACTAGCCATTCGCGACAAGTTAATAGATGTTAACATTAGCCATAGTCAGGCATAAGCAAAAACTTATACCTAGGTCTGTGGCTTTGCTAAGTGCATCTGTCTACTGTCTAACAGCAGACAGCCTGGGCAGTTGTCTACGTTGTAGCCGACTGGCCTGTTGTTTCTAGCGAATTTCATTGACACTTCCCTAAGCGTCACTAGTCTTTATCAACCGCATGTTGGCAACAGACATACTGAAATCATCACAATGCCTGATTCAAGCCAAAAATCCGAGTTTATTGGCCCCCTACTCAGTAAAAATCAAGATTAATCTCGTACAGTAGAAAGACTCTTTTGCTGATCATCCTCAATCCTTAATTCTAGCTCTAGAAGATGGAATCGTCTGCTGTTCTTAAAGGCCAACCCATATACCGGCGTGCCCGCGCTGTTGGAATTAACCCAAATTACTGGTACCCGGTGCTCTGGTCCCATGAGCTAAAGCCGGGTCAACCGGCTGCTGTTCACATATGGCAAACCGCCATGGTGGTCTACCGTGGCCAAACGGGAAGCGTTCATGCCATGGCGGATGCTTGCCCCCACAAAGGAGTGGAACTCCATCGTGGCGAAGTCCATGGGAATAATCTGGTCTGTCCCTACCACGGTTGGGAATTTGACAGCAGCGGCACGTGTATCCGCATTCCCTACTATCCAGACGACCAAAAACTGCCCTGTGTCAAAGCCATCAGCTACCCGGCCCAGGAAGCCTATGGCATTGTTTGGGTATTTCCAGGGGACGCGACCCTAGCCACGACCACTCCCCTGCCGGAGGTTCCACAACACGGGCAGCCAGGATGGTTTATGGTACGTATTCCGGCGCATTTTCAGGCGCATTTTTCCATTTGTAATGAAAATACGATGGATGTGTTCCATGGTTTTTTGCACAAAGAACTACAGGGCTGGTACGACCCTAAGCTACTTCAGCTCAAGCGTAGTGATGAGGATGTAAGCGCCCAGTATCAAGTATCCTACGAGGGCTTTTTAAGTAAGCTGCTAGGACTGGGCGCCCAGGGGAGTGACACCACCACACGCACGGTTTCGATTCACTATCGCTATCCCCACTACGCTACCTCCCTAGAATCGGTTTCATCGCTTTATCTCATGCGGTTGCCCGTGGGTCCGACTGAAACCAAATCATTCTCTTTGCTGTTTTTGAAGCTACCGCTGCCCCAGTGGCTACTCAGCGGTCCCATATCCCGGCTATTAGAAAAGGTGATTTTACACAGTGTTTTTCTCAAATTTCTACACCAGGATGTAGAAATGATTGAGAGTGAACAGCGGAATTATTCCATTGACCCCCAGCGTAAATACACTGAAGTCAATCCGGCTATCCTTGCTCTTCAGCGAACGATTGTCGGTCAATATGAACGCTTTTTAGAAACCTCTCAGATGTCTTCTCCAACGGCATCAAAAGAGTCTTCTACCCCACCATCTCAGGAGGCTAGTAACGGTATGCTTGTGTGAATAACCCGCTTGGGAACACCCAAGCCCCCGTTACCAAAGTCCCCGATGTCAAGGGTTTAATGACTTTTGGCTCAGGCTTTGGCTGATTACAATGCTCAATGTAGGTGATGAGGAGTAAATTGTGGAAGTCGTTAATGACTACGTGCAGCGTTTACATGCTAGCGGGTTATACCCTGACAAGTTTATTTGCCATCAAAAAAATGGTAATCGGATAGAAGTAGAGGTGCAGGGAACCGGCAGACGACACCAGGTTCTAACATTCTGTACTAATGATGTGTTGGGTATGGCTCAAGATGATGCGGTAACCCAAGCGGCTATTGATTCTATTCGTCGCTACGGCACATCTAACAGTTCCTGTTCGGTGCTGAGCGGACGCATTGACCTACACCGTCAGCTAGAGGAAGAAATCTCTGCTTTTAAGCACTTACCCCATACGCAGTTATTTTTAAATGCCTGGATGGCGCTGCAGGCTTTGATGGATGGCTTTTGCCATCTGGCGGTGCCGGTACAGGGGTTTCAGCATACCCGTGAGACTATCATTTTTAGCGATGTGCTCAACCATGGCTGTATCATTGCGGCCGTGGTGAATGCCGATAACCGCTCAGGCAAAATGTTTGGCCACAGCCCCAAGGTTCGGGTCAAAGCCTATCGCCACTGCGATATGGATGATCTAGAGCGCAAGATGCGACGCTATGTACGCCCCGATGACCGGATAATTGTCATCTCAGATGCGGTCTTTTCTATGGACGGCGATGTGGTGCCCCTACCTCGCATGTTGGACATTATGGAAGACTATCCTGGAAGCGTCGTGGTGATGGATGAGGCCCATGCTAGCGGCGCCATTGGTGGCAAAGGTGAGGGAATCTATGACCACTTTGGAATTACGCCCCAATCGGTGATTGAGCGTGGGATTGTACCCATTATTATGACCACATTTTCAAAGTTTGCGGGTTCGGCCGGGGCGGCGATTAGTGCACCTAACCGTGAGCTAATCGACCTGCTCGATGTGTCGCCTACATCGATCGGTACGATTTCTCTACCGCCACCGGTAACGGCGGCGGCCCTAGAGAGCATTCGTCAGGTCCGTAGTCAGCCAGAGCGCGTGGCTAAGCTCCAGGCCAATACGCGATATTTGCGATCGCAGCTCATTGCAGCTGGCTTCGAAGCCATTGGCGAAACCAATGTGGTCCCCGTACTGCTACCGCCCGATCTCGATCCTAAAGCCTTTGCCCGCGCCCTGATGGAAGAGCACGGCATTTGGGTATCCGCTATTTGGTTTATCGCCAAACCCCGCCTGCGCATCACCGCCAATGCTTTGCACACCCAGGCTGAAATGGATCAGCTAGTAAACGCCATGGTTGAAGTGCGTGAAAAGCTAGGGAGCGCTGTAGTGCAGTATGCGTAGCCAGCGATAGTAAGGGATAGGGAATGGAGCGATTTTTTGGAAATATGGCCCTGCGGGGTTACCCTTTCCATATTGAGTTCTACTCCCTATCGCCTACTCCTTACGCCCTAAAATGGCTGATTTTTCCATCAAGCTAGTCACTGATGCCAGCGATCAGGCGGCATTTCTAGCCGTTCCAGCTTACGTTTATCGCGACAATCCCCACTGGGTGGCCCCGATTGAATCCAGCGTTGCCCAGCAGTTCTCCGACGAAAATGCCTTTTTCCAGTACGGCCACTTAGCACAGTTTGTCGCCTGGCAAGGTAAACAGCCGGTGGGACGGATAGTGGCCGCTGTCAATCAGCGGCTCATTGAGCGAGAAGGTAGGTCTGTCGGACTTATGGGCTTTTTTGAGTGTATTCACGACCATGGGATTACAGGGGCTCTATTAGATGCGGCAACCCACTGGCTACAGCAGCAGGGGATGACCATTGCCCGTGGACCGATTGATCTATCTACCCACAATAACTGCTGCTTTCTAGCGGATGGGTTTGACTCAGATCCGATGTTGATGATGCCCTACAGCCCCCAGTATTACCTGGAGGCAATGGATGTCAACGGCTGGTATAAGGCGAAAGACGCCTATGCCTATGATTTACCCCTTGACAAACCGCTGCCCAATAGCTTTAAGCGAGGCTATAAAATTGCCCAAAAGGCGGGTATTACCTTTCGGACCATCCAGACCAAAGGGGAGCCGTTTGAGCAGGACTGCCGCCATATTTACGAGCTGTTTACCACAGCCTTTTCCCACAATTGGAGTTCGAGTGCCCGTACTGAAGCAGAGTTTTTAGCAGATGCGCGCGAGCTACAAACCCTAGTAGACACCGATATCTTCGTCATTGCCGAAGATCCTAAAAAAGAGTCGGACAACAAGATGGTGGGCTTTTTTATGGCCCTGCCAGATTACAACATTGCCCTCAAGCATGTGAGGGGAAAGCTCAACTGGCTCGGTATTCTAAAATTCCTTTGGTATCGCCGCCAGATAGACCAGGCCCGGGTGCTGGCCATATGCACGCTGCCGGAATACAGTCGCAAAATGGTAGCGCTGGCGGTGGTGTATCTGGGAATGAAGGGGGGCACCGAGAAAAAGCGCCCCTATAAGCGCTCCGAGCTGTCTTGGGTCTACGAGGACAATATGCGATCGCGAAACATTATCGAGAGCACCGGGGCCACCATCTACAAAACCTACCGAATTTACGAAAAGGCATTGGCCTGACGTTGATAAAATTCCTGGATAGATGTCAGCTTATTGGTATCAGAATCCCACAAAATAAATTTAGAGCAGCCAAGCATATCACCAATCCGAATTTCCTTGACTTGGGAAAGAAGATGGCTGTTTTCTTGATGGCACGCTTTGAGGTTGTAGTTAGGAATTCTTTCGGACAGGTGATGAATATTGTGATAGCTAATATCAGCAGTAAACCACTTTAAAATTTCGGGTATATCCAAATAACTGCTGCCTTCAATAGCTCCAGTTAGATAGTCCCAGCCCTCCGTTTTATGGGCGTAGGCTTCCTCAAAAATATGTTGCACAAAAAAGATATTGATAAAGATAGCCGCAGATAGGGTCAAAACAATTGAGTACACACTGAGAAAGAAAACGGGACCCAGCCAGAACGACAGAAAAACCCAGCCTCCCACAACAACAATACTGTTCAAGAAAATATCCCAAAATTCTGCTGCCGTAGACCAGTACTTAGGTTTATGGGATGAAACAACCGTTGAAAGTCCCACCCTGATATCGGACTTTAAGCAAGAAATCGCATGACAGATAAAGCCGTAGCTCCCTAGCAGTAGAATAATTCTGGGTTTGAAGGCTAGATAGAAAAAACCGCCGGGAAATGCCATCAGAGGATGCCTAAGCAGCCCATACATTTTTTGATCGGATGGAGACAGCTGAGCGTACTCTTTAGTCGATAAAAAATCTCCAATACTGCGATAGCGTTCCCAATCACCGTTTGTTTTGTGATGATAGGCATGATCTCGCGACCACCAATATTGAGGCATGGCATTAACTAGACCAAATATAAATCCAACCACTCGGTTGACTTTTTTGGAACTAAAAAGTGAATGATGACCACAATCATGCATCAACGAAAAACAGCGTAGTGAAAAGAGCACTAGCAAAATAACGATCGGTGGCAGCAACCAAACAGAAATTTCCACTGCCTTTACGGCTAAAAACCACAGAAAAATATAGGGGATAAGTGTATTTAGGACTTGATAAATAGCTCGTAGGTCATTGCTCTTCATGTAGGGTGTGAGCACAAAATCAGATTTATTAAGTATTTTAGTCATCCAGAGTAGCGGTTCTTAAAGTATCTACATCTTAAGTGGCTTTTCGTTAAAAACGATTTTTAGCTACAAATTCAGCTGCTCCCTATGGAAAACAGCGATTGGCACAGACCTATGAATTCAGGCTGCGATCTCCTTTTATCAGGTTCAGCTGCTCCCTATGGAAAACAGCGATTGGCACAGACCTATGAATTCAGGCTGCGATCTCCTTTTATCAGGGCATTGATTTCAGCTACGATACAGCCTGGGACTATGGGAGAAACGGATGAAAGCACTGGTTACGGGGGCAAATGGCTTCACGGGGTCCCACTTAGTTCGACTCTTAGTCACCCAAGATAAGAGTGTAGTTGGCTTGGTGCGTCGCACCAGCAATCTGTCGCGATTAGCCAATCTGGATGTGCAGCTGGTGTATGGCGACATTACCGATGCGGATGTGCTGCATCAGGCCATGGCGGATGTTGATGTAGTGTTTCACACGGCGGCCTGCGTGGACTTGGGCATTGTAGATGCCGCCCGTATGGAGCAGGTAAATGTGGAGGGAACACGCACGGTCTTAGAGGCCATTAGGGCACAGCCGACTCCGCCCAAGCTAGTCTATTGCAGCACCATCGGCATCTATGGTGATACGGCAGGGAAGGTGATCGATGAAACCTACCAGCGTACTCAAAAAGGATTTTCCTCAGCCTACGACGAGACTAAATATAAAGCGCAGCAGCTGGTAAATCAGCATGTGGCGGATGGGTTTGCGGCAGTGAGTGTAATGCCCGGCGGGATTTTTGGAGCAGATGACCCCCACTTTGGGCCGGTGATAAAGCTGTTTTTAAAGGGGCGACTGCCAATTTGGCCGGGGTGCGATCGCATCACCGGTATCGTTCACGTAGACGACCTGGTCCAGGCCATGGTACTGGCCACCGAAAAAGCTCCCTCTGGCGAACATTTCATCATCTCCGCCGGGGAACTATCCATCGGCGAAATGTTTCAGATTTTGGGTCAGGCCGCTGGTGTTAAAGCTCCGGCAGATGCACCAAAGCCACTTGTTAGAGCCATCGGCGGGCTACTCGACCCCATCGGCAAGGTGTTTTCCTGGAATGCCCCCCTCAACAATGAGCTGGTGCACTATATCTACGATCGCTGTGTACGCATCAGTGGTGAAAAAGCCATGCGAGAGTTGGGATGGCAGCCTCGATCAGTGCCTAAAATTTTGACTGGTATTGCTAAAGAACTGCAGACAGCCAAGTAGTAAGCCTATACTAAAGCCAGGGTTTGTTCCTGGAGTTGAGTTGAATGACTCAAACGATCGCGGCAGCAATCACAAACTTGAATGAGGCTCATCAGCGGCTTGACCTGAAGCCTGCTAACCAGTCTGACTTTTTCCCAGAGTAGCAGCAGAATTTTCCAGCGCTCAGTCCAGACGAAACTGACAAGCTTGATCGATTAAAAGCTCGGTATCACTACTATCAGGCTGATGGTGCCATTACCGAAAGCACTGTAGATTTTAGTTTGGTATCACCACTCTTAGAACTTTTAGGGTTATGCGATCCGACCTATAAACTTCGCGGTGAGAAATATATTTCTATCGAGATTGAACATGGTGACACCCTACTAAAGGGGCTAATCGATGTCTTAGTTGTACAGGATGACTTCTGGCTCGTTTTGCTAGAAACCAAACGTTATGGCTTCAGCGTAATGCAGGCATTGCCTCAAACCTTAGCCTACCTAGCTAGTGCAAATACCACCCAAGCCTCTGGTTGAATTACAACCGGAGAGGATTACCTCTTCGTCAAAGCTGATTTACAAACCCGAGAGTACGATATTTCGGATAAGTTCACCCTATCTACTCGCCGCGGAAATCAGCTTCAAACTGTTGCGCAAATTAAAAAACATCTGATCGTTTAGCAATCAGTCGAGGTGGGCGCCCTCCAAAACACCAAAAAACTCACAACTTGCTGTCCTCTGTAATCTACGTCCAGAGAAAATCATGGTTCTACACTTTGAATCAACACCGCCCGCTACGACAGCTGAACCGATCACAGCATAAGCATTGCCATGCCAGTCATCAGCTGGACTATTTCTGCCTAATCCATTGACGAAATTGTTTAACTAGTGCGTTTTCACCCATAGTTTGAGACGGGATAAGAAACCGCAAAATATCGGCTGCTGTCAGTCGAGGCAACGCCTGGCTATTGGATTGAGCAACGTACTTATCACTCTGTAGGACATATATATCCAAGCGATTGCCATCATAGCGCCAGATTTCTGGAACTCCCAGGGCTTTGTAGATGGTAAATCGGTTTAGGGAACTGCTAGTAATATCAATTTCAACAGCTAAATCCGGTGGTGGTAATTGGGTTAAATCGATCTGCTCGATGCCACGAACTTTAGGCTCGTTTTGAATGTAGTAACACTGATCAGGCTCTAGACCGCTTTCGAGATCTTCTCGATCGCATGTCCGAGACCCCAAACTACGAATTTCTAGATCCAGCTCTTCGGTTGCCGCTTCAATCAATCGGCCAATCAGCTTTTTGAAGGTCTCATGGGGATCTAGAGGCATCCGAATCTCCAGAGTGCCGTGATCATAGGTGAGTCGAATTGCTGGTTCTTGGGCAAAGTCACGAATCAGACTCTGGTAACTTTGCCAGCTAATATTTTGTAAAACCACCCGGTCAGGACTTTGAATAAGAGTGGCAGTCATACTGTGCTACTCCTGTGAACCATTAATTGTGTTGCCAAGATGATAGCAACGATATCATTCAACCCAGCTACAGCTGACAAAAGCTAACCCACTCAATGCAACCCGCTGACTAAACTTGATTGCTGGGCCAAAACGCCATCTTCTAGATAAGTAATCTCATCTGCAGCATCGGTGATGCGTGGATCATGGGTAATGATCAGCACCGTGCAGCCCTTGTTCTTTGCCAAGTACTGCATCAGCTCGATAACATCGTGACCTGTAGCCGAATCCAACGCAGCTGTTGGTTCATCGGCCATGATCAACTCTGGCTCACCGGCTAAAGCACGGGCAATGGCCACCCGTTGTTTTTGACCACCGGAGAGATCCGCCGGCAGATTATCAACCCGATCGCCGAGACCTACCTGCTTTAGTAGGTCAAATGCCTGTTCCTTATTACTTGGCCCCTTATATCCCTTGAGCTGTAGCGCTAGTTCAATATTTTCTAGGGCCGTGAGTGCCGGAAATAGATTAAAGCTTTGAAAAATAAAGCCGATATGGTCGCGACGAAAGGCGGTAAGTTTTTTTCGAGAGAGGGTTGTAATTTCCTGGCCCAGCAGCTGTACCTGCCCTGCGGTCGGGGTCAAAATACCGGCCAAAATCGATAGCAGCGTCGTTTTACCAGAGCCTGATGGTCCCATCATTAGACGGATTTGCCCTGGGGGAATGGCAAGATCAATGCCTTTAAGCACCTTGGTTTCGGTGGTGCCCGACATAAAGGACATTTGGATGTTTTGTGCTGCGATCGCAACCATCAATTAATTCTTAAACCCACCAATTACCAATACCCTAAGCCTTAAACACAATACCGGGATCCACACGGGTCACCTTTTGAATCGCGAAAACAGCGGACCCCACACACATCACCACGGTAATTCCAAAAACACCAACGGCACTGATGGGTGTAATTAGTACCACAATGCCCTGGGTCGCCGCTGTCCAAGTTCCCACACTCCAACACAGCAGCAGACCCGGTACGTAGCCCAAAACCGCCATCCACAGGGACTGCTCTAAAATCACGCTGTAAATATCCCAGTCTGATGCACCCATGGCCTTGAGGGTGCCAAATTCTCGCAAATTCTCAGAAACTGACGTGTACAAAATCTGAGCCACGACCACCATGCCAACCAGCACACCCACAATGGCCCCCAAACCCAGGATAAAACCGATACCCGTGCGGTTTTGCCAATAGGACTGGGTCGTGTCAATCAGCTCATCTTTAGTAAACGCTTTCGTCCCAGATAACGAACCTTCTATGCGCCGCTTGAGGGATTGTAGATCTTCTCCCGGTGTCGCTTTGATCAAAATGTAGGTAACAGGGGCATCTGAATTCAGCGGTTCTGGATTAACAACCTCAGCATTGCCCGTATCCGAATTGCGTTCATAGGCATTGACACAGGTAATATCGCCACTACCCAACTGACAGGTCAACTCCGACGAAAAGCCAGAACTAATGTAGGCATTGGCATTCACCAACGAAGTAAAGACAAACTTGCTCGATACCAGGGACTGGGTATCGCGGGTCAACCCCACGACCGCAACTGGCAGCTGGCGGATGCGGGCCGTGTCTCCAACACCATCAATGCGAAACGAACGCATGTTGGTGCGATCGATTAGGGCGGAATACGGCTGACTTAACGCGCTAATGGCTGTGTCTGATACTTGTCCAGGGCGAAATAGCTGACCGTCCGGGTCAAAGCCAAACACGCGTAGGGTGGTGAGCTTACCATCGGAGTACCAGCGTCCTGAACCAATGATCAGCGCTTCAGCTCGGGCCACGCCTTCAATATCTTGAGCTCGCTGTGCCTGCACGTAGGGAAACGGCTCCGTCAGCTCAAAGTTGACGATATTTTCTGAGGTGACCCAAATATCGGCGGCAGAGCTATCGATCAGCAGCGTAGTAGACCGGGTAAAGCCCCTGAGGATACCGGTTTGGATAGTTACTAGACTAACCGCAAACATAATACCCGCCTGGGCCACCAAAAACCGAGGCAGGTCTTTGAGCAAGTTTTTACGGGCCAGGGAAACCATGGAAAGTACACCACTGAAGCGGTTACCCGCGATTCAATTATTTTAAAGGGTAACCAGCCCATACAGGGGGCTACGCAGGATGGAAGCAAAATTGGCCCAGTCTCAGTTACAGCGCGCCTGTCAATTTTTAGGAGGGATAAAATGTCGCCGATACAAATCGCTCGATACCCGCCAAGTCTTGGTGGATCTGAATATCACCGTAGACATTTGCCGCAGCTAAAACAGTCGTAACGGCCTGGGCCTGTCCCTGCATATGCTCCGTTAGCCACAGGCCACCGGGTTGTAGAAATTGTGGGGCTTGCTTTGCGAGCAGGCGGATATCATCTAGCCCATCCTCTCCGCCGTCCAGCGCCTGCTGCGGTTCATGGGCCACCTCGGGATCTAGCTCAAGCACCACCTGGCTGGGAATATAGGGCGGATTAGCAATCACCCCCGTAAACCGTCCTTGCCAGTCTCCCAAGGAGTCAAACCAGCTGCTCTGATAAAAGCAGACAGTTTCAACCTGGTTGCGCCTGGCATTTTGACGGGCAATGTCTAGGGCGGCTGAGCTGATATCGACCGCTAGGACCTGGGAGTGCGGCCAGGTTTTGGCGAGTGCGATCGCAATGGCTCCACTCCCTGTACCCAAATCCGCCCAAATCTGCGGTGTCGAGGGGTTTTCCTGCTGATCAACCCAGTCCTGCACAATCTCCACCATCAGCTCCGTTTCAGGCCGAGGAATCAGTACCGCCGGGGTGACCGTCAGCATCAAATCCCGCCAGGGCGTTTCCCCCACCAGGTATTGCACTGGCACCCGTTCAGTTAGCCGCCGCCGCCACTGACACACTAACCAATCAAGGGAATGATTGAGCAGCACAGCCGACCGATCGCGATAAAGCCCCAAGCTCAGGTCCGACTGACTCAGGCTACTGACACCCTGCACAAACCAATCCAATTCGTACAACGGAACATCGGCTTTTTTTGCATCAGCCTGAGCCTGCAATATCCACTGAGCCAGCGCTTTCCCCGATACCAGAACCTCTTCCAAACTCGAATTAAAACCCCATTCCCTCAATGTACAGACGTTCCATGGAACGTCTTTCCCACTACCCCAATACCCGCAAAACGCTGGCAATCGAATCCACATCGGCCGACTCTTTGAGCACAGTCACAGCGGTTTGAAAGGCCCCTTCCTTGACCTCATGGGTGACAATCACCAGCTCAGCTAGGTTGTCTTGGAGGCCAATCTGCACGATGGATTCGAGGCTAAGGTCGTGGTTGCCAAAAATCTCTCCCAAGTGACCAATTACCCCCGGCCGATCTTTCACCATTAGCCGCAGGTAAAAGCGACTGGTTAACTCCTCCATAGGGCTAATGGTTTTGTAATCGCTATGGGCATGACTCAACAGCGGATTAGGCAATTTTTCCTCGGCGGGTGACTCCATGTGGAGGGTGGCGGCAATGGTCATCATATCCGAGACAATGGCGCTGGCGGTGGGGCCTTCTCCGGCCCCTGGACCATAGAGCATCACCTGGCCAATGGGATCGCCCTCAACCAATACGGCATTATTGACACCATTTACATTTGCCAGCGGATGGGCCAAGGGCACTAGGGTGGGATGAACCCGCAGTTGGATAGTATCGCGCTGGTCATCGGAATTCCGCCTTGCGATCGCGAGCAGCTTGATCACAAACCCTAGCTTTTTGGCATAGGCAACATCGGCCGTACTAACCCCCCGGAGACCCTCAGCAAAGACATCTTCGCGTCGAATTTTCCCCCCAAATGCAATCGAGGCTAAAATCGCAATCTTATCAGCCGCATCGAGACCATCCACATCAGCGGTCGGGTCAGCTTCTGCATAGCCCAAGGCTTGAGCATCAGCCAAAATTGTCTCAAAGCCTCCACCCTCAGCCTGCATCCGGGTCAAAATATAGTTGGTTGTACCGTTAACGATGCCGGTTACCGCCTCAATCCGATTGACTCCAAGGGCCTGCTGCAGCGGTTGAATGATGGGAATCCCCCCACCCACAGCCGCCTCGTAGAGCACATACACACCCGCTTTTTTCGCAGCCTCAGCAATCTCATTACCATAGCGAGAGATCACGGCTTTATTGGCAGTGACCACATGCTTACCATCCTCAATCGCTTCCAAAATTAGCGAACGAGCCGGTTCTAGACCGCCCATGACCTCCACCACAATGTCAATGTCGGGATCGGTGACAATAGCCTCTAGATCAGTGGTTAGGCAGTTTTCCGATAGGGTGACCATACGGGGTTTATCCAACGAGCGTACGCCCACCCGATGAATTTCTAAGGTTTCTAACAACGGATGACGCTGGGCTGTATCCAACAAAATTTTTGCCGTGCCTGTGCCCACGGTACCCAGACCTAATAGTCCAACCTTAAAAACCAATGTGCTATCCCGCGTGATTTACTCCAGACCATTGTAAAAGCCAGGGAACCCTCAGATTCACCTGGCTTTTACATATTATTTATTTGCCTGTGCTACTTAACTAGACAGTAAATCCTAGTAAGTCTCAACATGCCAGCGATGGGCCTTCTTCATATCGCGACGATACTCTTCCCAATTCACATCGGACTTAGCCGCAGCAGCGGTAAGCGCCTCATCAATGCCACCTTCCATACCGCGCAGACCGCAAATATAGACGTGGGTCTTCTCATCCTGGATGAGCGACCACAGTTCATCCGCATATTCAGCAATGCGATGCTGAATATACATGCGACCGCCTTCAGAATTTTGCTGCTCACGGCTGATGGCATAAGTCAGGCGGAAGTTTTCAGGATACTTATCCTGAATTTCTTCTAACTCCTCCTTGTATAGAATGTTGGGGCTCTTGGGTACACCAAAAAACAGCCAGGCAAACCCCTTAAACCGATAGTCGGGATTAGCCTCACGCTCATTATCCTTAAACATGCGCCACAGATAGGCACGGAAAGGAGCAATCCCTGTGCCTGTACCCATCATGATGATCTTGGCATCAGGATCCTCAGGCAACAGCATTTCCTTACCGACGGGACCCGTAATTTTTACCTTGGTCCCGGGCTCTAGCTCACACAGATAGGTAGAGCAGACACCGTTGACGGTTTCTCCAGTTTCAGGATGCTTATAGGTCAGCTGCCGAACACAGAGAGACACCGTCTTATCATCTACATCATCTCCGTGACGAGTCGATGCAATGGAGTACAGACGAAGCTTGTGAGGCTTACCTTTTTCATCAGTTCCCTCAGGAATAATCCCGATACTTTGCCCCTCCACATAGGTGAGGTCGCCTTCTGATAAGTCAAACTTGATATGCTGAACATCACCAATGCCACCTTCTGCAACCAGGGGCTCATTGGATACACATTCACCTAGGTAGGGAGCTTTTGGCTTGTATATATTGATCGGTACGTTAGCACCGGGTTTTTTAGCTTTAGCTTTCGTTTCGGCCATGGGTTTAGTTGCTGCAGGTGCTGATTGAGTCACAGGAGCAGTTGAATAATCGCCTGCTGCACGAATGCTAACAATTTTGCCTCCCATGCGCATAATGCGCCGAGTCTCCTCAGCCATACGCCCATAGGGAACTGTTACGAAAGTACTACCGCTCTGACGTACAGGTGCTTCGGACCCATCAGATGAGCCTAGACCTTCTACCTCATATATATATAAGCGGCTACCAGAATTACTGACACTACCGCCGATGACGCTCGAATTGTACATGCGCTGAACTTTTGGTATCTCCTAACCCTTTCAGACGTGGTTTAACCATCTATCTGAACAAATTGTTCATATAGAGTATCATTCTGAGCGAAACGATTTTATAGATGGCGAAACTCGCCTAGAAGTAGCGACGTCAAAGTACAGGCGGATTACCCCTGCCCTACGACTCGTTTAGTACCCTACCGAAGAAATTCTACAAAAACTATAAAATACGATGCATTTGGGTAGTTTCTATTCTGAACCCTGGGCAAACGAGCATCTTGTCAGGTAAACACTTCCCAAAAAGCGTACAAAATTTTACAATTAATTCCAATTCTCTTCTGGTCATGTCTCTGGGCCTTGACAGCTTCAGACTTTCATAAAATCTGAGAACATACGTGACGGATTGTAAAAAAACGAAAGTCTATTTATCATAAAGTACAAGTAAGAACCCTATCGGGCGGTGGTTCATCGCCGTCATGGTACGGGTGCTTGTGACATCCCAATGTCCCGCAGGGGTTGATATATTTTCCCCAACCCTTTAACCATAGGGACTTGATGCCATATTAAGAGGATTTGAAATGACCATAGCAATGGGCCGTGCTGGAGCCAATCGGGGCGTCTTCGACGTCGTCGATGACTGGCTCAAGCGCGATAGATTTGTCTTCGTTGGCTGGTCTGGTTTGCTGCTGTTCCCCTGCGCCTTCTTG
>JBCDJC010000019.1:0-38952 GCA_038748225.1 Cyanobacteria bacterium P01_H01_bin.26 | reverse complement strand
GCAGGCTTATTAATGGCCTGGGCAATGGCCTGACGCACCTCTGGGTTGGCCAGGGGTTCATAGCTGGGGTTAAGCGCTAGAAAGCCGACATTAAACGACGGTCGAAACACCGCTTCTACGTTTTCATCCGACTCGATCTCCGCTAGCTGGTCAGGGGTCAGGTCAACGGTAAAGTCAAGAGCCCCCGCCCGCAGCTGGGCCAGGCGAGCCGCCGGGTCTTCCACAAAGCTAAACACCAGCTCATCCACCTTGGGCAGTCCCTCCTGCCAGTAGCTGTCAAATTTGGACAGGGTAATGCGATCGCCGCTAAGCCATTCTTCAAACACAAAGGGACCGGTACCCACCGCCAGACCGGAGGGGGTACCATAGTCGGCTCCAGATTCCTGAACCGCCGTCGGGCTGGCGATGCCGAAATAGGCGGATGCGATCGCAGCTGGAAACGCCGCAAAGGGCTCCGCTAGCTCAAACTCCACCGTCAGCTCATCCACCGCCCGCACATCGGCCAAAATGGACGCTTCATCGCCCTTAAAACCACCAAACAAGTAGGTCCAAATTTCGTACAGCTTACCCTCGTCCCGAAAGCCATACTCAAAGTCAGGGTCCCACCAGCGATTGACGTTAAACACCACCGCCTCGGCATTAAAATCAGTGCCGTCGTGGAAGGTCACCCCTTCTTGCAGGGTGAATGTCCAGGTCAAACCGTCGTCGGTAGGAGTCCACTCGGTGGCCAGCTCAGGCACCAGGTCGGTCGAACCCGGCTCATTGCCAATCAAATAGTTGTAAATTTGCAGCTGAACATAGAGCGAGTTGCCATCGGTCACATCGCCAGAAGACAGATTATCGGGCTGCCCGCCTGAGCCAAAAACGAGGGTTCCAGCGTCCGCTGGAGCAGCAGTTCCCGCCGGTGAGGGAGCCTCGCCTCCCGTATCTGGGGAGCCACCGCAGTTAACCAAAACGGCCGTCAGGGTGAGGGCAAAAATAGCTGACAAGATTCTTCGAAAGCGTCGCCGGAAAAAGCTGCGTTGACGAACCATATGGACTCCTATTGACAAAAGAAGAGCGAGAAAGAGTTTAGGAGAAGCGTGTAAAAACCCTAAACATTTGCACCTGCGCGCAGATGCCTAAATTACCTGAATATGCACAAGTAGAATGAGTAGTTTTATACACATAACAACATGTCAAATTTTTATTGTCTCAATACAAAAAAATGGTATTGCTGGAGTTCCAGCTAAACAAAGGCGCATATAAAGTAGTTCATTCAAAACAGAACAACTAAAACGGATGTGTCATAACTAGCTACACGCCAAATCAGTAACCGTATGTCTCTCCCTATCCTCGATGTTCGCAATCTCTCAGTCACCTTTCCCACCAAGGCGGGACCGGTGCCCGCGGTGAAGGCTGTCTCGTTTTCCCTGGCCGCTGGAGAGACGCTGGGGTTAGTGGGAGAATCGGGGTCGGGTAAATCGGTTACATCGCTGGCTCTGATTGGTCTGCTCACACCGGAGACAGAGCTTGCCGGTGAAATCTGGTTTCGTGACCCCACCCAGCCAGATGCGCCGCCGGTAGATTTACTCCAGCTATCGCGCGAAGCCCGCCGCCAGTATCGGGGCAGACTGATTTCAATGATTTTTCAAGAGCCCCTGACCTCCTTAAATCCGGTGTATACCTGCGGAGACCAGCTGATTGAGGCGTTGCAGCTGCACCAGGAGCTGGATAAAAAAGCGGCCAAAGCCAGGGCACTAGAGCTGTTTGACGAAGTAAAGCTGCCCGAACCTGGCCAGATTTTAAGACGCTATCCCCACCAGCTGTCGGGGGGCCAGCAGCAGCGGGTGATGATTGCGATCGCCTTGGCTGGCAACCCGGCTATCCTGATTGCCGATGAGCCCACCACGGCCCTAGATGTCACCATCCAGTCCACCATCTTAGATCTGTTGCGTGACCTGCAAACATCGCGGGGCACTGCTATCGTGTTTATCACCCACGACATGGGAGTTGTCGCCGAGATTGCCGACCGGGTGGCGGTCATGTACAAGGGCAATTTGGTGGAGGTGGCCCCGGTGTACGATCTGTTTGCCACACCGCAGCATCCCTACACCCAGGGCCTGTTAAACTGTCGCCCCAGACCGCATCAGCAGCTGCGTCGGTTGCCCACCGTCAGCGACTTTATGGATGTCCAGAACGGACCAGAGGGTGAGCAAATTGTTGCCAAAGTTAGCACAGAAACCGAGAAGGCCAGCCTGATGGCTGAGGTCAGCCCCAATGAAATCCAGCAGCACCGCCAGCAACTGCTAGAGCAAGCACCGCTGCTCCAGGTGCAAAACCTGACCAAAGCGTTTCCGGTTCGCAAAGGATTTTTTGGGGCCAAAACAGAGTTTCGCGCCGTCGATGCCGTCAGTTTTGACGTGTATCCGGGTGAAACCCTGGGACTGGTGGGCGAGTCAGGCTGCGGCAAGACCACCCTCAGCCGCTGTTTGCTAAGGCTGATTGAGCCCACATCGGGGGCCGTTGTTTTTAACAACCAGTCTGTTTTAGACCTCAATGAGGAAGATATGCGCCGTCTGCGTCGCGAAATGCAGATTGTGTTTCAAAATCCCTACGGTTCTCTGGATGCCCGCCAGACCATTGGCTCCGCCCTGCTCGAACCGATGCGTATCCACGGCCTGGGTGGCACCGCCACCGAGCGGCAGATGCGGGCGGCCAGTCTGCTAGAGCGGGTGGGTCTAGACGCCAGCGCCCTGCGGCGGATGCCCCATGAGTTTTCCGGCGGTCAGCGTCAGCGGATCTGCATTGCCCGTACCCTGGCCTGCGAACCTAAGTTTATTATCTGTGATGAATCAGTCTCAGCCCTAGATGTCTCAGTGCAGGCCCAGGTGCTTAACCTACTTAAAGATTTGCAAAAAGACTTTAACCTCACCTATATTTTTATTTCCCACGACCTGAGCGTGGTGAAATTTGTGAGCGATCGCATCATGGTCATGAACCAGGGCCACATCGAAGAGATTGGTCTGGCCGAAGATATCTACAATTCACCCCAAAAGCCCTACACCCAACAGCTCATTGCCGCCATTCCCGATGCCCAGCTCGACGATATCCGCCAGCGTCAGAGGGTTGCCACTGTCAGCTAAAGGACTTGCTGGTCAATCAGGTACCCGCCAATCGCTCCTTTCCCTTTAACCCTTCCCCACTCTACTCCGAAGATTTTATTTTTTGGCAGATCCCTAGGAGCTCTCGGGTAAAAGCGGATTCGGTAGGCTCATGGGTCACCAGTGTTGCTGGTACTCAAACCTCAGACCAATAATCCGGTCCGTACCCCCTATCCATACAACAACGCCGTTGCCAATATGTTGTAAGCGACGAGGCCATACAAGATGAAAATAAGGCGGCCAGTGGATAGCCTAGGGTTTGAATCTCGCCTTTAAAGTTATCAATGATGACTTTAAACAAGGTTTCGACCGGCCAACGCTGCCGATACACTTGAGCAATATCAATCGCGTCACTGTGCCCAACCATAAACCTATTTCTTAAAGACCCCCTGAGTGATACAGGTTTACCGAGTTCTTCGCCAATTCCAGACTTCGCCATCATCTGGATCAATCTTACTGCTGCCTCTGAAAAATTTGTTCTTTTCTAAAACTCTCCAAGATGCTTTATTAGAAGGAAGAGTATAGGCCACAACTGTCTGAACCTCGCTTTTTGAAAATCCTTCCTCAAGTAACAAACCAACAGCCTGGGTTGCAAACCCACGTCTCCGTTGGGAAGTCACAATTCCATACCCAATTTCAACGGAGCCAGCGGTGTCTGGTGGGCTTTTGAAACCACCCATCCCTACAATCAACTGATCTACCACAATTAATCGAGGAGACCACCAAAAGCTATTTTCAGGGTCTTGGCTCAGGTGCTCTACCGCAAGCTCCAACAAGAAACGTGGTGCGATTTCTTCATGTCCAGGTCGTAAAAATTCGCCAGTTTCAGAGCGTTCAGATTGCTCAAGGAGCGTGTGTAGCTGATAGTTTGTCGCTTGGCTAAGAATCAACATAGATTATTTGCAATCAAATCAATTTAGCGAAAATATCAGTTGAGTGCTGGGCGGAGTCGAAAACCGGCTGAGTTGTATTATTTCCAGCAGAAACTAGCGTTCGTTCAGCCAGGGAAAGATACTGGATGCTGACCCTTAACACTAAACAGACGCTTATTTCTTACGGATGGCCTTTTTTAACTCCAATGCCCAGAAACTAATGGTACCCAGTAAAATCGCGATCGCAATCTCCTGTCCACTCAGGGCCACCGTTGAGAACAAGCCCTGAAACATCGGCACATAAACAACCATCAGCTGCAAACTAAAGGTCAGCAGCACGGCCCCCAACAGCTTGGTATTTGAAAATAAACCCAGCTTGAAAAGGGATTCCGACGACGACCGTACCGCCTCTGACAGAGCAATGCGAGAGAACGCCAGGGTCGTAAACACCATTGTTTGCCAGATCGGATTGTCGTTACTCCAGTAGCCGTAGGCAACTATCAGTAGCATCGTTCCCAACAACAGACCGACCCAAAAAATATCTACCCCCACACCTCGCCCAAAAACATTTTCATTGGGTCGGTGGGGAGGCCGCTCCATCACCTGCTGCTCCCCCGGTTCAAAGCTCAGGGCAAGGGCCAACAGCCCATCTGCAATCAGGTTTATCCACAAAATTTGAATCGGCACCAGCGGAATTGGCATCCCTAAAAAAGGAGCCAAAAATAATAGCCACAGCTGGCCGACATTTCCAGCCAGGGTGTATTTGATAAACTTGCGAATATTCTCATGGATGACTCGCCCTTCCCGCACCGCCGCTACGATCGAGGCAAAGTTGTCATCCTGCAGCACGATGTCTGCGGCTTCCTTGGCGACATCGGTACCTGTAATTCCCATGGCAACGCCAATATCTGCTTGTTTTAGGGCGGGGGCATCATTGACGCCGTCTCCGGTCATGGCAACAATATGGCCACCCTGCTGCAGAGATTGAACAATTCTAAGTTTGTCTTCCGGAGATACCCGCGCATAGACAACGGTTTTGGTCACAGCGGTTTCAAGACTTGTGACCGGCATTTTGTCCAGGGCCTGCCCCGTGAGCAGTTCACCACCCACAATGCCTAAATCCTGGGCAATATGCTGGGCGGTTAGGGGATGGTCGCCGGTAATCATCACCACCTGAATGCCAGCCGTTTGGCAGAGCCCAATGGCCGTCTTTACCTCCGGGCGAGCCGGATCGATCAGCCCCATCATGCCGAGAAATACCAGTCGCTGCTCTAGCTCGTCCGGCACCGTGGCTACGGGACGAAAGGCCAGCCCCAATACCCGCAACCCCTGATCAGCCAACCGGTCGTGGGCCGTATTGAGGCGCTGTCGCAGCGCCTCAGTCAGGGGCTGGGCTGAGCCATCAAGCCAGACGCGATCGCTAATCTCCAGCAGGCTGTGGAATGCCCCCTTGCTAAAGACAACAGCGGTTGTCTCCGCCGGGATAACCTGCTGCCACAGCGATTGGTGCGGCCCCGGCAGCGGCTGAGTGCAGCGATGGCAGGTGGTCATACGCTTGCGGTTGGAGTCAAAGGGCACCTCGGCCAGACGGGGCCACAGCTGGTCCAGCTTGGATTTGGGCAGCCCCAGCTTAGCAGCGGCGGTCACCAGGGCAGTTTCCGTGGGGTCACCGATGGCCGTTTGACCGTCTAGGGAAGCGTCATTACACAGGGCTCCGCTCAACAGCAGCGCATTGAGAGCCGCACTCCCACTGGCGGTGTCCTTCGATAGCTCTACCTGCTGGTCGAACATATCCAACACGGTAACCGTCATACGGTTTTCGGTCAGGGTACCGGTCTTATCAGAACAGATAATTGTCACCGAGCCCAGGGTTTCCACCGCTGGTAGGTGACGGATCAGGGCGTTACGTTTGAGCATGCGCTCCGCCCCCAGGGCCAAGGCAATGGTGACAACAGCCGGGAGCCCCTCGGGCACCGCCGCCACCGCGATGCTAACGGCAGTCAGCATCATCTGTCGTAGGGATTCTCCTTTGGCTAAACCAATGCCCGCAATCACCAGGGCAATGGCCACGGCCCCCCCACCCAGAGTTTTTCCCAGCTGGCTCAACCGCTTTTGCAGCGGCGTGGCTTCAGTTTCGACCGACTGCAGCATGCGGGCAATGTGGCCAATTTCAGTGGCCATACCGGTTTCAGTCACCACAAAGGTGCCGCGACCGCGCACGACAGTCGTACTGTGGTAAACCATATTGCAGCGGTCGCCCAGCACCTGTTCGTCGGTAAAAACGGCGGTAGCCCGCTTATCAACGGGGGCCGACTCGCCGGTCAGCGCCGCTTCTTGGACCTGTAAATTGACTGTTTCCACCAGCCGACCGTCGGCGGGCACCAGGTTACCCGCTTCCAGCAGCACCAGATCGCCACGCACTAGAGATTCCATGGAGCATTCTTGCACATGAGCGTCTCGCCGCACCCGTACCGTCGGCACGGCCAGCTTTTCAAGGGCTGCCATGGCCTGCTCAGCCTTAAGTTCTTGACGTACTCCGAGCACCGCATTAAAAATCACAATGGCAAGAATTGCGATCGCATCTCGCAAATCCCCCACAATTGCCGAGATAATTGACGCCACAATCAGCATCACCACCAGCGGCGCGCTCAGCTGCTCCCACAGCACCTGCCAAAAAGATTTACCCGCCGTTGTCATCAGCTCGTTCGAGCCGTCTCGCAACAGCCGCTGTTGGGCCACCTTGGCTGTTAACCCATCTTTTAGGTGGCTGTTGACCTGCCGCACCACCACATCGGCTTCAAGTTGATACCAGTGACTCACAGCCGTTGACCATTGCATGATTGCTCCACCTGCCAGGGTACTAGTGTAGCGCTCCCTACAGATAGGCAGTTCCGCCCTTTGAATAAGAAATAAAAAGCTCCAGCGTGCCTACACCGCTGAAGCCTTCATCCACACTCTAAAATTCTCAAAAACAGATAGCGGCCCGGGGCGGCCGCCCCAGTCTAGCTAGTCCTGAAAAAGCACAATGGACTGATCCGGCTCAATCACCACAACGCTCTGGGCGGTCACATTACCCACAACGACACCCGCCGCTGCCCCACCCAAAATCTCTAAAAAGTCCACATCACCCAGCACCTCACCAATAATGAGACCGCCCGCCGCACCGATGGCCGCATCTTCAATGATGTCGCCCGTATCGGTTTGACGCGGATCTTTCTGGTCGGTGAGGGTTTCAGATACGGCATCCAGGTCAAAAATACGGTCCCCGACTTCTGCCGAGTTGGCCACATAGCGCAGCCCCCCGTCTACGGGTTCAAACTGTCCTCGGATGATGGTGCCCTCCGGTAAAAAGCGGTCGTCCACGGTGGTCCGACTTTCTAACCGAAGATTGTAGTCATGGGTTTCATCGGCATCCAAATACAGCGTGTCATCGCTGCTAATAACCGTGTCTAATGATTGAGCCGCCTGAGCCACAATTACCGGTGAGGTTGGCTCAGTATCTACAGTTTGGGCCAACACTGGACTGGCGATGAGAGAAAAAATCGTACTCGCAATGGCAACAGTTTTCATGATGGATCCCCTTACTGATGATTTTGACCGATTCTGCCACTCGGTCCCTACAACAAACATTTAATAGCCCCGAAGCCACTTAAGCTGGGGCCAAGATTGTTCCCCCTGGCTGACAAATGCCAGAACCAGAGAAACAACCGAATAAACTGGACAGCTTCGATTAAACCAACCCCAGGGCGTAACAAGCCTGTAGCTATGCCAGTTGCCATGCTGGCATAGCTACAGGCTTGCCAACCAGCCGCTTACCTGCTCTATCAAACCAGGGTTAGAAGCCGCCAGCACCCCACCCAAAAAACCAAACATATGCCCTTCCCAGGACAGGGTAGTTTCATCTGAGTCAGGCAGCATAGTCCAAACCTGATCGCCATAGAGTAACATCACAACAAAAGCTAACCCTAGGGTCATCAGGGTCACCTCCAGATAGCCACGAGCAATTAAATAGCCTAAATACCCAAAAATCAGACCGCTGGCACCGAGGTGAATCACCGGACGTCCCAGCAGCCAAGTGCCCAAACCGCTAACCAACAGAATCACCACGCTCAAGGGATAAAAATCACCTGTTGCCTGGAGCAACACCAGCCAACCCAAAATGGCAAAGGGCAGCGTGTTGGCAATCAAATGACTGGCATTGCGGTGCAGAAGCGGTGAAAACACAATGCCAAATAAACCAAACGGGTTGCGAGGACGGATGCCCAATAGTCGATTGAGACCACCCCCCAGATAGGCGAAATTAACAATACCCACCGTCCAAGCGATTAAAATACAGTCGCGCAGGATTTTAGCCTGGGTCTGCCAGTCAATGGGGACAAACATCGAAACGATGACCGTGCCCAATATCATATAGATGAGGACAAGCTGCTGCCTAATCCCTGTCATTACAGAAAACCTAGTACTACAAATTTTTATTTGAAAGTAGAGGCACTCCGTAGCGATATCCTAACCGATGCCCACGCAGGGCAATGGCTGTACCCAATTTTACTTACGATTTATCCAAAGGGCACATAAAATTTGAGACTCAAATAAAACGCCCCCCAGGGATTAAAGACCGGGCAGCCGATTTTACAGACATTTACAAGGGTGCTGGCTGAGGTGACCGTCAGCTCTTAGGATGGAATAGATGGAATTGACGACACCAATCAGTCCAATAGTTACATTTGGAAACAGGATGAACGTAAAATCGTTGATGATGGGCCTTGGCACAGTAGCCGTAGTCCTACTTGGCATAGTCAGCTTTGCAACACCTAGCTGGGCCTACATACAAGATGACGTGGACATGTTGCTAGAGCTAGGCGACTGTCCTGTCTGCATCCTCAATGAGGCAAATCTATCAGGGAAAAATTTTTCCCAGAGCAATCTCAAAATCGCAGAACTCACAGAGGCAGATTTGAGTCACAGCAATTTGCAGGAGGCTAACCTGATGCTGGCTGAGCTCAAGCAGGCCGATCTGAGTGAAACCAACCTCTCAGGAGCAATGATGAACGGCGCTCGGCTGCAGGGAGCCAACTTAACCAATGCCAATCTCACCGGTGCTGTACTCACCCAAGCCAACATCGACGGGGCCAATCTCCAAGGGGCAAACCTGCAGGACGTAGAACTGACAGCGGCGGTCATCGGAAAGGCTGACTGGCGCCGGGCCAATCTCAAGGGAGCCAATTTGCGAGGAGCCACCTGGGCCGACGCGATTGTCTGCGATACGGTACTCCCCGATGGCACCGTGGGCGATCGCAACTGTTAATGGCTTTATTGCACCCACCCTTACATCTGCCAATCCATGAGCCCAATTACCCTGAATATCATCGCCATCTCAGTTTTTTCGGTGACGATGCTAATTTTGCTAGGTCCGCTACTATCCATTTCGCCGGAAGGGTTGGCGACGGTGACCGCTGCTTTGCTCGGGTTGGTCAGCCTCGATCAGCTGGGCTGGCAAGGGCGCGGGGGGACGCTGCTAGTGGATTGGCTGTCCCAGCGGTCGCCGGAATATTGCGATCGCATCGTCCGCCACGAGGCGGGTCACTTTTTGACCGCCTATCTGCTGGGTATTCCCATCGACAACTACACCCTAACCGCCTGGGAAACCCTGAAAATTGGAATGGGGGGCAATGGCGGCGTCATCTTTAAGACCGACGACATTGACCAGGCGGTGGAGGTCGGCAAAATCAGCCAGCAGCAAATCGATCGCTACTGCACCGTTTGGATGGCGGGTATCGCCGCCGAAGAACTCACCTACGGTAGCGCCCAAGGAGGACGCGACGACCGGCTCAAGCTCAACCTGCTGTGGCAGCAAATAAACCGTCCCCTGGCAGAGGTACCCCTCAAACAGCGCTGGTCCATGCTCCAGGCCAAAACCCTAATCGAAAAACAACCCGACGCCTACGATGCCCTGATTGATGCCATGGCAGAGCGCCGTCCGGTCGAGGAATGCTGCGAGCTGATTGAGCAGCATCTGCAGCCGGCGGGGGTGTAATCCCCGGTTCTGCGGAATACACCCTCAAATTTATGAATACCTAACAAAACCATTGCCGTTTCATCAAACTTGATGCAACATCGGTCAGAATGGTAAGACCTGACATGGCTAGTTTTTTCTTGGAGTCTGCGCTCTAAAACATCAAATTAACCTTTGATGTAGCGGTCCTTAAGCGATGGGATCTCCAGCCGCCAAACCCTGATGGCTCAAAGCGCTTTCCTATTCCCAGTAAACAATTAGCCCATCCGCCAACCTAAGTCCGCTAAGCGCGCCTGCAAAAAATGTCTACGTCAAAGCCTGGGTTAGAAAAATCAGTCACCACCGGCGCTGGCATTCGCCAAGCTTTTCTTGAGTTCTATAAAGACAAAGGCCACGCGATCTTACCCAGTGCGTCGCTGGTGCCCGAAGACCCGACGGTTTTGCTGACCATTGCCGGCATGCTGCCCTTTAAGCCGATTTTTCTAGGCCAGCGCAAAGCACCGGTGCCCCGCGCCACCACCTCCCAAAAATGTATTCGCACCAACGACATTGAGAACGTGGGTCGGACCGCGCGCCACCACACGTTTTTTGAAATGCTGGGCAATTTTAGCTTTGGTGACTATTTCAAAGAGCAGGCCGTGGCCTGGGCCTGGGAGCTATCGACAACGGTGTTTAAGCTGGACCCCAAAAACCTGATAGTCAGCGTTTTTCGTGAAGATGACGACGCCTTTGCCATCTGGCGTGACCAGGTGGGGGTGCCCAAAGAGCGCATCATCCGCATGGATGAAGAAGACAACTTCTGGACCTCTGGACCCACCGGTCCCTGTGGTCCCTGCTCCGAAATCTACTATGACTTTCACCCGGAGCGGGGCGACGACAACATTGATCTAGAAGACGACACCCGGTTTATCGAGTTTTACAACCTGGTGTTTATGCAGTACAACCGGGACGCTGATGGCAACCTGACACCGCTCCAGGCCCAAAACATCGACACCGGCATGGGGCTAGAGCGCATGGCCCAAATTTTGCAGGCCAAGCCCAACAATTACGAAACAGATTTAATTTTTCCCATTATTAAAACGGCGGCAGAGATTGCCGAGGTGGACTATTTTGCCGTTGATGAGAGCGCTAAAGTCTCCCTTAAGGTGATTGGCGACCATGTGCGGTCGGTGGCCCACATGATTTCTGACGGTATCACCGCCTCCAATGTGGGTCGAGGCTACATTCTGCGGCGGCTGATCCGTCGGGTGGTGCGCCACGGTCGGCTCTTAGGAATTGAAGGGGCCTTTATTAATCAGGTAGCAGAAAGCGCCATTGCCTTGTGTGAGTCGGCCTATCCCGATCTGCGGCAGCGCGAAAGCGTCATTAAGGCCGAGCTAGAACGCGAAGAGTCCCAGTTCCTCAAAACCCTGGAGCGGGGCGAAAAACTGCTGGCGGAGATTTTGGAGCGCAAACCCAAGCAGATCTCTGGAGACGAAGCCTTTAAGCTGTACGACACCTTTGGATTCCCCCTGGAACTCACCCAGGAGATTGCTGAGGAAAACGGTCTAACAGTGGATGTGGCCGGGTTTGAAACCGCAATGACCGTTCAGCGAGAGCAGTCGAAAAGCGCCCATGAAACCATTGACCTGATGGCCCAGGGGGGTCTGGGGCAGCTGGGTCTCGACTCCACTAACTTTCTGGGCTATATCAATGTCACGAGCCAGAGCCTAGTGAAGGCAATTTTGGTCAATGGCGAAACCGTTGACACCGCTGAAGCCGGTACTGACGTGCAGCTCGTACTCGACCAAACCCCCTTCTATGCCGAGTCCGGCGGGCAAATTGGCGACCGGGGCTTTCTCTCTGGCGATGCCCTGGTGGTGCGGATTGACGATGTGCAAAAGGACAATAACCTATTTGTTCACGTGGGTCGGGTGGAGCGCGGCACCCTCACCGTTGGCGATAGCGTCAGCGCCCAGATCGATCGGGCCTGTCGCCGTCGCGCCCAGGCCAACCACAGTGCCACCCACCTGCTCCAGGCGGCCCTCAAGAAACTAGTGGATGACAGCATTTCCCAGGCGGGGTCGCTGGTGAGCTTTGACCGGCTGCGGTTTGACTTTAACTGTCCGCAGGCGCTGAGCCCGGCGGAGGTGCAGCAGGTGGAAGCCCAGGTGAACACCTGGATTGCGGAAGCCCACGGGGCCGATGTGGAGGTGATGTCCATTGAGGCGGCTAAGGCTAAGGGTGCGATCGCAATGTTTGGCGAAAAATATGGCGATGAGGTCCGAGTCATCGATTTTCCTGGGGTATCCATGGAGCTGTGCGGCGGCACCCATGTGGGCAACACCGCTGAAATCGGCGTCTTTAAGATTATTACCGAGTCCGGCATTGCCGCAGGCGTCCGGCGGATTGAAGCCGTCGCCGGTCCGGCGGTGCTGGAGTACCTGAACGTTCGCGACCAGATTGTCAAAGACCTCAGCGATCGATTTAAAGCCAAACCCGAGGAACTGGTGGACCGCATCACCAACCTGCAAAGCGACCTCAAAACCACCCAGAAAAGCCTGGACGCGCTCAAGTCGGAACTGGCGCTGCTCAAGTCTGATCAGCTGCTAGACCAGACAGAAACCATGGGCGAGTTTCAGGTGATCGTCGCCAATATGGCAGAGGTGGATGCTGATTCGCTCAAAACAGCGGCGGAACGGCTACTGCAAAAGCTGGGCGATGGGGCGGTGGTGCTAGGATCAATTCCAGCCAAGGGCAAGGTAAGTCTGGTGGCGGCGTTTAGTAAGCCTGTAATCGGCAAAGGGTTAAAGGCCGGACAGTTTATTGGCGGCATTGCCAAGCTGACCGGCGGCGGCGGCGGCGGTCGGCCCAACTTTGCCCAGGCAGGCGGTCGCGATGCATCGAAGCTGCCAGAGGCCCTAGAGACAGCAAAAGGGCAGCTAAGGTCAGCCTTGGGATAGTTTGGTTAACCTGCGGCTGCTAATCATCGCATCCTAGACGTTCTATTTACTTCCCCATGCAGCTCCCCCCCGATGAAGAGTCTCGCTTAACCATCAATATCGTGCCAATGATCGATGTGGTGTTTGCGGTGCTGGCATTTTTTATTCTGTCGACGCTGTATCTGACGCGGGCGGAGGGGTTTCCGGTTAACTTACCAACAGCAACAACGGCGGTCAGTCAGGATGAGGCGGCACTGACGCTGACAATTACGGCCGATGGGGGGCTGTTTCTAGGGGATCAGCCGGTCACCCTGGAGGCGCTGTCGGCAGATATACAGGCGGTACTCATACCCGGTCAGCCTGCGATGGTGACGGTGCGGGCGGATGCCGCCACCCCCCATGGACAGGTGGTGGCGGCGATGGATCGGATTCGGGATTTGGATGGGGTGCGACTGGGGATTGCCACCCAGCAACCCTAAGGGGACTTGCTGGTAAATCAGGTACCCGCCAATAGCTCCTTTCCCCCTTTCCCCCTCTACTCCGAAGATTTTATTTTTTGACAAATCCCCAGGGCTTCATTGAGTCAATATCGACGGCTCCCTCAGCAAGCTATCTGGGATGGTGGCTCAGTCGTTTAACCTGCTACGAACTGACCGTACTGCCGTTGTCTCCGATCAACCAGTAGCAGAACTGCCATTTGGACCAGGCTGGCGATCGCCAGCCCCCCACCGCCGCCGAGCCAAATCCCAACAATCATACCCAGCGTCATAGCCAAACCGCGAACTAAGCTAGCCATTAGCAGACCAGGCATGACTTTATACCCATGCAGCAGCCGTAGCAGCTGGTAGACGCTATTAAAAATAAGCCCCGTCATCAGACTGCTCGCCATGGCTCCCACCACAGCTTCGGTGAGCGATCCTTGTGTCAAGGTGCTGACAACCATGCCAACGTACAGACCATAGACACCCACAAACGCCATACATCCCGTTGATATCCACAGCCATAGACGGTGCGATCGCGACCAGCCGCCACCGCGACGGCGGGGCTGACTCCCCACAGCCACCAGCAAAAGATATAGCCTGCGCAGCCCAGAACCAGGGGCCATCGTAGCAAGGGAGTCTAGCAGTGCCAAAAGCTGAAATTTCATAGCGTCACCTACCGTGGGAACAAGCAAACTTGCATCATGCCAATCCTAAAAATCACCAAGCCATCTTTCACCGGGGCTATTGGCAATCTCAAATAGCGCTTTTGATAAAGCAGCTTGCACAAATAGACGAACCACAGACGCTTCGTAAGTCCTGTCACTGACGGGGTAGGCGTGACACGCTGGGCTACCGCACCCTTGCAGAAACCTACAGTCCAGCTGGCGGTAATCGCCCATCTCCTTGTCGTGAAGCCTACGTAGATTTGCTGAGATATCACCCTACAATTCAACTACAGATAGCAAAGCAGCCAAGAGCTGCGCTCTACCGTACCAACTCGAGGCGAGATATTCTCCATGGCTCAGTTTTTGTCAGATCCTCTTTTTTCAGAGCAATGGCATCTTCAGAACAATGTCCTCGGCCTGCTGGATCTCAATGTTGTCGATGTTTGGGACGACTATACAGGTGCTGGCGTTGACGTTGCTATCATCGATGACGGTGTGCAAAGAGAGCATCCCGACCTGGTCGCAAACTATTCAACCCCCAAGGATTGGGATTTTACCGGTGGCGACACAAACGCTGATGGTTTTAACATTGACGACAATCATGGCACCGCTGTCGCTGGTATCATTGGTGCGACAGCCGGGAACGATATCGGCGGCGTTGGTGTTGCCCATGGCGCGACTATCTTTGGCTTTCGTGCCATCTTTTTTGAAGAGCTTAGCAACGCCATCAACAACGCATCGGGTCTCTCCAGCGTAGATGGGCTGGACCACTCAGCCGATATTGTCAACATGAGTATTGGCAATAGTCCTGATGTCTTTTTCGACCAGCGTCTGGATCTAAGTAGTCTCAACGAGGCGATTGATAATGCCGCTATTTTTGGCAGGGACGGCCTGGGGACTATTTTAGTCAAATCGGCGGGTAACGATCGCGGCTTCAATCAAGATACCAACGTCTCATCCTGGAATGCCAACCCGCGGACAATCTCCGTTGCTGCAGTTGATCAAGACGGGTTTGTCTCTGACTACAGCACCCATGGCGCGTCCGTATTAGTGACAGCGTTTGGCACCCCCGGTGAAGTGGTTACAACAGACCGGGTTGGGAGAATTGGCTATACCCCTTTTGATTCGACAAGCACCTTTAGTGGTACATCTGCCTCGGCACCCATGGTGTCTGGTGTGGTAGCACTGATGCTGGAAGCCAACCCCAACCTCGGCTGGCGCGATGTCCAAGAAATTCTTGTCTATTCAGCTCGCCATGTGGGTACTGATGTGGGCCAGGGTACCACCCGCTTTGAAGAGTACGCCTGGGACTTTAACGGAGCCACCAACTGGAACGGCGGCGGTCTCCACTTCTCCAATGACTATGGATTTGGTCTGGTTGATGCTAAAGCGGCTGTGCGTTTAGCCGAGACATGGTCTCCGGTTCCCCAAACCAGCGAGAATGCAGTGACCGTTTCAACCGACCTACTGGAGGCATCCCTGACGGTAGAAGAACTGGGTATAACCCTGAGTCGGTCTGTCGACACAGCTCTCAAAGTTGAGCATGTTGAAGTAGACATTCGCTTTACTCGATGGGACGATCTCGGCGACCTGTCAGTACGCCTAATTTCACCCGATGGCACCGTCAGCGTCTTGCTCGACAACAGCGGTGAAAATACTAATTCAGCCGTCGGTGGTCTAGGGACCAGCCGCTGGCAGCTTTACTCCAACGCTTTCTGGGGTGAAAACACCGCTGGCACCTGGGAAATTGAGCTGTTTGATATCGACAGCAGCGTCACTTCTCCCGTCACCGTTGATGATATTAACATCACCTTTCACGGTCAGACCGCTTCCCTAGATGACACGTTTATCTTTACCGAAGAGTATTCTGACTACGCAGGGCAGTTCGGCCACAGTACCTTTATTGATGGTGATATTGGTGTGGATACCCTCAATGCTGCCGCCGTTGAGACCAGTACGTTTGCCCAGTTGCAAACCGGCATGGCCATGATTGACGGGGTGAGGACTACAGTTACCAACGTTGAAAATATTGTTACAGGTGATGGCAATGATTTTCTAATCGGCGACGATTTTGACAATAGTCTGGTCGGCATGAGAGGTCAAGATAACCTACACGGTCTTGGCGGCGATGACCGGCTGGTGGGGGGTACTGGCAATGACGAGCTAAATGGTGGTCTGGGGAATGACTACCTCAATGGCAGTAGCTATCGGGGACAGGGAAACGGCGAGCGCGATAGCTTGCTTAGCGGCAGCCGTGATGATCAAGATGTGTTTGTCCTGGGTGAGGAAGATCGCGTTTTCTATAACAATCTTGGCAACACTGACTATGCCCTTATTGGTGATTTTGACCTGGCTGATCCCCTAGACGACCTGGCTGACACCATTCAGCTGGTGGGCAGTTCCCTGTCTTACTCCATTAGCAATGTCACCGTTGATGGCACCATGGGAGCCGGGATTCAATTTGCCAATGATCTGATTGGTTTAGTTGCAGGGGTCAATGCCGCTAGCCTCAACCTAAACGACTCCACTCAGTTTGTTTATGTGTGATTTGGGCCGATAACGGCTCACCCGGCAGCCCCCCTAGAAACATCCGCCAGGGCTGCTGTGGCACTGCAGGTTTCTGCAATCCGGTTAGACCGTCTTGACAACTAGTTTGGCCGGTTTAGTCGATGGCGATTGCTGTCGGGTTTTGTAGAGTGATGCCATCCCCAAAACGGAGTTTGATATCATGCAACCGGATAGCTTCAGCGACCTGCTCCAAAGGAGTCTGTTTGTCCTCTTAAACTTTGTTGATGACATTGCCCTAGTTGCCCTGACGCGCCTGGGGGTTCACTGGGTGTGGCTACATTGGTTAAGTACGGCCTTGCTGATTGTCACGATCGTGTATTGGAGTATTCGCCTGTGGCGTTATTGCGATCGCAGGCTAGGAAAATATTAGGGCCCAATAGGGCTTTCTGAAAAGAGATGAGATTGTAGAGCCGCATCTGTTTTCTAAAGCGGATTAGGGATTTGCCAAAAAATAAAATCCCCGGAGTAGAGTGGGGGAAGGGGGGAAGGGGGAAGAGGGAAAGGGGGGAAGGAGCTATTGGCGGGTACCTGATTTACCAGCAAGTCTCTTAAAAGACCCGTGAGCGCTTGCTCAACAATAGCCAGAATCTTCCTATGCTTAAAAAAAGACGCCTGGCTGTTTTGTGGCTGAGCAGGTTTAGTTCACCCCTGCCGATCGCCACCCACGCCCTGGCAATCCGTCTGGGACCTATGATTTTTTAGTTTAGACCCGTCTACCTATGGGAAAGAGATACTTGAAAGGTTTATCTCTGATAAGATACTATTTGCCGTTTCAGGATGGGTGGCATGGTGTAAAACCATGAGGCTGGTGGTTATTAATATAGCTGTAAACAGTCTTTTCATCTTATCCTCTAGAAGTATTCAAAAGACAGCAGGAGCCGTTGTGTCGACGTTAGGCGCTGTGACAAAAACGATTGTCTCCCACAAATTTCAGCTGTAGGAGGTCCACTTTTGCAGTAGCTATCACCTGGCCCTGGGCCAACCAGCTCAGGGTTTGAGAGACCTTTGGCAAACTGGGTCGGGCTAAACCAATAGCAAATACAGACGTAGTCGCGAGCATGCTGGAACTGGTCAAGCGCAGACAGGTCTTTTTCATGGTGACTCTTGAGTTTCAGAATGAAATGGACCGTCGGTTTCTATCCGGTCTCATTAGCTCAACGGTAAAGGCGGTGACCCGATAGTTCATCGAGTAAACTGGCTAACTCAGATTCCCTAATTAGCAAAGCCAGGTTGCCGAAATCTACACATGCGATCGCACACAGCCTGGGCTGATGGGTGGTGGTTTACCATGGCCAGACCGTGGTGATACGGTAAAATCGACATACAGCAAAACCGCACCGTCCCTGGGGACGATGCGGTTGATCAATCAAAAAATCGGCTACGGCAACAGATTGTTGGGTCTACCGGTATTCAATTGCCGGTATTCAACTGATTGTTGACATCTGCTGAATGCTCAGTAGTCGTGAGCTAATAGTTGGAAAGATAGGTTTCCAAAACGTTAAACTGCTCAGGATTCAGGCGATAGTACATCCAGCGTCCCTGCTGGCGAGCGGTGACAAGTCCGGCCTGTTTTAACGTTTTAAGATGAAAAGAGAGTTTAGACTGGGCAATACTAAGCCGCTCACACATATCGCCAACACAAAATTCTCCCTCTCGTAAAAGCTCTAAAACTTGAATACGAATGGGTTCTGACAGGGCATGAAATCCTGAAAATACGTGGTCCTTATTCGCTAAACTTTGCATATGATAAATGGATAAACACTAAACCCCATATCCAAAGAGGCAGGTAAACTGATAAAACCTGTTGAATCTGGATTTCTTAAAAAATAACTAAGATTGAATTGATCAGCCATCCGAACAAATACGCGAGATTTGTTTATATCAACTGCTCTCTGACCGATGCAATAACAGCTAAAGCGGTCAGAGAGGCCGTCGTTGCACGTAATATCCCGGAACCAAGAGAAGCTTCTTGATATCCATAGGCGATCGCAACCGAGATTTCCCCAGGAGTCCAGCCCCCTTCCGGACCAATCACCACCCGAATTGATTGCTGAGGAGAATCGTTCAAAAGTGTCTGTACGCTGGTTAATAGCCCAGGTGCATTGACCCTAGCAACACAGAGATAGTTCCCAGCCGGTACAGGCTCCCCCGTGATCCAATCCATAAACGGCATGGGAGTCGCTATTTCAGGCACATACCCCCGCTCACACTGTTCTGATGCCTCCTGGGCAATGCGCTGCCAGCGCATCAGCTTTTTAGGACTTGGCTTGAGGATAGTTCGCTCACTGAGCAGGGGCTGCACATGGGTTACCCCAAGCTCGGTAGCTTGACGCACCACATCATCAAAGCCTGTTTTGGGCAGGGCCGCGGCCAGCTCTAGCCGTGCTGGCCGCATCGATGGAACCAGGGCAGAGAGAATCCGAGCCTGTCCTGGGGTTTCTGTCAGCTGGCTCTGCCACCGCTGCCCTTGCCCATCTTGCACAATAAAAAGGGCACCTGGTTTTAAGCGTAGCACCCGCCGCAAGTAATGAACCTGTTCATCGCTCAGCTGGAGAGTGTTGGCGATTCGCTGGGCTGGACTGATGGTAATGCACTGCATCCGTTAGTGTCTTTGGCTACCCGCTCCATTGACTAGAATTCTAGCGGGATATGGCGCTAACGCACATTCACAAATCCAGCCTGCTGAATCAGCGTTTGTCCCTCAGGAGATAACAGCATATTCGCATAGGCTCGTCCAGCCGCTTCGTCACTAGCGCCATCGGCTTTGACAATCACAAAAAGACGTCGAGTCAATGGATAGCTACCCTCTCGAAACACCGCTGTGTTAATCGTATTGGCCTGCTCAAGACAATCGCCACCGGTTCTCCACACCCCGCTATAGGGGCGGACAAAATTATTAGGTCGACTTTGGGAGGCAACGGGTATGGCATATATCGAGCACTGGTTGACCACCTCTGGAGCTGAGGCATAGTAGATACCCCCCGGCTCGTTTGCCACCTGGCGGATACCCGTTGTGGTATCGCTGACAAAGCTGACATTGCTACCGTAGGTATCAGCATCGATAACAAAGTCTAAGAAAAATTGAGCTGTGCCCGCCTCCTCGGGTGAACGACTATAGGCTTGAATCGGCAGATCGGGTCCCCCCAGGTCTGACCAATTGGTAATTTCGCCCGTGTAGATAGCTTTGATCTGCTCAACATCCAGACCGGCTATGTCAAGCTCGGGGTTTACCGCCAGGGCAATCCCATCAATAGCCACTGGAATCTGCTCTAGACTAAAGTTACTCCGCTCAGCCGTATCATGTTCACCAGGTTTGAGCGGTCGGGATGATTCTGAAAACGATAGCTGCCCCCCCAGGAGCATTTTGATCCCAGAACCCGAGCCCGGCGCATCGCCTGACGGTAGGGTGTATCGCAATTGGAAGTCTGGAAATGCGTTGGCAATTGACCGATTGACGGTCTCATGGATTGGAATCCAGGTGGTGCTACCACCGTAGTTAAATAATCCTGCAGGTACCTGCTGAACACTTCCTAGCTGCCCCTCAGCCAGTGGAACACTGCTGTCGCTCAGATTGTTGTTGCCACCGGACGGTAGGGTCGACTCGGTCCAGCTATCACCGTCAATGAGCCACGCGACTAATCCAAATACTCCACCAATTAGCCCCAAGCCAACCAGGGTAATCATTAGAAGAACTTTATCTTGCTGCCGTTGCATATAGATTGTGTTGATTACTGTGTTGATTACGGATTTTGCCGATTGAAATCTAAAAAAATAGTTAGTGAGAATATGGCGAGTCAAAGATTAAGACACGTTAAATCTTTAAGTATTCTTTAAATGCGTAGTAAACCTGGCTCAAATGATACGAGCACCTGCAGATAGGGACGTTATTATCCAAAAATCGTTCCCAGCGGCTAACAGCTACCAGGAACTAATGATTATGGCTACTACCCTATGCTGATGGTACGGACCGTGATCGGGAAACTAATGACTGGCTAGCTACATAAATGTACGGAAAACCAGCCGGAATGGGGCGCAATTTTGTGAAGGACTAGTTAAATATGCGGGCTCATTCTTTTACAGACAGAGCTAGCATTATGGACCATTAAAATAGTCACCCTGGGGTAATCCTCGGCGACAAAAAATTAGTTGAGTGTAGCAACTTACCGAAACGTTCTAACTTAATGAAAACCTTAATTCAAATTTATTTTTTGAATTCATAAAATCTGCCCCGACTCTATAAGCTAGAAACTGAGATGTTTTTTCCTGGCGATCGATAACCTTATTTCACCGTGGGGATGCCATGTTCAAATAGCGCTTTTTTCTATCCTATTTATTATTAGACATAACATTACAGTGTTTACTGTATCAGGGTTTCCATCATGGCAGCAGTCTTGAAAATTGGTGATTCAGAACTTGATATTCGAACGTTGTTGGAGCAGCTAAATCGGCACCAGCTGTTACCTAAGCTGGTGCGGGAAGTGGTGTTAGATCAGGCGATCGAGGTGATTGCCTGTGAACCGGAGGAGGCCTTCAAGACGTTTTGCCGCCAGCGTAATTTGGTCTCCGAAGAGCAGCAGCAGGCATGGCAGACTCAGCATCGTCTGACCCAAGAGCAAATGTATATGATGGCGCTGCGGGAAGCCAAGATTACCAAGTTTAAGGAGGATACCTGGGGTAATCAGGTGGAGTCCTACTTTTTAGAACGTAAGGTCAAGCTAGATCGGGTGCTCTATTCATTGATTCGAACCAAGGATCCAAGCCTGGCTCAGGAGCTTTACTTTCGCCTAAATGATGATGGTGAGTCGTTTACCGATTTGGCCCGACATTATTCTGAAGGTCAAGAAGCTCAAACAGGTGGGCTGATTGGGCCGGTGGAGCTGAGCGTACCCCATCCGATGATTGGTCGGATGCTATCGGTCAGTCAGGCGGGGCAGCTGTGGTCCCCAACACCGATTGGGGAGTGGTACGTGATTACCCGACTCGAAAAGTTTGTCCCAGCTCAGTTTGACGCCGCCATGCGTCAGCGTTTGCTGGATGAACTTTTTAAAGCATGGCTGCAGGAAATAACCCAAGCAACTGCTGTAAAACCCCTTGTGACTTGATCTACCAGCAGCTTACGAACCCATAGTTCTCGCGTGTATTTATGACCTATACCGTAAATCCTATTCAGCACCAGCTGGGCGATGCGGCTCCTTTTGATAGCTTACCAACCGAGGCGCTACGCTCCCTGGCCAGTAGCGCTCAAATGCTGCGCTATCGCATGGGCCAGCCCATTGTCCGACGTGAAACAATGCCGCACCAGGTTGTTTTAATCCAATCAGGTCAGGTCCGTCTGCTGGGATACGATCCCTATACTAAAAATCCGGTTACCCTCAAACTGTTGGGGCCCGGGGATATTTTAGGGCTGGCTGGCCTCGCTCGAGGGGTGGCGTGTGAAAGTGCGATCGCATCCACTGAGATTGTCGCGGTGGCTATCCCCATGGCGGCGGTCCAGCAGCTGATCGCAGACATTCCCAGCTTTGCTGGCAACGTTCACAATCACTGCTACCTGGCAGAGCTATTCGACATCATTAGCCAGTACTTTGAGCAGCAGGCCCACAACGTTGGCGATATTGCTAAATTTACCAATACGGCTCAGCAGTCTGGCATCGCGGTTAAGCATAGTCCCCCCGGCCCGCTCAACCACAGCGAGCTGGATCACGAGCGGCTGTGGTTTATCAGTCGGGGCCAGGTTGCTGGCCATGAACAGGGCCGCCAGCTAAACCCCACCGTGGCAGTCTCGGAGGTGCTCAGCCGCGACGGCGTTCGGCTCATCGGTATTCCCTCAGCCGTCATTGCGGCCCAGGTTGAAACCAAGACGGTGGAAATGCTGGACGCCGATCCCTGGGATGGGGCTGACGCGCCCGCCGCCGATATTCCCTACGCCGATGCGCTCCCCCGCGATATTGGCCTTGACCCAGAGCCCGGCGGCACCCAGGACTATCCCCACATCCGTGCCCGGGGAGAGATGGACGCCCTGGTGGCCTGTTTTGAGATGCTGACCAAGCACTTTGGCATGCCCTTTAAACGGGATGTGGTCCACCGGGTGCTAGCCAACCAAAAGGAACGTCTGGGCCAGGTCTCGCTGGCATCCTGCGGGGCCGTTGCCGACATGCTGGGTCTCAAGCCCCAGCTAGCTAAGGTGCCCGCCAGCGCCATTGGCCGTTTGCCTAAGCTAGCGCTGATCAAGTGGCGCGACAGCTACGCGCTGCTGTATGAAACCTCGGCCAAACGCTACGTGATCGGCTGCCCCACGGACAAGGGCCTGGTCCGTCATTCGCCCCAGGCCTTTGAGGAAATTTGGGGACCCGAGGGGGAGGTACTGCTGTTAGAAACCACGGCCCAGACGCCACAGCAGCGATTTGGGCTGTCGTGGTTTGTGCCGTCCCTCCAAAAATACAAGTGGATCCTGGTGGAGGTGCTGGCGGCCTCGTTTTTTTACCAAATTTTTGGGCTAGCCAATCCCCTGATGATCCAGGTGATTATTGACCGAGTGATTGTGCAGCAGAGCGTGGATACGCTGCACGTGCTGGGAATCTTTCTGGTGATTGTGGCGGTGTTTGAGGCAATTCTCGGGAGCCTGCGTACCTACCTATTTGTCGATACCACCAACCGCATTGACATGACCCTGGCCTCCCAGACCATCGATCATTTGCTGCGGCTGCCGCTCAATTACTTTGACCGTCGCCCGGTGGGTGAACTGTCAAGCCGGGTCAACGAACTGGAAAACATCCGCCAGTTTCTGACCGGTACCGCCCTGACCGTGGTGTTAGATGCCGTCTTCTCGGTGGTCTACATTGTTGTCATGCTGATTTACAGCGTCAAGCTGACGGTGGTCTCCCTGGCAACGATCCCCCTATTTTTGGGTCTCACCTTTTTTGTCTCACCGATTGTGCGTCGTCAGCTGCGGGCCAAGGCTGAGCAAAACGCAAAGACCCAGTCATTTTTAGTGGAAGCCCTATCGGGGATTCAAACGGTCAAGGCCCAAAATATTGAACTCAATACCCGCTGGAAGTGGCAGGATCGCTACGGTCGCTACGTTAGCGATGGGTTTAAGACGGTGCTGACATCCACGACAGCCGGCTCGGCGAGCAACTTTCTCAATAAGGTTTCTGGCCTGCTGGTGCTGTGGTTTGGAGCCTTTTTGGTTTTAGAAGGGGAGCTCACCCTGGGTGAATTAATCGCCTTTAGAATTATCGCTGGCTATGTGACCCAGCCGCTGCTGCGGCTCACACAGCTGTGGCAAAACTTTCAAGAAACCGCCCTGTCCCTGGAACGTCTGAGCGATATCATCGACCATCCCCAGGAACAGGAGGACGAACAGCGCAGTCAAATTCCCATGCCGGACATCAAAGGCCACGTTCGCTATGAGAATGTGTCGTTCCGATTTGGGGCCTCCGGGCCGCTGCAGCTCTCAAATATCAATGCTGAATTTCCAGCCGGTCAGTTTGTGGGGCTGGTGGGTCTGAGCGGTTCGGGTAAAAGTACCATGATGAAGCTGCTACCGAGACTCTATGCCCCCAACTCGGGTCGGATCTTGATTGATAATTACGATATCAACAAGGTTGAGCTGTACTCCCTGCGACGGCAGGTGGGGATTGTTCCCCAGGACAGTCTTTTGTTTGAGGGCACCATTCAAGAAAATATCTCCCTGACTAACCCTGAGGCCACCACCGAAGAGGTGATCCAGGTGGCTAAGATTGCCTGCTGTCACGAGTTTATTATGGGTCTACCGGTGGGGTATAACACTCGGGTAGGTGAACGGGGGTCATCGCTATCGGGGGGACAGCGCCAGCGAATTGCGATCGCACGTACAATTCTGCAAAATCCTAATTTGCTCATCCTCGACGAAGCCACCAGCGCCCTCGACTACGATACCGAAGCCCAGGTATCCGCCAACCTGATGAAATGGTCCAAGGGTCGCACGGTCTTTTTTATCACCCACCGCCTAGGGGCACTACGCACAGCCGACAATATCCTGGTGATGGACCAAGGCTCCATCGTCGAAACAGGCACCCACGATGAACTTCTAGCCCTGAAGGGACGCTACTACTGTCTACATCAACAACAAGGGAGCTAATTGGCCCAATGACATCTCAACTCTCCAACAACGGTATTCCGGCAGGCCAGCCAGGCAATAACTCACCCCAGCCGTTTGACCAGCCCGTCATTTTGCGCCAGTCCCCTGTCTGGTCCCAGGCGATTGTGTGGGCTATTCTCGGCGTCACTAGCATCACTATTCTCTGGGCCTTTTTGGCCAAGGTTGAAGAAACCATTCCTGCCCAAGGAAAGCTTGAGCCGGTTGGCGTTGTCCAACCGGTACAAACCCCCAACGGCGGCGTCATCGAGAAAATCCATGTCAAAGAAGGCGACCTGGTGGAAGAGGGCGATGTGCTCATTACCTTTAACCAGTCCGCCGCTAGAGCTGAGCTAGAATCTTTGCTGCGTATTCGGGAACAGCTCAATGACCAGACTGAAGTTTACCGAGCCCAAAACAGCGGCGACGGGAACATACCGATTACGGGCGACTTGCAGCAGCGTCTCGAAGAAAAAAATGAGCTAGAGGCCAGCAATCGGATCTACCAGGCCCAGATTGACGGCGACATGTCCGGGCTATCCGCAACGGCCATTGCCGATGTCAGCAGCGCGCGCGGTGAAGTACAAGAACAACAGCTCCAAAACCGCGAGCAAATTAAAGACTTAAACGGTCGTCTTAGCCAGGCTCGCTCCGAATTGCAAAACGCTGAAAACGATCTGGCAACCAACCAAGAGATTCTCGACCGGCTAGCGTGGCTAGAAAAAGAGGGAGCCGTTGCCGAACTTAGCAAACTCCAGCAGGAGCAGGAAGTGAGCACTCGCATTACCCGAGTCAGCACCCTGCGGGATGAAATCAGCCGTCTCGAAGCCCAGATAAACCAAGCAGAGTCAGAAATCAGTCGGGCCGAGTTTGAGTTTGAGCGCACCCGCCGCGACCAAATTCGCGACAATCGCGAGCGGATTTCATCCATTGACAGCACGCTGGGCCAGGCCGTGCTACAAAATGAGACCCAGCGTCAAGAACTCGGTAGCCGCATCGCCCAGCTCCAGGAACAGCTAGAGTTCCGTGAGCTGACGGCTCCGGTCAGCGGTGAGGTTTTTAACCTCAAGGCCAACCAGCCTGGCTATGCCGCCAACTCCACCGAGCCCATTTTAGAAATTGTGCCCCAGGAAAATCTCATCGCCCGGGTCTATATTCCCAACCAGGACATTGGCTTTGTACAGCTCACCGACGACTGCCGTGCCGCTGTGCGGGCAGACGATCAAGATGGCATTGCGACTAACTGTAAAGAGGTTGATGTGCGGATTGACGCCTTTACCTACAGCGAGTATGGCGATATTGATGGCCATTTGATTAGCATCGGCTCCGATGCCCTCCCCCCGGATGAGGTCTTTCAGTTTTATCGGTTCCCCGCTGAGATTCAGCTGCAGTCCCAGGTACTAGAGTCTAGGGGGGAAACCTATACCCTACGCTCCGGCATGTCGCTCAACGCCAACATCAAAACGGAAAAGCGCACGGTGATTTCCTTCTTTACAGATCTGTTTGTCCGTAAAAAGGACAACTTCTTTTCCAGGTAAAGTTGAGTATCGCTTGGGGAGGCCCAACCTGGCCCCGGCCTGGGGGTCTATGGGACCTAGGAGGCCCAGTCGCATATGCAAGAGCTTAGTGAAACATGATGGCAGCAATAATTGCTGCCATCATTCCTAGCACCAAACTGCGGCTGAAAACAAACAAAACCAGCAGACAGGCCGCCGCCGCCACGATTCTTCGTATCCAACTCACCCTGCGTAGTACGGGTACTTTTGAGTAGTTCCAGGGGGGATCGCATTCAGCTATTAATAGCTTTTCAAACTCTTTTGCGCGCTGTTTAGGCAGCGGTAAATAGTGCAGGTTGCAGCGTCCTAGCCTATCGGCCTGCAAAAATCGATGGTGCCCCTTGCCCCGCCATCTCCGATTGAGGTTGGTTGAAAAACCAATGTAGTAGATTTTCTTTTGTTTTGCGATCGCATACACACCTGATGTTTGCGGCAGCCTGTTTCTATCCTCCAGCCGCACCGAGGCCCAGCGGCTGGGGTGAGGGCGCACGCTCATGGAATCAGAGATTTTACAAAGATTTGTTGCTCAGGCAGGTTGAGTTGCGATTCCATCAATATTTATACGCAAATTTTAACAATTTTCTCAGGGTATATCTAATCAAATTGGCTGATGTATTTATTTCTCCATGGAAAGATGATGTATACAATGTTCCCCGAGTTAAACGCATATGTGGATAATCAACACAATTCTAGAGGGTGGCGACATAGAAGAGGCCATTATGATAGCCGCTAGGATGAATGCTAAGCGTCCAAGCTACTTCCCTCCCCAGGGATTTGTCCTCACAATGCTGGCACGCATTAGTAAAACACCCGAGGTAGCGGGGGCGATCGATGTGCCCGTGATTGAGGGCGGTCGCACCTCTTGACCCTCAGGCGGCCTTATCGTCTGCCACATCGGCTTTGTTGACCTGAAACTTTAGGCGATCCTCAATGTAGTCAATGACAACACTGCAGCCTTCTACAAAGGTATTTTCTAGAATCTTGGTCGCAATCGGATTCTCTAGCTCTCGCTGAATAGCTCGCTTAAGCGGTCTAGCGCCATATACGGGGTCGTAGCCCATGTCTGCTACATAGTCGATGGCTGATTCTGAGACCTGTAGGGTAATCTTTTGGTCCGCCAGCAGCTTGTACAGACGCTTAAGCTGAATTGTAACAATAGAGCGCAGCTCCGCTTTACTCAGGGCATGGAAGATAATCAAATCGTCCACACGGTTGAGAAACTCTGGACGAAAATGGCTGCGTAGGGAGCTGAGGACACGTTCCCGCATGGTCTCGAACTGTGTCGTATCTCCGGCAACATCGAGAATATGATCGCTGCCGATGTTGCTGGTCATGACAATTACCGTGTTACTAAAATCTACGGTTCGCCCCTGGGAATCCGTAATGCGGCCATCATCAAGCACCTGCAACAAAATATTAAATACATCGGGGTGGGCCTTTTCCACTTCATCCAACAGCACGACCGAATAGGGGTGACGCCGCACCGCCTCAGATAGCTGCCCCCCTTCTTCATAACCGACATACCCGGGGGGGGCACCCACCAGGCGAGCAACGGAATGTTTCTCCATATATTCCGACATATCGACCCGAATCATGGCCTCTTCGGTATCAAACAGACAGTCAGCCAACGCCCGAGCCAGCTCTGTTTTACCCACCCCGGTTGGTCCCATAAACAAAAACGAGCCAATGGGTCGACCCGGATCCTTCATACCGGCACGGGCTCGACGGATGGCGGCTGAGACGGCCGTAACCGCCTCGCTTTGGCCAACTACCCGTCTATGTAAATAGCCCTCTAGCTGCAGCAGCTTTTGCCGCTCGGTTTCCATCAGCCGATTGACCGGAATTCCCGTCCAGTTGGCAACAATCTCGGCAATATCCGCTTCACTCACCTGCTCTCGAAGCAGCGTAGATCCCTTAGTCTGCATCTCCTGTAGCTGGGTGTCTAAAATCTCTAGCTCTTGCTGTACGGCTTCTAAGCGCCCGTACTTGATCTGGGCAGCACGGTTGAGGTCATAGGCCCGCTCAGCCTGCTCCACCTGAACTCGGAGCTGATCCTCTTCCTGCTTCAATGCTTTGATGGCATCTAAAGCCTGCTTTTCAGACTGCCACTGCACCGTTAGCTTTTGCTGCTTGACAGAGAGTTTTTCCATCTCCTTACTAATGCGCGTCAGTCGCTGTTTAGATGTGCGAGACGTGGACTCTTCTGCCTGTAGAGAGAGTTTTTCCATTTCTAGCTGACGCAGCCGCCGATCGATGGTTTCTAGCTCCACAGGTTTGGAGGTGATCTCCATTTTTAGTTTGGCGGCGGCTTCATCGATCAGGTCAATGGCCTTATCGGGCAAAAAGCGATCACTAATGTAGCGGTCCGACAGGGTGGCGGCGGCCACTAGCGCCGAGTCCACAATCTTGACCCCGTGGTGAGCCTCGTAGCGCTCTTTTAAGCCCCGCAAAATTGAGATGGCATCGTCCACGCTAGGCTGACCGATATAGACCTGCTGAAAGCGTCGTTCTAAGGCCGCATCTTTTTCGATATGCTTGCGGTATTCATCCAGGGTAGTGGCCCCAATACACCGCAGCTCACCCCGTGCCAAAATCGGCTTGAGCAGATTACCCGCATCCACATTACTGTTACCACCTCCGGCACCGACGACAGTATGGAGCTCATCGATAAACAGCACCACCTCACCGTCCGATTCAGCTACTTCCTTGAGAACAGAGCGCAATCGTTCCTCAAATTCACCTCGATATTTGGCCCCGGCAATCAGGCTACCGATATCCAGGGAGATCAGCTGACGCCCATTGAGCGATTCGGGCACATCGCCATTGACAATACGCTGGGCCAACCCCTCGGCAATGGCTGTTTTACCCACACCGGGTTCACCAATCAGCACAGGATTATTTTTAGTGCGTCGTGAGACCACTTGAATCACCCGGCGAATTTCTTTATCCCGACCGATCACCGGGTCAAGCTTGCCATATTTGGCCTCTTCGGTCAGATCACGACCATATTTTTCTAGGGCCTCATAGGCATCCTCCGGGTTTTGCCCAGTGGCCTTTTGCTTGCCACGCACCTGGTTGATCGCGGCTCGGATATCCGAGACATCTAACTCAAAACCGCGCAGCAACCGTCGACCAATACGCTCGTCTTCGGCAAACCCCAGTAGCAGATGCTCAACGGAAATAATGTCATCCTGGAGCAACTGCCGAGCTGCCTCAGCCTGATCGAGCATCCGATCCAGGCTTTGCCCTAGATACAGGCTGCTATCTGCCGATACTCGTCCCCGGGCCTGACGCTGGGCAAAAGTTTCCAACTCTTGCAAAATCAGCTCCGCATCTAGCTGGGCTTTGGTCAAAATTGTAGTGGCCAGACCCTGTTGCTCAATCAGCGCCACCATCACATGTTCAACTTCAAGATACTGCTGACGAAACCGTCGCGCCACATCTTGAGCTTCAACAATGGCATCCCATGCCTTGGCGGTAAACTTATCGGGATTAGATGGCTGCATGGGGTCTGAATAGGTCTGGCAGGAAAACGGACAATTAAACGAACAATTAATAATATGTGGACAAATCGGGGGAGGGCGCAGGACGAGGCAGTCGTGAGCAGACTACCGTCACACCACCCTCCTAAACTGTCGTCGCCGTAGCTTCCTGGGGCTGAGATACTGTTCGATCTTTTAGCTGAATCAACTCAACTTTATAGCCATCAGGATCGCTGACAAAGGCAATCACCGTTGAGCCATGCTTCATCGGTCCTGGCTCCCGGATCACTTTACCACCCCGAGCTTTGATCGCATCGCAGGTCGCATAGATGTCATCCACACCGATGGCAATATGGCCATACCCCGACCCCAAATCGTAGTTATCAACACCCCAGTTGTAGGTCAGCTCTAGTACGGTGTGGTCACTTTCGTCACCATAGCCTACAAAAGCGAGGGTAAACTTGCCACCTGGATAGTCTTTCTGACGAATTAGGGCCATGCCTAAAACGTCGCAGTAAAATTGGAGGGATTTGTCTAAATCACCTACACGCAACATGGTGTGCAGCAAACGCATCGCTTTTGTCTCCTTTAGGTTGAATTCATATTAGCGTTCGGTTCAGTTTCTATGATGGCTTAGAAGCGTTTATATAGGCATAGTGATGTGCTTTTTCTTATGTTTTTGATCCGTAGCCCTATCGTTGGTGCAAGATAGCACCGTATGCTGATTTACCGTGTGACTTTTTGTCCGCAATGGGTGTTTTGGCATACCGATCAGTGCAGCCTGCTCCAATTGTTCACCCGTAGTTAATCCACAAGGGAAAACAGATTAATGATTGACGTACTCGAAACTGCAATTGAAGAGATTCGCGCCCGCGAAATTTTGGACTCTCGAGGTCGACCTACCATTGAGGCTGAAGTCTATCTATCTGTGGGTGCAGTGGGTCTGGCCCAGGTTCCCAGCGGTGCATCGACGGGCACATTTGAAGCCCACGAGTTGAGAGATGGAGACGACCGCTACGGGGGTAAAGGTGTCTTAAAGGCGGTTAATAACGTCCATGAAAAAATTGCCCGTGAGCTGATGGGATTAGACGCGCTTGACCAGATGGTGGTTGACCGGACCATGATCGCGCTGGATGGGTCAGAGAATAAGGCCAATCTTGGAGCAAACGCCATTTTAGCGGTGTCGCTAGCCAATGCTAAGGCAGCGGCTCAAACGCTGGGGCTGCCACTGTATCGCTATTTGGGAGGCCCATTGGCGAATGTATTGCCGGTTCCCCTCATGAATGTGATCAATGGGGGTGCCCATGCTAATAACAACGTGGATATTCAGGAATTTATGATTGTGCCCAGCGGCGCTGGCAGCTTTCGGGAAGCGCTGCGCTGGGGCGCGGAAGTGTTTGCCAGCCTGAGCAAGGTCTTAGGCCAAAAAGGGCTGCTGGGGGGCGTCGGCGATGAAGGTGGCTTTGCGCCTAATTTAGGCTCTAACCAGGAGGCCTTGGAAATTTTGATTGCTGCCATTGAATCGGCGGGTTATGCGCCTGGCGAACAAATTTCCCTGGCGTTAGATGTGGCGGCAAGTGAGTTTTATCAGGAGGGTCAATATACGTTTGACGGCAAAGCCCATTCTTCGGCGGAAACGATTGACTATCTCGATAAGCTGGCCAGCCAGTATCCTATTGTTTCCATTGAGGACGGTCTCCACGAGGAAGACTGGGACGGCTGGCAGGCGCTGACTCAAAAGATTGGTAGCCGGATACAGCTGGTGGGTGATGATTTGTTTGTCACCAACCCCACCCGGCTACAAAAGGGAATTGACCAGGGGGCAGCGAACTCAATTTTGATTAAGTTAAATCAGATTGGGTCTCTGACTGAAACCTTAGAAGCCATCGATCTAGCGACTCGTAACCGGCTGACGTCGGTGATTAGCCACCGCTCAGGAGAGACCGAAGATACCACCATCGCTGATTTGGCTGTGGCGACTCGAGCGGGACAGATCAAAACTGGCTCCCTCTGCCGCAGCGAGCGTGTTGCCAAATACAACCGCCTACTGCGGATTGAAGATGAGCTGGCAGAGCAGGCGGTCTACGCTGGCACGGTGGGGATGGGACCCGGCCAAGGCTAGAGACTTCTGCAGGGCACCTAGCTAGGGGTGCCCCTACTCGCTGTCTGCTGGGGATGGAGATGGATTGCTCGGCGCGTCCGGTGCCCCGGGTAGGGGAGCTGGAGCGGATGGATTTAGCGGGTCGCTGACGCCTGGCAGAGTGGTACCTGGGGGATTGATCAGGTCTTGGATGTCGGCGGGTAGATCACCGGGTAGATTATCCTGGGCGGAGCCTGGTGGCTGTGCCCCCACCGGTAGGGTCGCCAGGGCAACGCGGTTGCCACCGACGGAACGAAGGATATCAAGCACCCGAACAACGTCGTCGTAGCGGGCATCCTTGGCCGCATAGAGCACCACAATACCCTGGGGGTTACCGGTGTAAAAATCATCGACTAGACCCAAAAGGTTTTGCTCCAAAATTGGGTCTTGATCGAGGTAAATACGGCCAATGGGATCCACGCTGATGTAGAGGCGATCGCGACCGGTGGTGAGCGCGGCTGGCGGTAGCGCTGCACCGGTATTGGCGTTGGGCAGATCTAGGCTAATGGCCTGTTGACGACTGCCAACAGCCGCCAGGATAAAAAAGGTGAGGATGCAAAAAACGACATCGACGAGGGGAAGCAGCTCGATATCAATCGTATTTTGTTGCTCGTCTATATCCAACTTCATGGCAGGGCTCGGATGGTGAGGGCTGGGGGTGAAGAAACGGGGCTAGTGACCTGGGGACAGGGAGGCGATGCCGCTGCTCGGTTTTCCGCTTAATTGACCGTGGCCCCCAGCTTGCTGGGTTTGCCATCGCTGAGGGACCAGGCCTGACGATACAGCAGCTCTAACTCACTGCCTGATTTGCGAAAGACTTTTGCCTGGCCAAAGACCAAGCCTTGAAACAGCCGGTAAAACATCAGGCTAACGATGGCGATAATCAGTCCCGTAGCGGTGGTAATCAGCGACTGACCGATGCCGGCAGCAGCGCCGCTGGTGGCGCTGCCGATCGCCAGATCATTGAGGTCTAGGGAGCCAAGGGAACTCATCAAACCCAGAACGGTCCCGAGCAACCCCAGCATGGGGGACACGGCAATGACTAGCTCTAGCACCTTGTCGCCCCGCCGCATGGAGGCAAGCTCTTCATTGGCGGCGGTTTCTAGGGCTAAACGAAAGACCTCGGGCTCTTGGTCCCTAAGTTTGAGGGCGGCGTAGAGAAAACGTCCCATGGGCAGACGGTGGGCGCGCTGGGCTATTTCCGTGGCGGCAGTCCATTCGCGGCGGGCAGCTTCTAGGACACGACCGGCTACTTCGCGCTCGCGGGTGATAATCCGGGACCAAAACCAAATGCGCTCGATGATGGTACCGAGGGCGATTACTGATAAAACCAGCAGGGGCCACATGGCCACCCCACCCCGGGCAAATAGTTCAGTAATGTTCACTCATTTTCTCCCGTACGTTTCTTCTGACGCATGTTACCCTGCTCGGGTCCTCAAGCGGCCATAATCTTTGGACCGGGCTTTAGACCGGGCTTTGGGCCGAGCCAGCCGCCTTGTTCACGGCCAACGTTAGAATTTCATCGGCGGTGCGATCGCAAACCCCCACCATGCCCAGCTGTTGTCTCATGGTTCTGTAGCCCTCCACCATTTTTTGACACCGATCCGGATTGTTTAGCAAGGTTAGCGCCATTTGACCGATCGCCTCAGGGGTGGCCTCCCACTGGACAAACTCCGGCACAATCGGCTCCATATTAACCAGATTTACCGGTGAAACATAGGGTACTGAAAATTTCAGCACAAATTCTGCCACCCAGGCGGTCAGACGATTGAGCCGGTACATTACCACCTGGGGCACTTCCATCAGGGCTATCTCTAGGTTGGCAGTGCCCGACTTGGTAATGGCCAGGTCCGCCGCTGCGATCGCATCCATCTGTTGATTCTTAGCCACGACTCGTCCTGTCAGCCCATAGGTCTGGATAGCCCGCTCTAGGGAAGCGCGAAAGGTCTCACGGGCGAGGGGCACCAAAAACTGCAGCTGCGGCAACTGCGCCTGGAGCCGCTGGGCCGCGGCAAACATGACCGGCAGCACATAGGTCAGCTCCTGCTGCCGTGAGGCCGGCAGTAATGTGACCACTTGGGCAGTATCAGGAATAGCCAGCTGCCGCCGGGCATCCTGTTTAGCCGACGCTGGCCGGTAGTCAGCAAATTTATCCAGTAGGGGATGACCCACCCAGCTCACCTGACCACCCTGGGCTTGGTAATAGCGAGCCTCCCCCGGAAAAATCGCCAGGATCCGGTCGGCAATGGCCAGAATTTTAGCCGTGTCCCCTGGCATCATTGGCCATACCCACAGCTGGGGGGCAATAAAGTAGGCAATGGGAACGTTGGGAAACCGGCGACGGATAAACTGCCCGATGGGCACATTGGGTCCCATGTAATCAATCAAAACCACCACATCGGGTGGAGTATTTTTGAGATGCTGTTTGGCCTGTCGCTGTAGGGCTAGTGCCGTTAGCGCATGGGGCAACGCCTCAAAAATTCCCATGGAGCTGACCGGCACCGTGTCACCAATTAGCTTAGCCCCGGCCGCCGCCATCCGGTCACCGCCCATGGCACTGATGGCAACGCTCAGGCCCCGCCGCTTGGCCTGGCGCTCCAGGGCCGCCACCAGTAAGGCCCCCTGCAGATCGCCAGAAACTTCTCCTGTGTGGATAAATATCCGTACAGGAGCAGGGCTCTCGGCGGAGAGATGGGGTTTAGCGTTACGGTGCTGCATGTGCTGTATGAAAGATCAGGCCCTAGGACCGAGAGATATGCCGTCCTGGAATGACACCTCGCCGACCGTCCTTTTGGGACGCCAGTAAAAATCGATGGAGATGTTGCACATATTCGTTGTTGGCAACAGATTCTAACTTATCGAGGGCCTCACTAAAGGTAAGCCCCGAGCGATAGATCAGCCGGTACGCCTGCTTGAGACCGTCATAGACACGCCCGGCCTCCAAGTCGCCGATACCGGAGCGTTTCAGACCGACCTGGTTGAGCCCTCGCACCCGCGATGGATTCCCTTCTACCATCATGTAGGGGGGGACATCGCGTTCAATTCGACTCATGCCGCCCACCATGGCATGGCGACCAATGTGAACAAATTGATGAATGCCGACAAGACCGCTCACACGCACGTTGGATTCAATATGGACATGGCCTGCCAGGGCCACCGAATTAGCAATGATCACACTGTCTTGAATCACACAGTTGTGGGCCATATGGACATAGGCCATTAGCAGATTGCCATTGCCCAGCCGGGTGATCTCACCAAACCGGGTGGGCCGATTAATGGTGACATACTCGCGAATGTTGTTGTCGTCGCCGATGGATACCAGGCTTTCGGAGCCATCGTACTTGAGGTCCTGGGGTTCTAAACCAATGGCAGCTCCGGTAAAAATGCGATTGCGCTGACCAATCTCGGTGTGACCATCAAGCACCACATGGGGACCGATTTCGGTATCTTTACCAACGCTGACTTTCTCTCCAATCACGGCGTAGGGGCCCACTTTGACACTGGAGTGAACATGGGCCCTTGGGTGGATGACCGCCGTGGGATGAATCAGAGCAGTTGGAAGCATTAGTTATTGTGTTGTTATTCAACCACAGAGAACATCAGGGTGCCTTCACACACCAGTTGACCATCAACTTCCGCCTTGGCCTGCATTTTGCCGAATTTTAGCCCACGGACGCTCAGCAACTCTGTTGTGATGACCAGCTGGTCACCTGGCACAACCGGTCGCCGGAACCGAACTTTGTCGATACCGGCAAACATGCATAACCCGTTGACACCAGGCATTTGGGTAAGCACAATGCCACCCACCTGGGCCATGGCTTCGACAATCAGCACCCCCGGCATAATGGGACGTCCGGGAAAGTGCCCTTGGAAGTGAGGTTCATTGAAGGTGACATTTTTTAGGCCGACCGCCTGTTTGCCAGGAACATAGTCAATGATGCGATCAACTAGGGCAAAGGGATAGCGGTGGGGTAATAGCGCTTGAATCTGCTCTAGATCAAAGGTGATAGGGGAAGGTTGCTCAGGGCTAACCGGTTGAGCCCCTTGACTGGTGTGAGCTTTATCTTGAATAACGGTGGCCATAGACTTTTTGTAACAGCAACGGCGTAAGTGTTCTCGGCTAGGTGGGAGCCGATGCGTCTGCCGCACAGACAGCGGCTAGCTGATGAGCCAACTGCACGTGCAGACTGTGACTAGCCCGGTAGGCGATCACATGCATCGTAGGGAGAACACCTAATAAACTGAGATCCCCTACTAAGTCTAAAAGTTTATGACGTGCCGGTTCATTTGAAAATCGCAACGGGGGATTCAGCCAGCCGTTTTGGTCGCAAACTAGGGCATTTTCCAGACTGCCTCCCTTGATCAGTCCCTGCGATCGCAACCCCTCAATTTGATGTGCCATGGCAAAGGTGCGCGCCGGTGCCACCAGGGCATCAAAGTCTCCATCCACCGGAGACCAGCTGTGCCACTGATTGCCGATGGCGGCCACGGGAAAATCGATCCCGTAGCTAAAGCGCAGCTCTGAGGCAGGCAGTGCCATCACATAGGCATCCCCATCTCGCACAATCACAGGTTCGCTGAGCAAACCGCCGGTGCGGGCGACTGCCTGTTCCTCCGTACCCGCCGACCGGATACCACGACTCCAATCAAGGGCAGAGCCATCCAGCAGGGGAACCTCCGGCCCATCAATTTCAATCCGGGCATTGTCCACCCCAGCACCCCACAGAGCCGCCAGCAGGTGCTCCACCGTACGCACATGCTCTCCCAGCTCGGTGGAAAGACGGGTTTGGCTGACCGCCGCCGCCACGGCGGGAATAGGCTCAAGATCGGCCAGGTCCACCCGAACAAAATGGCGACCATGACCAGCCCCAGCCGGTAGTACCCTCACCTGAGTTGTCTGACCCAGGTGCAGGCCTACCCCCGTATATGAGACGGGAGCAGCCAGGGTATGCTGTCGCCCTAGAAGCACCCCCGCCACCATTAGAACCGTTCTCCGATACCAAAGTGAATGCGACCATCGCCATCATCGTTAATGCCATAGTCAAGCCGCAGGGCCCCGAGCGGTGTCTGGACCCGTAAACCAGCACCATAGCCAAAGCCGCTGCCGGGTTTGCCACGAATCTCCGCCGGATCGCCAGGCACGTTATCCCCGGAACCCAAATCCGTCCCAAAGTCAGCAAAGAGGGCACCGCCCAGGAACGAGGTAAAGAGGGGAAAGCGATATTCAGCGGTTGCCTGTACAAAGGAGCGGCCACTGCCTAGATCCCCTTCATCAAAGCCCCGCACCGAATTTGTCCCCCCCAGGGAGAATGCTTCGTAGGGGGGCAGATCACCCAGCACCGTACCGCCTTGGACATTAAAAGCAAGGGTCTGTGGTCCGTCGCCAAAGCTTAGAAAATTAACCGGTACATAGCGGCTGTAGCTGGCCCGTAACCGATTAAAGAAAATTGTGCCCTTACCCACCGGAATGGTTTGTTCTGTGCCCAGACGCAACAAACTACCGCTGGTGGGAGCCAGGGGATCATTGCGCCGGTCCAACACAAAACCAATGGGAATACTCAAAAGATCGTCACGCCCGTCGCCACTAAAGCTTAAATCGTTGCCAAACTGGTCCTGGGGGGACAGGTCGCCATCGCTGTCACGAATAGAGACTCGCTGGTATTCTAAGCCAACCGACCCGCTCCAACCATTGTCTAGGGGACGAGCAAAGCTGACGCCCCCACCAACGCGATTGACCCGAGGCGTATCCCCGTTCGGCAGGTCAACATCCGTATCGCCACCATCAAAGATCAGAGAAATCGAGCGGCGGTTAAAGCCATTGACCGTGTAGGACGTGCGGTGTGGATCGCCCGCAATCCAAGGATCGGTAAAGCTAACATCAAACAGCAGATCCCGTTCACTCAGCTGCACCTCAGTGCGAAGTTTGTGATTGTTGCCGCCAAGGTTGTCCTGCTGATAGCTAATACTGCCAAAGATATCCCCCGTGAGGTTAAAGCCCACAGCGGCACCGACCGAGCCCGTATTACCCTCGTCGATATTGACCACGACCTTAACTTTGCGCGGGTCTTCATCACCGGGGTCTAGGGAAAGACGGACGTCATCAAAAATGCCCAAGCCAAATACCCGCTGTAGATCCGCCTGGATATTGTCCTGACGGAAAACGTCGCCGGGCTGGGTTTCAAACTCTCGGGTGACAATGTAGTCGTGGGTCCTGCCATCAATGGGTTCCCCCTCGGCATCAACGGTGTTGCCATCCTCATCGATGTAGCGCACCTCAATGGATTCGATCACACCCTCGGCAACAATCAGCGTGGCTACCCCATCGTCTGACACCTGGGGGGCCGCTGTCACCTGAGCCAACACATACCCTTGGGAGGTATACCACTCGTTCAGCTCTAGGATGGCATCCTGAAAATCAATCAGATTTAGGATTTTTCCATACTGGTCGCCAAAAATTTCATCTACTTTTTCATCGGGTAGTACACTTTGTGTCTCACCATCGGTGCGAATATCTACCCCCGTGAGTATGGGATTTGGCTGCACACCAAAGGTGACTCGCACCCCCAAATCCGTATCCTCAGGTTGAGCCCTGACGTTGGCGAAAAAGCCCGTAGCAAAGATGTTATTGATGTCCTCCTGCAGCTGGCTGCGGGTGGCCGGACGACCGGGGCGTAGCGTAATCGCCTGGTAGGCAATATCTTCCAGGGAAGGGTCAAGGGGGCTGCCGTCGAGGGTGACGACGTCTAACTCCGCAACGAGTACCTGGACTTCTTCTTCTGCAACCTCGTCTTCCGGCGTCTCGTCGGAGTCTGAGCCCTCCGATGCCGGAGTCTCATCGGACTCCGGGGCTTCGGGAGCTGGCTCAGCATCAGGAGCTGGCTCAGGGGGTTGTCCTATACCTTCTAGAAGGCGCTCTAGGGCTTCCTCTGGGGTTTCTGTTGGCTCCTCCTGCTGGGCGATCGGGGTGGCCCCATCAAGGGGAACGGTTTCTGAG
>JBCDJC010000018.1:0-40775 GCA_038748225.1 Cyanobacteria bacterium P01_H01_bin.26 | reverse complement strand
CCCCAGGAGTACGGCTATGAACAGTAAACAATTTGTGATGAATGCTTCCATTCCTATGTCTGCGTCGACTATTGTGCTTCATTATTGCAATTAGTTATCAATAGATGCAATGCCGTATTGAATTTTAGCCGGTAGATCTGGCAATCTAAATATCCTTTTAATATTTTTGGGAATGGTAGAATGGTTAAAAGTTAGGGTTTCGACCACATGAGTGCCTGGGTAAATGAATCCGTACTAGTAGAGTTTTATTGAAATTCATTGTTGATAACCATCTAAGGTTTATGGCCTATCTACAGGTCGGGTGGGCTATTGGCGGATGTTTGCGATCGCATTTCTCCCGACTCTATCCGGTGTATTTTTCAGCTAAGGTTTGTGCGAGAACTTCGGCCAGCGGGCGCAAAACAGCATTCTCGTCCGCAGTGTTTTAAGTTTCTCAGGCTGTCAGCCTGTCTAAGGCCTCAAGGCTCCACCCAATGACCATCTGCTTTGATCAGGTTGATTAGTGCCTGAACTCCTTCAGCCTCTGGGATTCTTTTAATTTCCTCTCGTCCTCTATAAAGTGCAATCGTCCCTGTTCCCTTGCCGACATAACCATAGTCTGCGTCAGCCATTTCTCCTGGGCCGTTGACAATACAACCCATAACGGCAATATCTAGACCAGTCAGGTGGCTTGTGGCCTGGCGTACCTTGTGTAAAACATCTTCTAGGTTGAAGAGCGTGCGCCCGCAGGACGGACAGGCCACATACTCCACCATTGTTTTACGTAAACCAAGTGCTTGCAAAATGTGGTAGCAGGCTGGAATCTCCTTTTCGGGTGCTTCGGTTAATGACACCCGGATAGTATCCCCAATACCCTCTGCTAAAAGTGTTCCAATCCCAGCCGTAGATTTAATGCGCCCATATTCACCATCCCCTGCTTCAGTGACACCTAAATGCAGAGGGTAGTCCATGCCAAGACCCTCCATTCGCTCTACCATAAGTCGGTAGGCTGCGAGCATTACAGGTACCCGAGAAGCTTTCAGTGAGATCACTAAATTACGAAAATTTAGGGATTCACAAATTCGAATAAATTCCAGGGCAGACTCGACCATTCCCTCGGGAGTGTCGCCGTAGGTAAATAATATGCGTTCGGCCAAGGAACCATGATTAACCCCAATTCGCATTGCTTTACCTTGTTCTCGTAAAGCGACTACCAGGGGTTTAAGTGTGTCGTAAATTTTCTCACTAATCTTGTCAAATTCAGACTGTGTGTATTGAGTACGGCCAGGTAGAGGCTTCTCAAAAATGTAAAGTCCCGGATTAATGCGTACTTTATCCACATATTTTGCGACCTCAAGTGCAATCTTCATACCATTGTGGTGGACATCTGCAACCAGTGGAACGGCTTGATATTCGCTGGCCAAGATTGACTTAATTTGGGCTAATGCTCTCGCATGGGCGAGGCTGGGCACCGTCACCCGCACAATCTCACAGCCAATCTCATGCAAGCGACGAATGGCAGCAACGGATGCAGTGACATTGAGGGTGTCTTCATTGATCATAGACTGCACAACGACCGGATGATGACTTCCAATTGCGACAGAACCAACCTGCACCGAGCGGGTTTTTCGACGGGAAATATACATGTTCTATTGATTGGTGGTGATAAGCGACCGCTGGGGTGCAACAGGTCGGAGAGATTGAAGCTCTACACAAATGTGCTCTGCCATTTGTTCAGGGCTTAGCCCCAACGTCAGTTTTGCTTCCGCTGGTGTAGCATGTTCCACCAGCCGATCAGGCACACCTATGCGTATGATAGGTATCGAAATGTGATGCTTAATCAAGGCTTCAGCAATGGCCGTTCCAAAGCCACCGTCTAGGCAACCTTCTTCCATCGTAACAACTACACCGATTTGCCGTGCCAAGGGAACAACCAGATCTGTATCTAGAGGTTTGGCAAAGCGAGCGTTGATGACAGTAGCTTCAATCCCATTTTCACTCAAGATAGACGATGTTTGCAGGGCAGGATATACCATTGAACCATAGGCAATGATGAGTATATTCTGACCACGCCGTAGTATCTCCCCTTTACCTATGGGCAAGGATTTCAAATTATTTGTTGATAGCGGTGTGCCTTGCCCATGACCTCGCGGATATCGCATTGCGATTGGTCCTTTTGTATACTGGATTCCAGTTAATAGCATCTGCTGTAGTTCGGCTTCATCCTTAGGAGCCATGATCACCACATTGGGTAAACATCGCAGATAGGCAATGTCATAAAGCCCCTGGTGAGTTGGGCCGTCAGCTCCTACAATGCCTGCTCTATCTAAACAGAAAAAGACAGGTAGATTCTGAAGACAGACATCGTGGGCAACTTGGTCATACGCCCGCTGTAAAAATGTTGAATAAATAGCCACCACAGGGCGCATGCCTTCGCAAACTAGACCTGCTGCCAACGTAACCCCATGCTGTTCTGCAATGCCAACATCAATATATTGTTGCGGCAGCGCTTTTTGTAAAATATCCAGACCAGTTCCTGTGGACATGGCAGCTGTAATACCTACCACTCGAGGATTGCTAGCCGCAATTTTAGAGAGTGTTTCTCCAAATACTGTCGAATACTTAGGTGGTTTAGAAGAGTTAGAAGAAATTGCTTGCCCTGTTGTGATATTAAACTTAGATTGGGCATGGTAATTGACCCGTTCGATTTCTGCAAACGGATAGCCTTTGCCCTTGACCGTTGCAACATGCACTAAAACCGGACCTGTCATCCGATGCGCTTGTGAAAACGCTGCGATCAAGTCTTCTAAGCTGTGCCCATCAACGGGGCCTATATAGGTAAAACCAAGGGTTTCGAAAAGAGTCTCAACTTTTGGAAGTGATAGGTGTTGAGCACTATGCCCAGATTGCTCCACTTTAGTGAAAGAGTGGATGTCGGCCGGATGTTTGACCTGTGCTTTTGGGATGGACAATGGCTGAACCGTAGGCTTAGATCGTAGCTGACTCAGGTGCTGGGAAAGGGCGCCCACATTGTGGGAAATGGACATTTCGTTATCATTGAGTACAACCAAAAGATTTGTCTTAGACAGATAACCAGCATGGTTAATAGCTTCAAGTGCCATACCGCCCGTCAGTGCACCGTCGCCAATCACAGCAGCGACTTTGAATGTTGCGCCTTTAATATCTCTGGCAATGGCCATTCCTAGAGCGGCGGAAATGCTGGTGGAGGCATGGCCAGCTCCAAAATGATCAAAATCACTCTCACAACGTTTGAGGTAACCGGCTACTCCCCCTTTTTGCCTGAGCGTATGAAATTGCTCATATCGTCCTGTAATAAGCTTATGGGCATAGGCCTGATGCCCAACATCCCAGACGACTTTATCGCGATCTAAATCGAGCGTCTGATAAAGTCCTAGGGTTAGCTCAACCACCCCTAGTCCAGGTCCTAAATGCCCACCGCTGTGAGCAACCGTTTGAATATGCTTGGCTCTAATTTGTTTCGCTATTTCCTTAAGCTGATCTATAGATAGCTTATTTAGCTGATTCGGATGAGCAATTTGACTGAGGTGCATAGCAGGAAATCTGATTGGGCTTAGATGCATGGTGAATTGTCTCACCGGCTCAAATTCTTTTGATGGGTAATGTGGTACAGCGAAACGATCCTGGTAACTTAGTCACTTCTGAGTAATCGACTTGAATAATCTCTAGACCTTTAGCCTGTAATATTGATGCTAGTCGGTGGCTGCGGGCTAGCATGATCAATCTGTCAGGAGAGAGCGAGAGCGTATTGATTTCCACGTTTGCAACTTCTGATGGGGTCACTTCAACAAGATCAAAATGCTGCTCAAGCCATCTTAAGCTACTAGATTTAAAGCTATTGGGATAGATTAGGCCAATACCTGGAGCAACAATATTGAATTTCGTGTCAAGATGAATAACGCCCCTGTGGGAAAATTCGAGTACGATAATCTCACGTTTGATGCCGAGCTTTGAAAGACTTTTTTTGAGGCAAGCAATCCCTTTTTGATTGGTCTCTTCACCTAGGCCAACAATCACGTAGTCTTCATTGACTAACACATCTCCACCCTCAATGCTTCCATCTTCAAGTTGAACAACATGGGAAAAACTAGATAACAGCTGTTGCAATCCTTGCTGTTCACGCTGTCGATAGCTTCTTCTCAAATTTGCACAAAAGAAAACATCATCAATAGCAAATCCAATATCTCGGATATAGTGCTGTGAAATACAGCTAGAGATATTGTCTGCTAACAAGATCTCTACACCATAGCTTTGCATCACATTAATGAGTTTTTTCTGCTGTAGACATACCTTTTGGTAATCGTAGAAAAAAGTCCAACGGTTATGCAAAAGCTGATGAATTGAGGCTATATCAAAAGCACCGTAGCGAAATAGTGAGCTTATTGATACTGGGTTAGCAAGGCACATAACAACTTGCTTGAGGGTGGCAGTTTCTGATGGAATGTTGATTTCTATGGAGGGGCGTGTTGTTAACTTCATGTAAAAGTTCTTTACTCATCGTTGACTAAAAGAAACTAGAATCTCAACCATGGATTTAATTTGAGAGCCTGGCATCTTTGATATACAAACACAATGTAGGCTATATCAAAGATAAAAATAAAAAAATAAAGAGACTCGACAAGAGGCGTTAATGGATAATTCTGTCCGAGCAATTGATCAATCCAGAAATCTTGAAGAGTCATTGATGATATATCGCTAATATTATCAAGCGGAAAGGGGAAAAACAATGATAAAAAAGCAAACAAGGTTCCTAGCCATTTAAATATGGCGATGTAGAGAGATTGCCCTAAAATGCCATCGCGGCGAATAAATAAGCTTATATATAGGACTGACATCATAAAATTAATGCCAAACCCACTATAAACACCTCTAAAGTCTCTGAAATCAACAATTAAGCTAAGCAAAATAGAGAAAGAGACTAGTATTGATAAACCCAGCAGCAAACGAAAATTTTGTTTTATGAGTGAGGCCTTGAAATCATTAGCTCCATATAAAAAACATTGATATAGGATTGGTAGATCAAAGGTAAACCAGGCGATGCTTGAATATTGCAGTAGTAAGCTAGGTGGTGTGTAAAAGAAGGAAAATATCGCTTCCCAGGAAGCATTAGCGCTAAGGGCTACAACTGGCATACTAAAAGTCTTATCTTGGAAACCACGCCATATAACTGCTATGTAGGTGAGTAGCCAGAATATGCCACTACCAATGGCACATATGTAATACAGTGTTAAACCAAGGCTAATATCCATATACCAGCTGAACTAAACTCCTGGAAAACATCTAACATCTTTATTAGGAGATACGTTGACCTCAGGCTTTGGTTAGAAAAGAAACACCAATGGCGCCATAAAAGTGACTTATGTCCAAATTTTTTTCTTTTTTAAGTACATCACCTTGACCTAATAATAAGCGTTTGATTCGAAAATAATGATAGCTTTTGACTACGCTTTTTATGGGAATGGTATTAGTTTCGAGGCCAGGAAATAAGTGCTCATTGAGTGAATTTAACTGATACCAGGGACATTTCATATCAGCATGGTGGGCATTGTGATATCCAAAATTTAGAAATAGCAAGTTGAGCCAGGAAAGATGCTTAGGAAATAGAATAGAAAAAGTGTTTTCTTGTTCATATTTGCTATCTCGCTTTGGAGGTTTTGAACTCGATGGGAAAACTTCGTAAGTATGCTGAAAAGCATCCATAAACCGTAGAACGTTTATCATGCTGATATACGACAGAAGATATAGTACCAAGGCCTTGGTGGAGTGAATGCCAATAAATAGAAAAAAAGAAACGCGAATAATCAAAAAGAGAAGAGGGCGCAACTTGTTTTTACTCATTTTTTGCTTTTGGAATAGAATTAGAATCTCTCGAAAACGCAAAAAAAAGTTAACAGCTGGAAAATAGAGCCATTCCAGACCTAAGATAATATAGCGTACTGGTTTTGGCGATTCTCTTAGAAATCTTGGAATGTCAAAGTCTGCGGAATCTATACTGTTGATATGGTGGGTAATATGAGTTTTTGCCAGGCTCCGAAACCCAGAATAACAGCTTCCATTAATCCAAAGCATGATGTTGCCACCAACCGTGTTCCACTTCATCGATTTAAAGACTGAACCATGCATAAACTCATGGACCATGTAAGCAGAAGCAATTAGGCTATGGGTCAGTAGTCCACAGCCGAGTAAATTAATACCGATCCTGGGTGAGAAGAAAGTAAGCCAGCTTATAAAATGCCCACTAAGGATATAAGAAATGACAGCACAATTCAACAAAATACCCGATTGAAAAGAGATACTATCAGCTCTATGTTTTTTGAGCTTTTGTTTTGAGATCTGAATTGTCATAATTTTAATGCTATTAGCGGCATAATGCTGTGCGGGAAGCGATAGGAAAACCCTGGCTAATGGGCTAGCTAACAGCGCTTAACCCACTAGCTGTAAAGTTAGCCTCTGACTTAAATCAGGCTCAGGAATTCTAGCATCATGGATATGTCGAAACTGGTGATACAGTTCTAAGAACGTAGCTCTTTCTTTCGAAGAAAATTGAAGCAATCTTTCCTCAAACATTTGTTCATATCGAAAAATCTCTGAACTGATTTTCTCAGGTGCGTCTTCTTGATAGAGCAAAACAAACATATGGTAAGTGTTGTAGTGGTTTTGACTCACATCATCAGCATAGCTCTTAAAGTCGTCTTCAATATCAGCAATTACCTCTACGGGCCACACTAAAGATATCAGTCGCTCATCATATTGTTTTTTGAGCATTCGAAACAAAATATGGTGAAGTAATCGCACATCAGAAGAACGTGATTCTGCGACATTGATAATGTCTGAGTGATTAATAGCTGCTTTGAGCATAATCTCATTTTCCAGTTTGATAAACTCTTCCCCCTTTAATAGGCGCTTTTCAATGACTGGATCATAAAGATGGAGCTCATGTAGAAGGCATATTAAACTATTTTTGAGTTCTCCTATCTGATGACTGTAGTCCTGGCATAGAGAATGTTCTCCACCCAGGTCCTGATACTTTTCCATGACAAAGTCTGCCTGGTATATGATCGACTCTATGGTTGTGAGGGTGGGATAATAACTGGCTATGTCAGACAGTGATATTCCATGTAGAGGAAAATAAAACTGGTAAACATACTGCGTTATGCGAGCTGCTTTTTGCATGGCCTGATAAGAAATAATCGGCCTTTGAGAGATTGCTACCATAGGACTTATCCTGAAAAACAAACAAAATGTTAGAAAGCCTAAAGATACCTAGCCTTAAGATTGAAAAGGTTAGAACATCTGGGCAGTTGTTGCAGATGGTTGTGCTTTAAATGGCTGGCAACTTAAAGCGCGATAACTCTTCTTGCCGAGATTTCGAATCCTAGGGTTAGAATTCTGGAAAATAATAGGGCAACATGCACCGTGAGAAGTACACGGCTTCATCAATGTAGGAGCCAGAATTTATGGACAACGAAGATTCTGGCTCATCGCTCTTGAATTTTGATCTAGGAAACGTCTCGCCTTAAACTAGAGGGCTAACGCCTATTGGATAAGGTTTGCACTTAAGCTGGAAAGTGTCTGAGTTGAGAAGGTATTTTTGAAATACTTCTTTGTTAGGACGATTCCCTAAGCTTGTTTTTTGATTTAAGAGATTTGGCTGTAGGCAGCTTCGCATTTGTTTACCCACTGCTGATAAAAGTCTCTAAACCTAAGCACACCATAGTCATGTTTTACATGCACACCACCTGCATCTAGACTAGAATAGTCATAAAGCGGCAGGTCTTGAAACGTTCCAAACCTGTTGTGCATGCAGAAGAGAATATAATAGAAAGGATCTAGCCAAAATTTACCCGTCTTTTTAATCATGACTAGTATCTCCTGATTAATTGAGGTCGAGGTAATCGGTGATGCTGCCAGCAGTACTTTGTAAGCTATTTCACCATCCAAAAAGACGGTAATTCGTTGGGCACTTGTCCATCCATCTACCAGTAAGATGATGCTATTGGGAGTAAATCCAAGTATCCGTGATATCAGATCGACCTCTAAATTAGTAGCCTCAAAAGCAGCTCCGAATCTAGCCCCTTCCTGAATTGGTGGATCGTCTGTTATTGGGGGATGCTCTTCTGCGTAGAGTGTGTAATTACTAGAACCACCCTCATCAATTTTAATCTTATGCACAACATCGAAATGTGCATAATCGAACGTGTTTTCAATAATTTGCCGAACAGTTGCCTTGGTTTTATCGTAAAAGCGGAACAGCATATAGTCCTGCTTATTCTCTGCGGCTGGCACTTCTGGCAGGGGGAAAAGTGGCTCTTTGGTTCCGTACCATGCCCAAATGTAGCCATAGCGTTCCTGTGTAATATAACTATTCTGGTGAGCTTTTGGTGGAATGTGCTCCACATTGGGGATGGCGACGCATTGGCCAGTATTATCGTATGTCCAGTTGTGAAAGGGGCAATGAATACATCCATCTACTACTTCACCCTGGGCTAGACTCATGCCCATGTGGGAACAATATTGTTCCATAATGACGGGTAAACCTGCCTTGTCTCGCCATGCAACTAACTCTTTCCCAAACAGTTTGATTGCTTTTGGCTTGTTGCCCAGCTTTTTAGAATGCATCGCAACATACCAACTAGCTGTGAACTGATCGCCTCTACGCTCAGCTTTTGAAACTTTTGGCTGAGCAGTTTCAGCAGATGAGTTTGATACCGGAGATTTTGATTTCTCAAGACTGGCAACCATATTTCAACTTGACCTCTTATTAACTTCAACTAAATTTGTAGAAACATCAAAACTGTCAGAGAGTCTAAATAACTCTATCTCCATATCAGACTGCTCATTAGCCCAGTAGCGCTTTTGCTAGCAAAAAGGCCCAGTAATCTCCAGGCAGCTATTTCAGAAATGAAACATCGTCAAACTTGATGTGACAACTTTCTAAAAGCTGATATTGCTCTGATCAGGGTATAGCCGAGTCCCGTTGGACAGAATAGTAAAAGCCAGATCGGTTACAGCTGACATGCAGGAACGTATTGTGCCGATTTTAGGATAGACAAGATCCTTTCTAAAAAGAATAGGCGCTTTCTAGCTCAAGTGTATATAAGTTATCGCGATAATACTGACACTATACGGAGTTTTTATGCTTCAAAACGGATTTCACACTGTTGTTAGGTCTTTTATTGCCCCTGCATATTTTCTTGGAATCGCTTTGTAGACAGGTGATATGTATTATCTATTCTGTAAATAATTTGGGTCTGTGTAAGTAATATTCCTGCGGTAAACTTTTTTTTAATATAAAACTAACTGAGCTATGCTTTGGGTAAATTGCTTTTTTCCAATGCGCTCAAACAGTGCTGAAAGAGATTTAGATAGTTGAGGAGAGAGCAATATATCCTGTGCTAGCACCTGCCCAGTGCCCGAGTTTGCAAAACGGATCTGAAACCTCTTATGGGTTGTTTAGAAAAAACAGAAAACCGACTTCATGAACTTTTACCCGTAGACACAGAAGAGAGTTGATATGAATACAAAAGCGCTGAGAAGCTCGCTCTACCGCTCTGGAAAATATTACCGGAAGGGCTTTGGTCATACTGATATTGCTGCTGAGAGGATGTATCTTGATTACCAAAGCAGCTTAATTCAGACAATTCGTGAAAATAACAATACCTTGAAGAAGGGAAATATAACTGTCCGATTGGCAGAGGTTTTTGGTTTTTGCTGGGGGGTAGAGCGGGCGATTTCATTAGCCTATGAAACGCGTCGTCAGTTTCCCGATGCAAAGATCTGGATTACCAATGAAATTATTCACAATCCCTTGGTGAATCGAAAATTGCAGGAATTATCCATTGAGTTTCTACCTATCAATAGGAAAGGAGAAAAAGAATTTGCCTGTGCCAAGGCACAGGATGTGGTGATCCTGCCAGCTTTTGGAGCTAGCATTGAGGAAATGCAAGTACTCAGCCAAAAAGGCTGCGTCATAGTAGATACAACCTGTCCGTGGGTCTCTAGGGTCTGGAATAGTGTTGAAAAGCATAAGCAAAGAGCCTATACGTCTATTATTCACGGCAAGTATGCCCATGAGGAAACGATTGCCACGAGTTCTTATGCTGATAAATATCTGGTTGTGCTGAATCTTCAAGAAGCCCGATATGTCTGTGACTACATTCTCAATGGTGGAAATCGAATAGAGTTCTTGGCTAAATTTCAGCAGTCGTGTTCTCTAAACTTTGACCCTGACACCGATCTGTGTCAAATCGGTATTGCCAATCAGACTACTATGCTCAAGGGAGAAACAGAACAAATTGGTAAGCTTTTTGAGCACACCCTAATGAGAAAATATGGCATAACTGAGCTTGATCAGCATTTTCTTAGCTTTAATACGATATGTGATGCGACTCAAGAACGCCAAGATGCCGTGGCTGATTTAATCAGTCAAGAGCCGGATCTGGTTGTTGTTGTCGGTGGTTTTAACTCTTCTAACACCACCCATCTTCAAGAAATTGCTAGCCAACGTCGGATCCCGGCTTACCATATTGATAGTGTAGAAAGAATAGGGCCTGGCAATCAGATTCAGCATAAAAGCTTGCGTGGGGGCTTGGAAACGGTCAAAGATTGGTTGCCAGCCGGGCCTGTAGTAGTAGGTGTAACCTCTGGAGCTTCGACCCCAGATAGGGTTGTTGCAGACATAATCGAGCAAATCTTTGAAGTCCAGTTTGCTTAGTGCCACTTTAGGCAATATGTGAGGGCGTTAAACGAGAGCTGACCTACCGGGTCAGCTAGTGTGTCTCTAGTAAAGATTACCTGAGAACTACGCTGATGCAGCTTATATCTAATCAATACTGACTCCTAATAAGATCGCTGTCACTAAATGTTTTATCTCTGGCCATAGTACGGAAATTAGACACTATAGTGGGAAATTTCAAGTTTTTCGAGGAATAGCAAAGCTTGAATTCACACTTTGAATGATATCTTTATTGACATGAAATCTCAATAAAGATATCATTCAAAGTGTAGTAGGGCACTCAAGCGAAATTTTTGATGCCTTTCATGTGCGTTTTATCTATGAACCCCTTGTCAGTTTAGTAAATAGAAAATTATGCAATATTGTAAGAACAAAATATCTTGCCGATTTGATAAGTCTACTCTGGGGACACTGCACAGCTAATTGCTTACTGCCCCAGTGTAATTTGCAGACTTATTTTCTCTAAGAATTCCTGAAGGATAGGGTGTTTATTTGGGATTCGTGTCATGCAAGTGGTTTTTTGTGACCAGAGTATTGATGGATTTATTGAGACCTTGGGAGCTTTTGCCAAGGCTCCTCCTACCTTATCTGAGGGTGAGACAGTCCTCCAATTCTCTTCTTGTGTTGGGGAAGGCTACCTAAAGAAAATTTCGTTGCGCCCTGGCTTGGATATGATGGTTGAAAGCCTCATGTTTCATGAGCGATTGGTTTTACAGACGGAATATACCAAACAGTCTTCAAGATTTGAGATCAGCTTTTACGTTTCTGGTGGCGATATTGCTGTAATTCAAGGAAAATGCCAAAATATTGAGTTTTCACCAGGACAATGTGGCCTAGGGTTTCCCTATCAGTCAAAGGGGGTTATGGAATACTCTGCTGGACAGAGAAATGTATTTATTACCCTCTACTTAGAGCTTCAGGTGCTAGGTGACCTTGTTAATGATCAATTAAAAATACTTCCAGACCAGCTGCAACAGATTGTTTCAGGCCGTAGTCAGTCATTTTATTTTCGACCTTATCCGGTCATGCCTACTATGAAGTTGGCTGCTGAGCAAATCTTAAATTGCTGTTATGAAGGAGAAATTAGACGTCTGTATTTAGAAAGTAAGGCTATTGAGATTGTTGCTTTACATCTACAGCAGCTATTGTCAGATACTCGGGAAACTAAGAAATATCCCACCCTCAGTGTTGATGATATTGAGCGGATAAACCAGGCAAAAGAGTTTCTTTTGCAAAATTTTCTTGATCCACCTTCTCTATCTGAATTGGCTAGACATGTGGGATTTAACGACTTTAAGCTTAAGTGGGGGTTTCGAAAGGTATTCGGCACAACGGTTTTTGGATATCTAAACGATTACCGTCTATCAAAAGCTAAGCAGCTGATTGCGCAAGATGATTTGTCTATTTCTGAGATCGCTAATGCGGTGGGGTTTGCTAATCACAGTTACTTTTCGGCCATATTTAAGCGTAAGTATGGTGTTAATCCCCGGGCGTATCTGACTACGATACGTAGCGCAAAGCTTCCTGTAAACTGATCCTTATTCTATGCCTGGCAGACTTTAAAATGACCTTGGAAACGGTTGCTTTAATTGGTGTATTGACACTCTTAACTTTAAATTTAGGCGCTGACGTTTTTTGGTTAGTCGTGGTCAGCCCTGCCCTGCAACAAATCGATGATCAATCTCTCTTTGCAATAGTCAGTAATATTTATACCCAGGCTTTAATCTTAATGCCTGCTATTTTTCTGATCGCGCTTGGATGTGCAATCCTACTTAATTTTGTTCCTAACTCTCGTTCTGAACCCTATTTGTTGAAAATTGGCCTCGCTACCCTGATTGCATACGCGTTGATTGTGGGGTTAGGTACCTTCCCGATCAGCAATAGCGTTCTATCTCTAGATCAACTTGAGTCAGTCAAAAGTATCCGTAAGGTTCAAGGAAGATTGGATATTATTTTATGGTTTCGTTTTCCAGTTATTCTGGTATCTTATTGGTCTTTTATGCATTACGCATTAAATCCTAAGAAGCAGTCTAATTGAGTAGTCGCCCATCTTCCATGCGTAGAATCCGATCTGCAATATCTAGAATACGATTATCGTGGGTCACCAACAAAATGGTACAGCGCTGATGCGTGGCTAAGCAACGCATCAAATTAACGATGTCACGCCCAGACTGTCTATCCAGCGAGGCGGTTGGTTCATCTGCCAGGACAATTTTGGGTTTACTCACCAAGGCACGCGCGATCGCAACCCGCTGCTTTTGGCCAACCGATAGCTCATCGGCATAATAGTCGACCCGAGCATCTAATCCAACTGTCCCTAAGATGTCGGTTGCTATCTGGTCTATGTCTTGTCCTAGATACTCGTCATGTAGTTCGAGCGATAGCCGTACATTTTGTCTGGCGGTTAAAAAAGTCAACAGGTTGTGCTCTTGAAAGATATACCCCATCTGCTTTCTAGTCTGTCGCATTGTTTCTGGGGTTGCGCCCTGGATACTTTGGCCAAGGATTTCCAGATTGCCTGCTTGAACCGAGCGGAGCCCACCAACTAGAGTCAACAGCGTTGTTTTACCAGAGCCAGAAGGGCCAGTCAAAATTACGATCTCTCCTTGATCAAGGTTGAGATTGATATCAAAAAGAATCTGTTTTTTTAAGGTGCCACTACCAAAGCAGTGGCTCAGATGTTGGACAGATATAATGGGTGCTCTCATTATCTGTTGAATAGTTATCTACATTGGTAAACCAGGACGCTCCATTAAAAGACATCGGCCGGATCCGCTGTTCGTAACTTCCGCAATGTCACCATGCCCGATGTCAAACACATAATGTAGGTCAACAAAAATACTAATATCGCGCGGTTGACGGTCATGGCAATGGGCAAAAGGATGGCTGAACTAGCGATGGAATAAAGCCCGACAGATAGCCAAAAACCCGGAATAAATCCTAACGTTGCCAGGATTAGGGATTCTTGAATGAGAACACCTGTCAAATATCTATCGCTATAACCCATTGCTTTTAAGGTTGCATATTCAGACAAATGGTCAGCAACATCTGCGTACAGAACCTGATAAACAATGACAATACCGACAATGAACCCAATGATTGTGCCAAAACCAAAAATAAACCCAATGGGGCTTTCAATCTCCCAGACAGTTCGCTCACGATCGGCAAGCTCTGCCTGGGTCAAGACTAAAATATCATCCGGTAAATCAGCCTTTAAGGTTGCCTGAACCGTTAGTACATCAGCCTCTGGCACCAGCTTGATCACCCCGATATCAATTTGGTTAGCCGAGCGTTCTGGAAACAGTTTTAGAAATGTTTGATCGCTGCCAATTAAATTGCTGTCTGCGACAAAAGAAGCTCCTAATGTAAATCTACCCACAACTTGAACTTGGCGGTCGTTGACCTGAACGGCTAACGGTTGCCCGCCAGATTGTTCTAACACCTTATTGACGTCCCCAAAGAGATCGTCACGACCGATGCGATCATAGAGAACTCGACCCAGCATGGTTAGCTGATTGGCCTGCTGTGTGACACCGGGTAAGGTAAAGATGGGTTTGTCCGGGTCAATCCCAAAAATTAAAACGTTACGATTTAGGTTCGTTTTGAGATTTCGCCACTGCCCCCGTGCAATATAAAGAGCCGATACGGTGGCGACCTCATTTAGCCTGGCTGCCTGGTATAAACGCTCCCTAGAAAAGCTGTTGAACGTATTAAAACCAGCAAACAGCGGATCAATGATAAATAGCTCTCCGTCTAGTTTGTAATAGGGTTGTTCAACGGAGTCATAGAGAGAATCCTTGAGGCCGAGCTGAACAAAAATTAGCACATCGGCAAAGGCGATACCTGCTAGGGCCACGGCTAAGCGCATTTTTTCTCGCTTTACCTGAAACCAGGCTAGGGGCGTTTTTTGAAAGAATTTACGAAACATAGCTAAATAGAGCGCATGGATAAACCATATCCAGTCTGAAAACTTAAGTTTTTCCGTGGGGCAAGTATTAGGCTTGGCTAGGGTCAGGGTTTGTTGTGATTTGTCAATTCCTAAAGCTGTTTCTAGTCTATTTGACGATTACCTCAGAAGTCTTGAGAGTTCGCCGTTAGAGCCAGTTCGGGCCGTGTCCAGCATGATATCGGTCTGTACCTGTAGGTTGCTGAGGTTGCTCACGTGCTGACTGTCCTCTGGCGTTAGCTGAATCCTCACCTCTACAATACGGCGATCTAGATTCTCCCCGGGTTGATTACTAAACACCGACTGCTGTTTTACCTCACGGCCAATCTGTGCGATCGCACCTTCAAGCTTTCCTGAAAAAGCCGGGCTGGTAATCACAGCCCGCTGTCCAATCTGAATTTGACCGATATCAGATTGATAAATTTCAGCAACTACGCCCATCTGGGCCGTTTGCCCCACAGCTAAAACACCATCTTCGTCAATTGCCTCACCCGATCGGGTATAAATTTCGATTACCTGACCGGCGATGGGCGATCTAATTTGAGTTTGAGCGAGTTCGGATGCCGCCCGAGCGGCGGTAGCTTGAGCCCTGGCAATCTCAGCCTCAGCGACTTCGATATCGGTCGGCCGCACTTCAGCCAGCTGTTCTAGCGTTGCCTGGGCAGCTTGAATTTGAGCCTGTAGAGACTGTAGGGAGCGAGCCTGATCGGCCTGGGCTTCTGAGAATAGGGCTTGGGCCGTTTCAATGGCTAGTCGCTTCTGGTCATATACAGATGCTGACACCGCGCCTTCTGCCAGAAGACTTTGGTATCGCTCATATTCAGCCCGGGCCATTTTAACTTCTGAACGCAGACGTTCCAAGGTCGCCGCCTGAGCTAGGGCTGTAGTGGAAAGCTCTACCTGGAGTCGTTCAATCTGCGCCTGCTGTGCTGCAAGTTCTCCTGACTTAGCACCGGCTTTGACCTGGGCTAGTTTTGCTTGGGCCAGGGTCACCTGCTGTTGAGACTCTAAGTAGGCATCTTGCAAAGTGGCGCGACTGGCTAAAACAGCCACTACTTGATTAGCTTCTACAAGATCGCCTCGATTGACCAGCAGCTGTGTTACCTGATCGCTCTCTAAATCAACGGATGGAGAAACTTTGATAATCTCCGAAACGGGTTCTATTCGCCCCAAGGCAGAGACTTTTGGAGCCACCTCTGGTTGCATTTGGGCAATGGGGTTATCCGGTGGTGGCTGGGTGAAAAATCTGTAGAGAACAATCCCACCCGTTGTCGCAACAACAACGAGACAAAGCAATTGTACAAGTCCAAGTTTCTTAGGCAGTTTGAGTAACCTGTCTCTCATAGTAACCTCTTAGCAAATGTCCTGAAAAGCTCATCCGATTGCTTGGTAGCCTATGCTGACTGACTTGGTCTCACTAAACTTTATGACTTAAATTTGATGAGATCAAGTCAGTCACCGATAAAATCCATTTTGTGGTAAAAAAGCTCCCGATAGCATTACTTTGCCTTTGCTACCTCCGGTATCGTCTTGAGCATAGGTGAGGATGTTCGAGCAGTCCTTGAACATGCTGTGGAGTGAAGGAGTGAGTGAGTGAGAGAAATTGGTCACTGTTTAGCGGCGATTGGCCTGGGCGTTTGTTTAGAAATGTCCGTCATGAGCCGATCTGGTTTGGCTAACATCAGCCAGGTCGTCGATATCCAACTTAATGCGGCCAATGGAGGGGTGGAACTGTGGTTAGAGACAGCGGATGGTCAGCCACTGCGAACATTCAAATCTCAATATGGCACAACCGTAAATATTGATGTCACGGGTGCTCAGCTAGCGCAAGCTGGTCAGTTTAGTCAGGCGTCTCCCGTTGACGACATTGCACAGATCACCGTTACACCGTTAGATCAGCATAGTTTTCGGATACAGCTAGTCGGGGTATCCGCTGGACCTGTCGTTCAGGTAAATCAAGTGGAAACTGGGTTAATGATAAGTGCTAGCCCGGCAATCCCCGCATCATCCACTTCTGAATCAGTCGTGCCGACACTGCCTGAATCAGGCTCTTCTGCTCCGGCGGCGGATGCTATCCCGGTAGGTGACCTTGATCCCATGGGTGATGGAATTCCCGATGAAACAGGTGTGGATGGGACCGCAGATGAGACCGGGCTACGCATTATTGTAACCGCCGAGAAACAGCCTGAAGATGTTCAGAATGTCCCCATCAGCATTACCGTATTCGATGAACAACAGCTGGAAGATGCCGACATTACATCTTTTGGAGAAATTGCCGACAATACGCCTAACTTTTCTTTCTTTAACCGTGGGGAGAGTCGTTTCTTTTCTGTGTACAGTGTCCGGGGAATTTCTAATTTGAGTTTTGCGTCCCAGGATGCCGTTGCCTTTTTTGTTGATGATGTTCCCTACGATTTTGGTAGCTTTTTAGATTTTGACCTGCTTGATCTTGAACGAGTTGAGGTTCTGCGAGGTCCCCAGAGTACGCTGTACGGACGTAGCTCTTTGGCGGGGGTGGTGAATGTCATTACCCGTCCCCCCAGTAATGAGTTTGAGTTTAGCGGGGCTGCAGACCTTGGCAGCTATGATGACACTAGCGTGCGGGGCAGTGTCAGTGTGCCAATCGTGCCCGACAATCTGTTTTTTCGACTAAGTGGGGGCTACTCCGCCCGTGACGGCTATGTGTTCAACAAATTTTTAGACGAAGATGCTGATGATCAATCCGGTTGGACGGGGCGGGCCCAGCTGCTATGGACCCCCTCAGAAGACTGGGAGATAACGCTGCGAGGATCGGTGGATGACTATGAAGAAGGCATTTCACCGCTGGTGCTGCTGAGCCAATCTGATCCGTTTGAGACTCAGCTAGATTTTGATGAATTTAATGAGATACGCTCAAACGCTCAGTCCCTGAAGGTTAGCTACACCCACCCCGATTTTCAAGTAAACTCCATCACCACGCGTCGTGAGTCTAATCAAGACGCGGGAATTGACTTAGACTACACAACAGCGGACGCTCGAGCAGAGCTGATTGATTATCGCTCAACCGTATTTGGTCAGGAACTGCGGGTGCAATCCCCCGCCGATTCAGACCGGTTACAGTGGCTGGTAGGCAGCTATTTCGAATCATTTAATTTTGAAGATGAAGGCGGTATCTTGCACGGTCAAGACGGGTTGCGACTGGGATTTGGATTTCCACCTGGCTTTGAGCAAAGAAATAGTGAAATTGAGAGAGAAACGTTCGCTGTATTTGGCCAGCTGGGGTTTAAGCCCATTGAGTCGCTTCGCCTGACAGCGGGTTTGAGATATGAATCGAACGAGAGTACCCTAGAGGGGTATACCCGAACGTTTACGGATGAGAGTGGATTTTTATCGATACCGCTTTTATCGATTGGTGAGATTAATCAAAATGGGTCCGAATTTTCACCTCGGTTTGTAGCTGAGTATCTGGTCAGTCCCGATGTGATGGCCTACGGTTCTATCTCTAGGGGCTTTCGGCCAGCGGGTGTGAATCTGACCCCCTTTAGCCTAGAAACCGCGACCTTTGAGGCCGAGACATCTTGGAATTACGAGGTCGGTCTGAAATCTAGCTGGTTGGAGGATCGGCTTTTTGCAAATCTGGCGGTTTTCTACAATCCAGTCAATAATTTTCAGTTTGTTGGGTTTCAACCAGCCACCCGCACCCTATTTGTTGGCAATGCTGACGTTGATATTTTTGGTGCTGAGTTAGAACTTAGGGCTACCCCGGTTGAAGGTCTAGATCTAACGGCGGGGTTAGGGCTGGTTGATGCTGAGTTTCAAGACTCCACCGATCCATTTACCGGAGACAGTTTCGACGGTAATCAGGTATCTTATGCCCCCGGTCTTACCTATAACGTAGCCGCTCAATATCGCAGTCCGGCGGGTATTTTCGGACGACTTGAACTGATTGGGTTTGGCAAGACGTATCTAGATAATGACAACAGCTTTGCCCAAGATCCCTATGCGATTGTCAATGCTCGCTTGGGATATGAAGTCGATAGTTTTGGTATCTACGTGTTTGCAGACAATCTTTTCGACACGAGATATCTTACCCAGGTATTGACATCTACACCGGCTAGAGGTGCTTTTGGCGCTCCTGCCACCTTTGGCCTTCAGGTCAAAAACAGGTTTTGAGGCGATCTTGGCGATCCTATAGCCGGACTGCAACAAGGTATGCAGTTTTCCAAGCTGCTCGAGGGTGAACTGTTGGAGAGAAGGAGATAGTAAAATGATCACTCAGCAGCGACTCAAAACCTATGGACTCTTGGGTAGCTTATACATATCCCAGGGGTTGCCCTCAATGTTTATTCTGAGTGCTGTTCCTGTTTTCTTGCGCCAGCAGGGAGTCTCTCTTGGCAAAATCGGCCTTTTGAGCTTAGTGGCGATACCGCTGATGCTGAAGTTTCTCTGGGCACCTTTGATCGACAACTTTGGATACACCCGCTGGGGGCATTATCGATTTTGGATTATCGGGTTTCAAGTTCTATTGATTGTGACAACTGTACTTGTCTCCCTTATTGATATTCAAGATAAGATTGCTCCTTTACTGATCTGCGGCACCCTCATGTGTTTTTTGTGTGCGAGTCAAGATATTGCCACCGATGCCCTGGCTGTGAACCTATTGAGTGCTGAGGAGAAGGGCTTTGGCAATGGAATTCAGAACGCAGGCAACTATCTGGGGGTGATCATCGGTGGCGGAGGTATGCTGCTGGTACTGGAACGCTGGGGATGGATGGTTGCCTTACTCAGTATCGCTATGCTGCTGACTCTCTCGTTGGTGCCAATTTTATTACATCGTGAATCAGTTCTAACCACCCATAAGGGGTCTGTCAGCCATCAACCCAAAGCTCCCAGACCCCTGGGGAGGGCTTTATCTGAGGGCTCTAATCCACTCAAGCGTTATTTTAAAGCGGTGATTAAGTTTTCCCAATATCCCAAGACGGGTTTATGGTGTTTGATTTTAGTGCTGTGTACAGCTGATGGTGCTATGGCTGGAGCGATGTTTCGACCGCTCCTGGTTGATATTGGCCTGTCGCTGGGGGATATTGCTCTGATGCTGGGCGTGGTCAGTTATACAGCGGGTATGGTGGGTGCTATTATCGCTGGTCTGACAATCTCATCTTTAGGTAGAAAGCGATCGCTACTTTTGTTTAATCTTTTTCAGGGGCTTTGTATCACCGCTTACCTACTGCCCGCTTTTCACATTCATCATATCGTGGTTTTGTATGCCGCCGCCGTTAGCGTCCAGCTGGCGGGGAGCATGTCAAGCACGGCTTTGTGTACAGTTATGATGGATAGGAGTGATTTGGCGACAGCTGGTTCAGACTACACGGTGCAATCGTCCCTGGTACTTTTTAGCGGGATCGGGATTGCGGCTGTCAGCGGCTTTATTGCCCAAGCGGTTGGCTATCAGGGCTTGTTTATGCTGAGTGCCATGGTTGCTTTGTTGAGTGTCACCCTAGTGGCAACTGCTTTTGATGAGACAATCTACTCTAGGAACGTTGGATCGAGCCCTGTGGAGGGATAATGTTGGCTAGTTAGTTTTTTTACCTGGGCACGCATTCATCCACACGGCCACTCCCAATGGTCAGTGCTGACTCGCTGCTACAGAATGAATTTAAGCTACCGTTGTGATATGAAAGCTCTCTTTGTGCGATAGTCTGCATTCGATATGATGTCAACACTTACAGGCGCGCTCGTCAAATATAAAACGCTGCCCCCATGGACAGAAACAACTCTGCCAGAATCATTTCAAACTAAACACAACACCAAGCCAGGCACCTGGGCTAAAATTACCGTTCGGACAGGCAGATTACAATACGACGCATTGACTGACGCAGGGGACATTCTGTCTACAGACATTATTACCCCACAGCACACCGACTTTTTGGTTCAACCAGGTGCTTGGCATCAGGTAACGCCCCTGGGAGCATTATCCTGTTTCGTAGAGTTTTATTGTCGTCCCGAAGATTATTACCAAAAGAAATATCATTTTGCCGCTCCCCATGACGACGTGCGAGCCCTAAGCCAAGGGCTCTTGTCAGATCATAAAAACCTGAGTGTTTTAGATCTGGGCTGTGGAAAAGGTCGAAATGCCACTTATCTACATGCCCACGGTCATCGGGTAACAGCGTTGGATAAAAATGCCAGCTCTATCGAGCAGCTGCAAGCGGTGATTCAACAAGACCATGCTGGGGACACGTTTCAAGCCCATGTATACGACATCGAAACAGCGGCTCTAGAAGATAGCTACGATCTGGTTATCTCCACGGTTGTGTTTCAGTTCTTGCGGTCAGAGAGGTTGCCACGGGTGATTGAGAACATGCAGGCTCAAACCAAGCCCCGTGGCTACAATTTTATAATTGCTCCTGTGTCCTCGCCGGAGTTCCCTTGTCCCATCGACTTTCCGTCCACCTTTGCCCCCCAGGCATTGCGTGACTACTATGCCCATTGGCAGATTTGCCAGTATCAAGAGCAACTGGGAACATTTCATCGTAAAGACAGCAGTGGCAAACCCATTGAGGCCATGTTTGCGACTCTCCTAGCTCAGAAAAGTGCTCAAATACTTTGATCCGCGCAGTCTTGCTGCTGTCTCAAAATGCCATGGCCACCAATCACCAGCCGCCGATTTAGCCTTCCCTCCCACCCTAAAACATTTGGAAAGACCCTAAAAACGATATAGTTTTTCCGACACCATCCTAGGGCATCCCATGCAATTTCCAAGAACGGTTCAGCAGGTCGGCAGCCAAATTCAATCCTGGCTCGCTAGAGTTCCTATCCTCAAACTCCGAGCTTCACTGATCGAAGATTCCCAGCTCACCCTCAACTTTCTGGTGCTTTTGATCGGTTCCTGTTTGATTGCTACTCTGGGTTTGATCATCAACAGCACGGCCGTGATCATCGGTGCGATGCTGATTGCGCCCCTGATGCTACCGCTGCGCGGATTTGCCTTTGCCGCCATTGAGGGCGATCGCGAACTCCTTAGCAGCAGCAGTACCTCCATTGCCATGGGCACCCTGGTGGGCATTGGCATGTCCTGGCTGGCGGGCATTCTCATGGGGATTCCAGAATTTGGTACGGAAGTGCTGGCCCGCACCCAGCCCAACCTGATCGACCTGGTGATTGCCCTGGTGGCGGGGGCCATTAGCAGCTATGCCAAAATTCGGCCTGAAATTGGCGATGCGCTGCCGGGAACTGCGATCGCAGTTGCCCTGATGCCCCCTCTTTGTGTGGTGGGTCTAACCCTATCCCAGGGACAGTGGGTCTACAGCGGTGGCGCGTTGCTGCTGTACATGACCAACCTGTTGGGGATCAGTCTGGCCTGCACCATTGTCTATGTTGTTGCCGGATACACGCGGAGCGATAATCAGTTTAGCCGGACCCTGAGCTGGGGTGTGAGCGCCGCCCTGATGCTGCTGTTGGTTATTCCCCTGGGTTTGAGTTCTACACAGCTGGTGCGTAAAAGCCGCTTGGATTACTCTATGCGGTCCATTCTCAACAATAGTACCCTGCTGGCCCGGCGGGACGTAGAACTGCTCGAAACCAATATCATTTGGCAAGCGTCTGAAATTGAACTGATGGTGCAGGCCACTGAGCCGATTACGTCACGGGAAGTTGACATTGTGGAAAAAGCTGTTGCCACTGAGCTAGGGCGTCCCTTTAGGGTCTTTTTTAATGTTGTTCAGACCACCAAAGTTGGTTCGTAGGCGGTGAGCCGTAAGTGATGCCTTAGGGATAGGGATTTATAGGATCCAAGAATTGCTTCTGTAGAGGTTGCCATGGAACGCCTGTATGGCCAGAATGTCCGGGATGAGTGCTGCCGCCCCAGGCCGGCTAGCGGTCATTGACTAGACAGTTACCGTTGGATCTGTCATAAAGAAAACTGCACGTTTTGGCAGTGTCCATGCCTACTTTCTACGTTTCAGACCTGGATGGTACTCTCCTAAATTCTACGGCCACGCTTTCTCCCTACACCCGTGAAACTCTCCGTCGTCTCCTGGCGGCGGGTCTTCCCTTTACCGTGGCCACCTCCCGCAGCATCAGCTCCGTCAGGTCTATTTTTCACGGTATCTCGCTGCCGCTGCCGGTGATTGAGCTAAATGGAGCCTATGTTAGCGACCTGGCCACCGGGCAGCATCTAATTGCAAACGCCATGGCGGCCAGTCTGGCGATCGATATTCTCTCAGTGGTGCAGCGGGCGAACATCCACCCCTTAGTTACTAGCTTTGACGGTCAGGCGGACCACGTGTACTACACACCTGATGTGCACCCTGGTGTGCAGTGGTGTATTGACGATGCCAGCCGTAACCAGGACCCTCGCTGGCGCTGTTGTGACCCGGGCAACATTGTGGATGAACAGATCATGCGGCTGACGCTCATCGATACCGAGCAGCGCCTGGCTGACCTGGCGCAGGTATTGGCAAAGCGGTTTCCCCACCGCCTCCATATGCATCTGTTTGAGAATCCCTACCAGCCCGACTGGTACTGGCTGACCCTACAGGATGCCTCGGCGACCAAGGCAAACGGTATTCGCGAGCTGCAACGTTTGCAGAGTCTGCAGGACCACGCTCTGACCGTTTTTGGGGATCACAACAACGATATTTCTATGTTTCAGCTGGCGGATGTGGCGGTGGCAACGGCCAACGCTACCCCAGAACTGCAGCGCCATGCGACCGAAATCATTGCCCACCACAGTGAAGATAGTGTCGTGAAATATTTAGAGGCCCGTTGGTCCCTGGCACATGTCTGACTCTAAACCGGCTCAAAAATCTACGGCGCGGGTCCGGAAACGGTCTCGGCTGGTGCGGCGACGCTATATTGCCCTGGGGCTGGTGGCGGTATGGCTGGTGCTGTCAAGCTGGCAGGCACCGGCGGTCAAGCTGGAGACCACCAGCCAAATTCGCGGCGTGTGGATGACCAATATCGCCGCCGCCATGAACTACTACGGGTTTCATTTGGACGATGCGATCGCAAATCTGGCCGAACATCGGATCAATACCCTCTACCCCAGTGTCTGGAACCAGGGGTATACCCTTTACCCTAACGAGGTGACCCGGCGGGCTGGGGGCCGGTGTTGCGATCGCATCGCCGATGTCCCCCTCTATCCCTTTGACGATATTCTCCACAGCCTGACCCGCCAGGCCCACCGCCACCACATGCGGCTGATTCCCTGGTTTGAGTATGGGCTGATGATACCGGCGTCGTCCCCCATTGCCCTGGCCCACCCTGAATGGCTCACCACTAACCGGGCGGGGGATACGGTGCCAGCTCCCCTTTCCCCCCACCCGCTGCTGCCCGCTCCACTGCAAAACTTTCAGCTAGAGATCAGCGGTGGTAATCTGGCCTGGCTCAACCCGATGCACCCAGAGGTGCGCCAGTTTCTCACCGATCTGATCGTAGATGTGGTCCAACGCTATCCGGTGGACGGGATCCAGCTGGACGATCACTTCAGCCTGCCGGTTGCCATGGGCTACGATCCCTACTCGATTCAGGTATACCAGGCCAGCCACGGCGGTGCCCTCCCCCCGGATGACCCTAATGCGCCGGGCTGGGTGGCCTGGCGCGCCCATGCCATTACCTCCCTCCTGGCCGACATTACCCAGGCGGTCAAACAGGTGCGTCCGGACGCGATTATTTCCGTTTCCCCCAATCCGCCAGGGTTTGCCTACAATAAATATCTCCAAGACTGGGTTCAGTGGGTCAATGCTGGCATTGTGGACGAAGTGGTGGTGCAGCTTTACCGCACCGATCTGGATGTATTTGAGCAGGACCTCTACAACAGTGGGTTCCACAACCTGCGTCACCAGGTTCCCATTGCCATTGGTCTCTACACAGGGCCACTGACGGCTGCCAAGGCTTTTGAACGCACGGTGGATGAGATTGCGGCGGTACAGCGGGCCGACTATGGCGGTGTTGCTTTTTTCTCGTGGGAAACCACCTTTTGGCTCCTTAAAAAGGCGTCTGATAGGGAGCTAAGACAGACGCTGCAACAGCTGTTCTAAGCTTAGTGCCGGTAGGTTTGAGGGGGATATGGGTGGCCCGGCCCGTAACAAATTTCTGGAGCGGGATGCTCAGCTTTTTTCCAGCTGGCAACGTTGGTTGCGTTGGGCAATTACAGTGGCCAGATCGGGGCGACCCGTGAGCCTTAAGCGCCAGTCGGCCCAAATATTGTAAAGCGTATCCACCATGGGACCGAGCAGGGGCCACTGGGTGGGGGCGTACATCCAGCCAATCCCCAGCACCCCATATACCCGGCGAAATACGTCAACATTTTGCACCACGGTGCCGTCGGGCAGGACCGCGTGAATGCGGGCCATGGCAGCCTCAAAGGAAACGTTGCCGTTGGTGGCAGGCTCGTAATCGTCAGCGGCGATATCCGTAAATGCCACCAGCCCCCGGCCGTCATCTTTCTTTTTTAAAAAATTGACTTCGCGCAAACACAGGGGGCACTCACCGTCGTAGAGCAGATTAATTTTCCAGTCGGCCATGGCTGCGGGGACGCGTTATCATCTCCTGCAGTTTAAAGCGTTTTTTGAATTTCTGCTGGTACCCGTGGCGCGTAGGGGGGAGCTGTCAATTGTTTTCCAGGCAGCAGCAATGGGGCCGTATCGGTGAGGTATCCGTTGATGGTGCTAAGCAGGTGCTCACGGTCAAAGGGCTTGTGGATACAGGCATTACAGCCGACGGAGAAGATCTCATCTAGCTGGGTATCAAAGATGCTGGCGGTGAGGGCGATGATCGGTAGCTTGGGATCTCGCTGTTTAATGTAGGCCGTAGCATCGTAGCCGTTCATAATCGGCATTTGGATATCCATTAAAATCAGGGCGGGACGCGAGGACTCCCACTGTTCAATGGCCTGCTGGCCATTTTCGGCCTCACGAACGTCAAACCCGGCAATGCCTAGAATATGTCTGAGGAGCGAACGATTGGTGGGGACATCTTCTACCACCAAAATCTCATGGCGCTGCTGGGCCAGGTGGGACTGGCTGCAGGATCTTGTTGGGGACACCGTTCGCGCCGGGGAGAGTTGGGTGACGGTCACCGGCAGCTGAATATGGAACGTCGTACCCTGGCCCAGCTGGCTGCGGTAGCTAATATGACCTCCCATCAGTTTGATCAGACCCTGGCAGATGGCTAGCCCCAGCCCCACCCCCTGCTCGCTGGCGTCATGGACCGTGGATAGGTTCCCCGACTGATAGAACGGGTTAAACATTTTTTGCTGTTCGCTGGGGCTGATGCCCCGCCCGGTATCGGAGATTTCAAGACCCAGCTGGATGGTATCCCCCTGGGGAATGGTGTAAGCCTTCAGCAGCACCCGGCCTTCCTGGGTATATTTGATGGCGTTGTCGAGCAGGTTGAGAATAATCTGACGCAGCTTACTGACGTCGATGCGCAGCTGGCGTGGCATGGTGCGATCGCACTCCACCGTTAGCTGCAGCCCCTGTTGTTTGGCCTTTAGCTGCATCATGTTGCCCAGGCCATAAATTAGCTTAGGGACATCCTCATCGCTAAGCTGTACGGTGGCATGGCCGGTGTCTAGCTTGGTAAATTCTAAAATATGGTTGATCAAGTCCAGCAGGTGAGAGCCGCTGTTATCAATAATTTCTAAAGACTGGCTGTGGTCCACAGACAGCGAGGCATCCTGGGCCATGACTTGGGTAAATCCCAAAATCACGTTGAGGGGGGTGCGCAGTTCGTGGCTGATTTTTGCCAAGAATGTACTTTTAGCTCGGTTAGCCACCTCGGCCGATTCTTTGGCCGTTTGCAGCTCCAGGGTCCGTTGTTGAATTCGCGACTCCAGATTGTCGTAGGCGCTCAACAGTGCCTGCTCCGCCTGGTTACGCTTTAACTCCGCCGCCGAGCGAGCGGCAAATGCCTGGAGAAAGGATTTGGCCATTTCCAGATCCTCCAGCGGCTTGTCATGGAGCACACACAGAATACCAATCACGTTTTCGTCACCATCAAGCAGCGGCACCCCCAGGTAGGTGGTGGCGCCCAAATTCGCCATGGGATGGTCGGCTGGTAGGGTTTGGTTGAGACAGTAGCTCGCCTGTCGGGTCTCCATGGTCTGGGCACAGAGGTCCTGGACCGCCTCAAAGGTGATATTGTCCTGCAGTTTGTCGGTGTGCCACAGCCCCAGGGTTTGCAGCTCTGGCGAGTCCGGAGCGGTCCGCTCCGCCACAACCACGGTGGAGACATCGAGAATCATCGCTAGACTGACCACCAGGGCCGAAAAATATTCTGAGCCAGTGGCGACAGATGTGCAGCTAACGAGGCCATAAAATGCAGTTTGGGCGTCGCGGCGGCGATAGATTTCAGTTTTGAGCTGCTGTTTGATTTTGGCGAGATCCGACGGAGTTTTGAGGGCCAGTAACTCAGGCAGATGGGTGATGAGCGACCCTGCAGTGCAGACCGCCGCCAGGGCCATCGCCGCCCGTAGGATCGTGGCGAATTCGTAGACCGGGTACCCCAGGGAAACGACATCTAGCAGACACACCAACCCCCCTAGGGTCATCAGTAGCCCAACTAGCCAAAATGCTCGATGGGGCACCGTCCCACGGCGGCGTATTTTGACACAATAAAAGAGCGCTAGGGGAAGGGAAAAACAGGCCAGAGCAGTGGCGATGCTGCTAGCCGCCTGTAGCCCCAAAAACGGTGTCTGCCACAAATCGCAGTCCGTGGGCAGCGCGACCTGACTAAAACAATTGACCATTGACCATTATTTCTAAATTGGTCTACTTCCCTCAGTATTAGCAGTTTTAGGGAAAATTAGTGTAATTACGGATAAGTTTTACAGTTTCCTGGTATCGAGGTAAAGTTCCCGGTATCGAGGTCAAGGTTGTAGATGTTTTTATCCGGTAAAAATAGGCTCCCAGCCGCTGGGGAGATAATCTGTGGGAACAGCATGACAGATTAGGGAGCTGCAAAAAAAAATTCCCGGAGTAGAGTGGGGAAGGGTTAAAGGGAAAGAGGAAAGGCGCTATTGATGGGTGCCTTATTTACCAGCAGGTCCCTTACAGCTGTTTGCCAGCAATCGCCCGATCTAACAGCTCAACCGGATGCAGCAGCGGCACCGTCTGGCCTTGGAGGGCCAAATGCTTTTGAATCTGCAGGGCGCAGCCTGGATTGGACGATGCAATTAAGGTGGCTCCGGTGTTGACCAGGGTAGATGCCTTCATTTGTCCCAGCTCGTTGGCTACCTCGGGCTGTAGCATGTTGTATACCCCGGCACTGCCGCAGCAGAGAGCGGCATCAATCGGGTCAACAACAGTCACCCCAGGAATCTGTCGCAGGAGCTGGCGGGGTGCTTCGGTAATCCCCTGGCCGTGACGCAGATGGCAGGCATCCTGGTACACCAGCTTTAGGGGCGCTTCGGTGAGGGCAGTCAGCGGGGCCGTTAGTCCTACCTTGGCTAAAAACTCCTGGATATCCAGCATTTTGTTGCTGAAGGCCACGGCCCGTTCGCGATAGGTGGGGTCATCCTTGAGAATATGACCGTAGTCTTTGAGGGTATGGCCACAGCCAGCGGCGTTGATGATCACATAGTCCACATCCATGGTGGCAAAGCTGTCGATCATCTGGCGGGCCAGCGCCTGGGCCTGGGCGGTCTCTCCCTGGTGGGCCGGTAGGGCAGAGCAGCAGCCCTGGCTTTTGGGGATGACCACCTCACAGCCGTTGGCGCTCAGCACCCGCGCGGTGGCTTCGTTGACGTTTGAGAAAAATACTCGCTGGACACAGCCGAGGATCATCCCCACCCGGTAGCGCTGCTCGCCCTGGGCCGGTACGGTCTCCGGCAGATTGTCTTGAAAACACCGGGGGGTCACCGTGGGTAAAATTGACTCCATGGCCGCTAGCTGGGGTGCCCAGCGGTCTAGCAGCCCGGTGCCCTGCACCAGCTTAGATACCCCTAGCCACTGGTACAGCGCCAGGGGGCTCAGCAACAGGCGAATGCGGTCGGGATAGGGAAATAGGGAAAAGATCAGCTGGCGCAGCAGCCGAACGGGTAGGGGCCGCTGGTGGTTGCGGTTGACTTGCGATCGCACCGAGTCGATCAGTTTGTCGTACTCCACCCCCGACGGGCATGCGGTTGTACAGGCCAAACACCCCAAGCAGGACTCAAAATGACTTACCGATGCCTCCGATAGGGGAGCCTCTCCCTTATTGATGGCATCCATCAGATAAATGCGACCACGGGGCGAGTCGGTCTCTTTGCCAATGACACGATAGCTGGGGCAGGTGGTTAGACAAAAGCCACAGTGGACGCAGGCATCGATCAGGGACTGACTGGGGGGCTCATGGTGGTCAAAGCCAGCGGTGTTAGAGTCTAGCCCGGTATCAAGTTTGAGGGGTGTGGCCGAAGAAGATTCCGAAATCTGCATGCAAGGGGAAGAGGCACGGTCTTTCTAGCTTATCGCTTTCCCACAGCTAACCCAGCTCAGAAGGGGCTGCCGTGGATTGAATAAGTCAATCTACTAGATAGAGCCCCCTGGGTCGCGCTTCGTCTTCGCCCCAGATCGCTCCCATAGCGGCCCAGGGCAAATATGTTAGTCTTCCCTAGGGGAACAAACCCTCAATCACTGTCTATTTTAGGTGCTTTCATTGGTAACTACAGCAGCCCTGCCTCGCCCCCGGCTACGCTGGTCGGTGACGGTTTCAACCATTGTTCTTCATTTACTTGCCCTGCTGGCGCTGCTGCCTGGCAACTTTAGCTGGAGTGCCATTGGCGTCGCTTTTGTTTTACACGCATTGACCCAGGGCCTCGGTATTTCCCTGGGTTTTCATCGGTTGGCGAGCCATCGCAGCCTGCGGGCTCCCCTGTGGCTAGAGCATTTATTTATTTTGCTGGGGACCCTGGCGTTTCAAGGGGGGGTGTATGGCTGGGTAGGCTACCATCGTCTGCATCATTTGCACACCGACCAGGAGCTCGACCCCCACAGTGCCAGCAAGGGGTTTTGGTGGAGCCATATCAACTGGCTGATGCATACGGTGCCCACCCACTCTTTGCTACCCCGCATGACCAAGGATATCCGCGATGACAGGTTTTACCAGTTTTGCCACAGCCAGTACATCCCATTGCAAGTAGGGTTGGGGGTGCTGCTGTACTTAGCTGGCGGCATGCCGTTTGTGGTGTGGGGCATTTTTGTTCGTTTGTTAGTGAGCTTCCACGGTACCTGTTTTGTTAACAGCGCCTGTCACCGGTTTGGCTATCGCCCAACCGATACCGATGACATGTCCACCAACTGCTGGTGGGTAGCGGTGCTAACCTACGGTGAAGGGTGGCACAACAACCACCACGCCTGCCAATCATCCGCCTGTTTCCAGCAAAACTGGTGGGAGATTGACCCGGTTTGGCAGGTCATTCGCCTGTTGCGGGCTGTGGGTCTGGTGACTAAGGTTAAGACGGCTCAAAGCAGCTGACCCGATGTTCTTGGGGATCTGCCAAGAAATAAAGTCCCCGAAGTAGCGTGGGGAAGGGTTAAAGGGAAAGGGGCTATTGGCGGGTACTTGATTTACCAGCAAGTCCTTTAGAGCTTTGCAGCTTTGTCGGTATTTTGTCTCCTGTCGGGGTTTTTGACCCTGGTGGGAGGTGGTTTTTAGGGCGTTGCCGATCCGGACTACGCGGCTATGGCGAGATGCTGGTACCCAGGGGGGGTAGCATTGGCCCATCGACTCCATTGGCAATGGTTTTTAGCAATTTTCTCAATATCAGTCTTGAATAAAAGTCGATACCATAGGACTGGCCTTCCACAAGCGAGCGGGTAGCCCTATGCAGCCCCAATTTCAACCCGTCGGGACCTATGCCCACCAGGCGATTCAAACCCACTTTAGCCACATTCGTCAGCAGGAAAAAAGCGTGCTGGCCCACGGCGATCCTGAGTTTTTACACCAGATGCGAGTGGGGTTGCGACGCCTACGTACGGCCCATGGGGCATTTGAGGCAGCCATTGTTCTCCCCGCTGAGGTGAACGAACCGGCGCTAAAACGCTTGGGTAAGGTTCTGGGTCGCGTGCGCGATCTAGATGTATTGCAGAGTTGGTTGACGCACTTTAGGGACAAGACGAATCTGTCAAAATCCGAAACTAAGGTGTTGCGGACCCTGATCCAGACGCTAAAAAAACGCCGCAAAGAGTATGTTGTCCGGATGGAAAAATATCTGCACAGCAAGGATTATAAACATTTGGTCAAGGCCATTAAAAAGTGGCTTAAGCACCCCCAGTACCAGCCCCTGGCCAATTTACCCTTAGCGGTTGTCCTGCCGGACCTGCTGTTGCCGATGCTTGGACAGCTGTTGCTTCATCCTGGCTGGTTAGTCACCGACGATACCCATGCCCTAGAACAAGTTCACGACCTGCGTAAACAGATCAAAGGCTTGCGCTATCAAATGGTGTTATTTAGTGATTTCTATGGAGAAGCGTATAAGGATCAAGTAGGTGCTTTTAAGCAGCTCCAGGACCTGTTGGGGAAACTGCAGGATGAGGTGGTTTTGCAGTCATTTTTGGTCAGTGTGCTAGGGGATAGTTGGATGCAAAAACTACCCAGCCTGGAGCGCTATTTTCAAAAACAGCACCAAACCCTATGGCAGCAGTGGCTCACCCATCGCCAGTCCTATCTCTCCTTAGAACGGCGCGATGCTCTGTATCAGCTGTTTTTGCCAGCGGTGGTAGAGTCGCGATCGCACCCGATGGGGCAACCCCTACCCCTATCCTCATAAAGTCTTCATCTTTATCGGTTATCACTGTAGTAACACTCTACTTAAAGAGGGCTATGAGCTATTGTCTGTGCTGTAACAGTTCACTACTGCGCCATGTGCGCCAGGGTGAAATTTATCTATACTGCCCTGACTGTCGGCAGGCAATGCCAGAATCAGCCGGTCTGGTCGTCAGCCATCCCTGTGCTATGCCAGATGCCGCCCTGCCCAGACCTCTCGGTTTGGTGAGCGTGCCTTAAAACTGTCCTGCTATACAAAGAACTGTCATAACCAAAGGGGAGAGCGGATCGTCCGCTCTCCCCTTTGGTTATGACTAATGCAGTCCCCATGAGACCCAGCGGTGAGTCTCGTGCCCGTTGTTGACGGTGGGAGTCCGCAGATGGTGCAGATTGGCTCCATCGTGCTCGGTCTCTTCAAAACCCGTTTTATCTAAACAGGCGGATGCTAAATTGGCATTGCAAAAATTAGCGCCACTGACAATGGCGGCGGTCAGGTTCGCCCCGCTGAGGTCGGCTGCTTCAAAATTGGCCATTCTTAAATCAGCCCCGGTGAGATCGGCCCCCACCAGACTGGCCCCGGTGAGATCGGCTCCGATCAGATTAATTCCCATGAGCTTGGCTCCGCTAAGGTCGGCTTGGGTCAGGTCGGCATCGGTCAGGTTCGCGCTGGTAAGATCGCTGCGACTCAGGTTTGCGTCGCTGAGATCCGCACTGCTAAAGTCGCAGTGGGTAAAGTCTACACCGCTGAGGTGGGCCTGTTTAAGATCGCCGCCGTGCAGACTAATGTGAGAAAAATCACGGTAACCTTGGTTGTACTCATGGCGTAACTGTTGACTATTAACCATGGTGTGTCTCCTAAAAACAAGAAACAGCTTGGCACCTTGGGCGAAGTGCTGGTTACACTGGTTTATTGGCCCCAAATTTATCTGCCCTAAACTGTTGAAATTATGATGACAACAGCTTTAGGATGGGCAATCACGGTCTGTCAATACTGTTCCTACTGGTGTCTCTATCTTGACCTATTTTGTTAAAAGTGCCACAGGTTCTTAAGAGAATGCAATACCTGGCGGTGCCTAGATCGACCAGGCTAGAAAACCGGCAACCTGGCTGGCGAGGGTGGTCGGGTCAAAGGGTTTAGTAATCACGCCTGCGGCCCCGGCTTCGTAGAGCCGACGGCGGTCGGCCGCCTGGGCCTTAGCGGTCAGAAAAATCACTGGGATATGGGTGGTGGTGGCATTGTGCTGGAGGGCCGAGAGGGTGGCCAACCCGTCCATACCCGGCATGGCCACGTCTAGCAAAATGGCATCTGGGGGCGTTGCGATCGCAACTTCCAGTCCCGCTTCCCCCGAGTTTGCCGTCATCACAGTCCAGTCAGTGCTGAGGGTGAGACCAATGGTGGCAACGGTCTGAATATCGGCCTCATCATCAATAAGCAGGATCTGGCGGCAGGTCATGACACGCTATCGGCCTTGGATGTCTTGGGCAGGGTAAAACAAAACGTGCTGCCTTCACCGTGGAGGCTTGTTACCCAGATCCGACCGCCGTGGTGTTGGACAATCTCTCGACAGATGGCCAGCCCCAGCCCTGTCCCCCCGTGGTTGCGAGTATCGGAGGCGTCCACCTGTTGAAACCGCTCAAAAATGGTTTCCAGCTTGTCTTCAGGAATGCCGCGTCCGTGGTCGCTGACCTTAAACAAGATCTGATTGTCCTGCTCAATCGATTTGAGCACCACCGTTTCCCCCTGGGGTGAAAACTTAATGGCATTGCTCAACAGATTGGTCAGGGTCTGTTCCAGGTGGTCGGGGTCCGCGTAGAGGTGGGTGTCGCTGGAGATTACTTGTAGCGTCACACCGTGGGTGTGGGCCATGGGCTGCATGGTCTGAACCGCGTGCTGCAGCACCTCTGCCACCTGACAGCGCACCTTGATCATTTTGATGCGACCGGACTCGATCCGCTCCAGGTCCAGCACATCGTTGATTAACCGGGTCAGCCGCTCGGTATTATTCAGGGCAATTTCCAGCAGCTCTTTGCCCTGGGGGGCTAGCTGACCCAGCTGACCGGTGGTGAGCAGTTTAAGGGCTCCATGCACCGAGGTTAGCGGTGTGCGCAGCTCGTGGCTCACCACCGAGACAAATTCATTTTTAATTTGGTCAGCGGCTTTGTGGGCGCTGATATCCTGGGTCATGGCAAAACAGCCCAGCACCTTACCGGCTTGAATATCGGGCTGATAGCTGACGCTGACCCAGCGATAGGGCCGCTCGCTGTCGGGAAATTCGACCTCAAAGGTAACGCCGTGGCCATCGAGGGCCTGGCGGAGATAGGGTTGAATCGTATCGTAGATAGTTGGCCCCAGGGCCGTTGCTAGAAACTGACCGGCCAGGCTTTGGTAGGGTACCCCCAGCCAGTCTTCATAGGCCTTATTATTAAAGCGATAGCGCTCCTCAGCATCGATATAGGCAATCAGCACCGGCAGGGCGTTGGTGGTGGTGCGCAGCTGTTCTTCACTGCGGCGGATAGCCGCTTCTGCATTTAGCCGTTCGGTGATGTCTTGGAGCATGATGGTAAACCACACCCCTTCCTTGGTGGTGCTTTTGGAAACGGAGGCTTCGATGGAAAAAGTCTCGCCATTTTTCCGGCGGCCACTGACCCGATGGGGGTCAATACGGCGCGACGTTACAGACGCGTGCTCAAATGTCTCTATATGGCCGTGGTGAATGCCCCGAAAGCTCTCTGGTAGAAGCATATCCAGGGAATGGCCCACGGCTTCGGCGGCGGTGTAGCCAAAAATGCGTTCAGCCGTCTGGTTGAACATGCGAATATGGTGCGTTTGATCGACGCAGATAATCGCCTCCCCGGCTCGGTCAAAAATGCCCGCCAGGGTTTGCTGACTTTCCCGCAAAACAGCTAACATCCGGTTGCGCTCAGCAATTTCCCGCTGCAGCCGCTGGTTGGCCTGGCTCAGGGCAACGGTGCGCTGCTGCACCATAATTTCCAGACTGTCGGCCTGCTCGGCCTGCTCGATGGCGGCACTAATCTGGGCGCCTAGCTGTTCCATCAGGCGGGTTTCGAGCAGATTCCAGGGGTGGGGCTGGTGGCAGTGGTGCACCATCAGCAGCCCCCAAAACTGCTGTCGCTTGCTCAGGGGCACCACCAGCTGGGCCGCTACCCTGAGGGAGGTGAGCCGGTTACTGGCATCGGCGGGCATGTCAGTCAAACTGCTAAAGGCCGCCACACCGCCCTGACGGTAGGGGGCCAGGTAGTCGGCGCTAAAGCTTTCCGTGAGAAGTTCCCACGCCTGTTCGCTGCTGGCCTGGGCCAGCAGCTGACCGCTGCCATCGGCCTGGTGTTTGAGGATAAAAACGCGATCGCAGCCCAGCAGATTTTGCACTTCACAGACGCTGGTTTGCAAAATCTGCTGCAGCGTCAGGGATTGGTGAATACTTCGGGTGGTCTCAGAAAACAGAGGATAGGAATCTAAGGTTTGCCCCAGCATCTGCAGGCCAGGGGGATGGTGGTTAAAGCTGGCCATAGAAAATACCCATCCACGAACCCTATGACGGGCTGACGATTATCTGTCCCCATACTAGCGACCTGTGTAAATTTCCCGTCGTTTGGTGGGAAGTTCTTCACACGATGTGATGGTTCACGTGATGGTTCACCGGCGGTTTTTTCCTTTAGAAAAACCTGGTTTTTGTGGGGAATCCTCACATTTTCTTCAGAATCTTGCCCTAAGGTGATGGAGGTTAGGAGGAAAAGTAAATGCAATATCTCTACGGATTTGCGAATGTTAGCTTAATTATTAGGGTGATCGATCGCTTATCTCGCCTGGGAGGGTTTCCCCTAAAGGCCCTGACTGTTATTTACCTGGTGGATCGCTGGGTGATGCGTCTGCATGTGAGCGAACCCTTAAATGCGATCGCAGAAGGCAATCTGGTTGCCTTTCTCCAGGAAAATGGGATTCCCCACAAACCGTCTGTGTCCCTGCTCAGGGCGTTTGACGATTTGGATTTGGGTACATCCCTAACCCAGGTAATGAACGAGCACCAGGTGGTGGTGGTCTCCCACGGTGCCCCCGATCCGGTCGAACTCTATGAGTTTCGCAGTCGCTTTGTAGAGGGGTTGGGCTACTGTCCGCCCACCCTGGTCTAGGGGATCTGCCAAAAAATAAACTCCCCGGAGTAGTGTGGGGAAGGGGAAAGGCGCTATGGCTGATTCAGTGTAGACCTATTCCCGGTGACGAATCTGATTGAGGATGCGCACGGCTAGCTCTGAAGCTGCCACTGATTTATTGATAAAGTCATTGGCCCCAAAGTGAAAGGCCCGACCCCGAATGACGTCTTCTTGATGCATGGTGAGAAACAGAATCGGCAGGGTGCGCCAGCGGGGATCCGCCCGCAGCAGCTGACAAATTTCAAACCCATTCATCGCTGGCATGCTGACATCCAGCACCAGGGCATCTGGCTTATTTTCCTCCATAGCCGCCCAGAGATTATTGCCATCGGTGAGGGTTGTAATATCAAAATTCCAGGGAGCCAAACTGACCTGCAGCAGCTGCAAAATCTGCGGATCGTCATCCACAATCAGGATTTTGGCCGGGGTGGTCGTGGCGCGCATTGTTCGCAGGGCCTCTGACATTAGCTGAGGGGCCGGGCTGGTGCGGTCCAGCAGCTGGCTCACCCCACACTGCACTAGCTGCAGCCGGGTTGGGGCCGGTAGCGCTGGCGCCAACAATAAAAAAGGTCCGGTGAGCCGCCGGGCCATATCGGTAATGTCGGCCAGTAGTTCTGGGGGCAGCGGAGCCGACAGCTGGTTTGCTGGGGGCGATGCTAGCAGGTCAAAAATAATAAGCTGGGGTTGAAACTGTTGCAGCAGCTGCTGGGCGTGGCCGAGGCTGCTGGCCTGTCGCACCCGTAGGGACTGTTGTGTGGCCTGCAGGCTTAGCTGCTCTATTAGGGCGCTATCCGAGCCGATGAGCAATAGCAGTGGAGCCCCGGCGGTGACGGCTTCGGTGGCCGTCTCGACCGAGTTATCGGTGACCTCCTGGCGCAGCTGCTGGACCAGCTGATGAAACTGATCCACTGGAATATTGGTGAGGGGGGTGGTTTGCAACAGCTGTTCGACCTGTTGGGCCAGGGTAGACCCCAGGGGAAAGCCAAAGCTGCCCAATGCACCCACCAGCTTATGGGCTGTGAGCTGGCTGGTTTGGTAAAGCTCAGTCCCAAGGTCACCCTGCTGGATTGCGATCGCAGCCCGTTCTAAAACCGCCACCCGTTCTTGCATCACAGTCTGATACTTTTGCCAGGCCTGACTCACAGCCACAGCGGTGGTCGACGGTGGTGCCGTGACTGGCTCAGCGGGCTCGCTGGTGGGGCTAACATTAGTGACATTGAGACGATAGCCCAAGCCATAGACCGTTTTGATCAGGTCCTTAGGCGCTCCCACCGCACTGAGCTTTTGCCGTAATCCTTTGATATGGGTGCGCACAGCGTCCTCACTGGGGGGACTTTCAAACGGCCACAGGTCATCAATAATGGCATCCAGGCTATAGACGCGGTTGGGGCGTCGCAAAAACAATTCCAGCAGCGCAAACTCTTTAGGCGTCAGGTGTACGGGCGTTCCGTCATAGGTGGTTTCGCAGGTGCTCGGGTCCAGGTTGATGCCCCCCAGCTGCAGCACGGTGGGCAGCCCCACCTGCTCTCGTCTCAGCAAGGCCCGAATACGGGCATCCAGTTCATTTAGATCAAAGGGTTTGACCACATAGTCGTCAGCGCCAGCATCCAGGGCCTGGACCTTTTGTTGGGCCGCATCGGTTGCCGACAGCATCAAAATCGGCTGTTCATACCCGGCGCTGCGAAAGGCCTGGCAAAACTCAATACCGCTGCCATCGGGCAGATTTAGATCGAGCACCACCAGATCGTAGCTAAACATATCGAGGTACCCCTGGGCGCTGGAGCCATCGCCGGTAATATCCACGGCATAGCGCTGATGGATTAGATGATCGGCTAACCTATCCATCAGGGCTTCATCATCGTCTACCAGCAGTATTCGCATTGTACCCAGGATAGAAATCTAGCTAAGGAAAATTCTCTCCCATAGCTTCGTGGTAAGTCAAAAATATCGATAAGTGAACGGTTGTTTATAAAAGTTATTTTCGATAAAGCAAACGGCAAAATTCCCACCTAGACACAACCGGGGCAAGAATTTTCTAAACTGGTGGTATGCCATATGCCCGGTTGGGAGGGAGACTGTATGCAACGGCCTACTATCGCTATCTTGAGCCTTATCAGTGCTGTTGGAACGCTGGCCACCGTGGGGCCATGGACATCGGCCCAGCCCTTGACCCCGAGTCTAACCCAGGCCGATCTGGCCAGACTGGCTGCCGATCTGGCCTATCCCAACAGCGCCCATCGTTTTTTTGAAGCGGGCGACACCCAGTTTGAGAGGGAAATTCAACGGGTAATGGATAAGGATGAGGACTCCGAACCTGAGCTAACTGTTGACCCGGAGATTCTAGAACAGCTTGAAGATTAGATACACCAGGTCTCAACCCGGTGTGGGTTTTAACCCCACAGTTAGCCTGCAAGATGTGAGCATCTACCGGGGGGTAAACGTGCGAAAAAATTCTTGTTGGTCCGGTGCCATTAGGATCCTTCTCTCAATTTGATGCCATACCGTTGGTGAGACGCGGAGCGCGGCCTGCTTACATTTCATCATGACCAGAGTCGATGTTAGATAGTCGTTTAGGTTATCCAGCTCCTTTTGAGAAATAGAGACTCTAGGGTTAAAAGCTCGCATGGGAAGATATTTGAGACCACTTTTACTATCAATTAGCTGACTTAGCAATCGAGCTGTTTCACAGGATCCTTCTAGCACGGCCCGGTCGGCGACATCATCGCTGTGGTTAGAGACATATTTGAGAAAAAACGCTATGCACATGGCACGTTTAGCCGCTGGTTTACCATCACCGGTAATTTCGCTGCTGGCCTGCTGACTCAGAACACGGATAAGTCGCCTGAGCCCTTCTGATTTGACCTGTTTGTGGGTTGTTTTTTCCATTTCTAGTAGGACGCTGTCAGCAGAATCTTGGAGTCCCGTCGCCAGCAAAAAAACTTCTTGCCACCGACTGTCTAAAAACCGCACCGATGAGATCAGCATGTTAAGCCTTCGGTGATCTTTGGCAAGATACCGAGCTACTAAAAATTCTTGAATCGTTAGGTGAGAAAAAGAGTAAACACCCTCGGCCCTTTCCACCAGGATGCCTTGCTGAACCTCAATGGCATTGAGTACTTCCTTACAGTTAAGACTTTCTGGAGCATCCAACGTCTCCTTTAGAAAGTTAGCAATATGATCAATAATCGTATCTTTTGAAAAGAATAGCTGGTCCCCAGTAAACTTTTCGTAGGCAAATTCCGATAAGAGCACCTTCTCTAGTTCACTATGCAGCCCTTGATAGATCATGTCATGCTGCAGTCGTTTTTCAGATGCCCATTCTTCGAGCAGGATATCCAGCGCTTTTTTGTACAACCTGCTGCGATTGTCGGACAGGCTCTGGGAACGGTCATAGACCAGGCATAGAAACGTTAACAATAAAGGGGTGCGGGCTAGCTCCAATGCCGCTGCATTTTCTGAGCGCTGCAGCAGTTCCCAACATTTGTCAGCGGTTCGCTGCTGCCTATCTAGCTCCGTTTGAAACCAGTTATAAACAAACTGCTTAATCTGTTTTTTGTTAAAGGCGGCAACGACAACATCTGTGCAGCTTTGAAAGTAGCCATGATAGGCCGCCACGCGGCAGGAGGTAATAAATCGATTTCTAAAGTATTTATCAATAAAGTCGTTGATCTCACGAATGACATGGTTCAGCTTCTTGGTTGGTACCTCATCTAAGCCGTCTAGCAGTAACAACAGCCGTCCCTGCCGTAGGGCTCTTGTTGCAAATGCCTCTGCGTTTGGGAAACCACAAATTTCAAGCTCTTTGGCAATATGGCTCTCAATGTTTAGGGTTGCACCTTCATCAAAACGTTTGAGTTCTAAAAAAACAGGGAAACAGGCATGTCTGTACTGACCCCGCCTTCCTTTTAGGGCTTCTAGGCCAATCTTGCGTAGGAATGTTGATTTACCAACGCCCGGCTGGCCAAGAACGGTCAGATACTGCTCGCGATTGGCAACATCGATCCCTATCTGCCGGTCTTTTCTCGTGTCCTCAAACCACCTGTCGGGACCTTTACGGTAGTTTTTCTCCAAGGCTTCAACCGTGGCAAATCCAAGCAGGTCCTGTTTATCTAATAGCTGAACGGTCGTATAGACTCTCTCAAGGGAGACAGCCCTGGACATTCCCAGTACTTTGAGTCTGCCGTGACGTCGAGAATAGTTTCGAACATAGTGTCTTGATGCTCTAAATATCTGCTGTTGCAGGTGGGGAGTAAGCTCTCTTGTACTCTTTTCCCATACGGTTTTAACAAATAGGTCAGCGAGACTTTGAACCACTGACGTTGTGAGACTTCCAGTTGCGAGTGCCGTCATTAAGGTGAGTAGATACAGGGAATACGTATATACGCACAGTTTAACAGACTGTATTAGGACGGGCAGTTATGGCGATTGGAATACTTTATTAATTTTAATTGATGCATAGGCAAGGTAGTGCCCCAGTGCAGTGTAGTACGGTATTTAATCCTAAGTTATGCAGGCCATAAAATTAAAATCTGCTGAGATCAGCAGGCTAACTTCTGGTGCGTACTACAGACTGTCCTGATTGTCGAGGGAGATATGTATGAAATAAAGTCGGCTTAATCGACATTTCAGGAAGCTAGCCGAGCAATGCTTTCAAGGCTAATATTCCGGTCTAACGGCTAGGCCGATTGAAAACTAACTTATCTCGCTCGGGTGTCCGAGATTTGTGTGAACAGTGGCCGAAACTTGCAGGTTCTGAACCCGGCGTGGGTGAATGCCCCACAACCGGTTTGCAAGCTATGAGCTACATTCGTTTTGCTAACAGACTGATGACCTCCCCTCTCTCTGGTGTCAGGATCAGCCGATTCTCCGGCACTTCTATCAGGGGGCTCCACTGGCTGGTTTCTACATAGCGCAGATTGTGGAGCAGGTGGATGGTCTGGCGGATGTGGCTGGGAGGGCCGAGCAGAATGTGGCGAATGGCGTCGCCGGTGGGCAGGGTGATGGAAAAATCGGCGGGCAGGCTGGGGGGTGCCTGATCCGTGGGGTCAGAAAATGTCATATGGGCTCCTTGGGTTGAACAGTGCCTGCAATAGCAGGCGAAGGAAGCCCAAAAATCCAGCCACCCTTGGCTTTGGCAGACCGGGGTGGCTGTACAATAAACGACAGCTCCGGACTGGGATG
>JBCDJC010000017.1:0-41058 GCA_038748225.1 Cyanobacteria bacterium P01_H01_bin.26 | reverse complement strand
TGGAAAACCATCCTAGCCATCCACGGGCGGTGGAGGTGGCCCTGACCCAGCTGAAAACGGCCACCTCGAAGGACAAGCTACTGCTCGTCGCGGCCCATGGTCTCTACCGTGAGGAGTATGAGGCTAGCCTTGACCGACTAGTCGAAAACTATGGCTCAGAACTGACACCTGAGCAGTGGGAGATCGTAGGCTTTGGCTATTGGGAAAACCTCCGCTACGGGGACGCTGGCAAGGCGTATGGCAATGCACCGGCCTCGCCCGTAAACCTTTATCGAGCAGCACGGGGAGCTCAAATTGCTCAGCAGCGAGTGGTTGCGATCGCAAACTACCAAACGCTGGCCAAAACCTTTCCCAATGCCCCGGAAACCGGTCTCGGTCTGCTCAAGCTCGCCGAATCTCTACCCGACAAAGCCGCCCTGGCCCCCCTTGATCAAGTCATCCAGACCTTTCCAGACCGAGCCGGGGAAGCCCTACTCCAAAAAGCCAATATCCTAGAGCAACTGCGGAGTCCCACCTCTGCTAAAAACGCCCGTACGTCCGTCCTGAGCCAGCACAGTGACTCCGAAGCCGCCGCCGAACTACGCCTGAGTCGGGCTTATCGGGCAGCCGAAGCCGGCGACCTAGCCACCGCCCGCCAGCTAGCCGAGGACCTGGTTGCCGCCACCCCCGAGGGCGAACTGGCCGCCGAAGCCAGTTTCTGGTCTGGCAAGTGGGCACAGCAGCAGGGACAAGACAGGGAGGCTCGCGAGGCCTATGGGCGCACCTTGGCCCAATATCCCGAGTCCTACTTTGCTTGGCGCTCAGCGGTGATGTTGGATTGGGATGTGGGCGATTTCGACAGCGTGCGTTACTTGACCCCGGAGGTGAGTCTACCCCAACAGCGTCAGGCCCTCCCGGCAGGCTCAGACACCCTGCAGCTGCTATACCGCCTGGGGCAAGATGCCGATGCCTGGAGTCTGTGGCAGACCGAATTTACCAATGCCCAAACTCCAACCGTCGCCGAACAGTTTACCGATGGCGTTCTGCGGGTGGGGGTCGGCGATAACCTGGATGGGATTTTTATGCTTACCAGCCTGGCCTGGCGCGATCAGGCCGATGAGCAGGCCGACTACCAGCAGCTCAAGACCACCCCCACCTACTGGCAGACAGTCTATCCCTTTCCCTTTTCAAATCTGATTCAAACCTGGTCCCAGCAGCGTCAGCTCAACCCGCTGCTGGTGACGGCTCTGATGCGACAGGAATCGCGATTTGAACCTAAGATTCGGTCCGTTGTCGGTGCTGTGGGTCTGATGCAGGTCATGCCCGACACCGCCAATTGGATTGTGGGCCAAATCGGTGAAAACCCCAGTGACCTAGAGACCCTTCTGGAAACCCCCAATGAAAACATCAGGCTTGGCACCTGGTATCTGGACTACACCCATCGGGAGTACAGCGATAACTCCATGTTTGCTGTTGCTAGCTACAACGCTGGCCCCGGCAGCGTTGCCGACTGGATTGCCCGGGGCTACGGCGATCCAGATGTGTTTGTCAAAAATATTCCATTTCCCGAAACCCAGGGCTATGTAGAGTCCGTTTTTGGTGGCTATTGGAACTATCTGCGTCTTTACAACCCGGCCATCCGTCGTCAGATGGCCCAATTTACCGCCCAGTAGCCCCCCATGGTTCCCCAATCATCAAAGAATCCCTATGCGATTCGAGCAGTTGACCATACAATAATTCACATAGAGATAAAGAACATTATCTGACCGTTTACCACCAGCAGCGTAACGTGACTAGCTATAGCACCGTTCAGAAACAACAGCTGAGCCAACTTGGCGCCTACCTGCAGGAAAAGCGTCAGGAGCAAGAAAAGTCCCTAGAAGATATCTCCCTACAAACTTATATTAGGGCTCAGTTGCTCAAGGCATTGGAAAGTGGTGACACCGACGATTTACCTCAACCCATCTTTGTACAAGGCTTTATCCGTCGCTATGCCGATGCCTTGGGATTGGACGGCACTAATTTTTCTAAACAATTTCCAGTCCACTCTATTCCCAACACGCCCCGCCCGGTGGCTCAACCCGCCGCTCCGGGCAGTATGTCGTACCAGACGGCGTTGCAAAAACCACCGATTCAAACCAGGCTAACCAAACTGAAGCCAGCCGTAGGGGCACTTCCCCACAGAAGTACCCAACCTAAAACATCGGCCACACCGGTGCCATCTATGCCGCCTCCCCCTCCTGAACCAGTTATCGATGGGGGAGTGGCCGCACCAGCCGATGCGGCTGACACTGGGGATATGGCCCTGGATCCAGGTCTCCGTGGACCAAACGACCACGGGCTAAACGATCTGGCCTTGGGGGAGCCAAACAATAGTACCCAGGCTGAAGACGGTTCCAGCTCCCTTTTTGCCCAAGAAGCGGCGGTTACCCTGCCACCTGGTGTAGGGGCTCTACCCTTGGAGCCTGAACCCTTCAGACCTGGTCTGTCGAGTGGCTCTACCACCAACTGGCTACCCTGGGGCATCGGTGCAGCCGTCATTGTCGGTGCGATCGCACTGATCGCCTCTATCATCAACGGTGGCTCCAACGAGCCGCCTGTCCCCCAAGCTACCGAACCGCCTCAGGCCGTGGTGGCCCAGCCCGAAACAGCTCAGCCCGAAACGGCTCAGCCCGAGGCGGCTCAACCCGAGACGGCTCAGCCCGAAGCTGCCCAACCTGAGACCGCCACCCAGCCAGAGTCAACTACCCCTCCATCCGAGCCCGAGCCGGATACGACCGCAGCGGGCGATGCTCCAGTCAATGTAAGTGTAGACATCACTGAGGCCGGTCCCTCCTGGATGCGCGTTGTCGTTGACGGTGATGTCGCTTTTGAAGGTCTTCTGGACCCCGGTACCCAGCAAACCTGGGAGGGCCAGGAGTCCATTTCTATAAATGTTGGCAATGCTGGTGCTGCCCTAATCTCAGCTAACGGCAGTGAGCCGGCACCCGCCGGGAACCCTGGTGGTGCAGAGTTTTTAACCTTTACCGCTGACGAGTAGCCAGGGCGGTCGGACTTTGGAAAAAAGGTGAAAACAGCCGGACCGGGACAGTCGCTACCTAGCGGCGGCGATACAATAGAAAATAATTTACGTAACGTATTTAGCCACCACCGCAGACCATGACGTCGAATCTAGAGACGGTAGAATCCACTCAGCAGTCCGACTACCTCGACGAAATGCCCGACGAGTTGGAAATGTCCCTCTTCGATCATCTCGACGAGCTGCGCACACGTATTTTCTTCTCACTGATTGCCGTCCTTGCGGGTGTCATTGGCTGCTTTTGTGTGGTCAATCGCATTGTCACTATCCTGGAGATTCCGGCCCAGGGTGCCAAGTTTCTGCAACTTTCTCCAGGCGAGTACTTTTTTGTCTCCATTAAGGTGGCAGGTTACAGCGGTATTTTGGTCGCAAGCCCGTTTATTCTCTATCAGATCGCCCTGTTTGTACTGCCCGGACTGACCCGGCGAGAACGGCGGCTGGTGGGGCCCATTGTCCTAGGCTCCAGCGTCCTGTTTATCGTGGGAATCTTTTTTGCCTATATCGCCCTTATTCCTGCCGCTCTAAATTTCTTTATTAACTATGGTGAGGGCGTTGTTGAGCAGCTATGGTCCATCGATCGCTATTTTGAGTTTGTGCTGCTGCTATTGTTTAGCACCGGTCTAGCCTTCCAGATTCCGGTCATTCAATTTATGTTGGGGGTGTTGGGGGTTGTCAGTTCCGAAACCATGCTAAAGGGCTGGCGGACTGTACTACTGGGCGCTGTGGTCCTAGGGGCGGTGCTCACCCCCTCCACGGACCCCATTACCCAAAGCCTGTTAGCAGGTGCTGTTTTGTTCTTGTACTTTGGTGGCATCCTGGTGGTCAAAGGGATTGGTAAGTAAGCTGAGCTCTTTTGGGACTCGCCCCTAGGCAAGTTACCCACTTTCCTTTTCCCCTTCCCCATTGAGACGGATACTTTGATTTTTTCGCAAATCTCTTCCAGCCGAATCCGAAATTCAAAGCGGATGTTTTGCAGGAATGCCTACCTGCCTGGGAAAAGCCTGATCTGTCTTTTCAACTTTTTTGACATACAAGCAGTGTCTTATTCCTTGGGTCAGGGGTGTTTCCCAAGGGCATATGGCCACTAGCTCACCGCCCAGGGCATCTAGGGCTCCCATAAATAGCTCTTCTTCCCCGTCGGTCCACTGACCGCGAAATAGCACGGCAAAGCCCCCCACCTTAAGTAGCGGCAGCGCATACTCCGCACAGACAGAGGCAGCACCCACCGCTCGTACCATGGCTAGGTCATACTGGGCACGATGGTTGCGATCGCGCCCAGCCGTTTCCGCTCGTTCTGCCACCAGGGTCGTATTTGTTAACCCCAGCTGCTCACACAGGGTTTCTAAAAACGCGATTTTTTTTCGGGTGGAGTCCAGCAGGGTGATATGCCACTGGGGCTGTACGATCGCTATGGGCAGCCCCGGAAACCCACCCCCCGTACCAATATCAATGACCGTCTTTACCGGCGGCAGCCATTCCGGCTGCTGCGGTTCATACCAGGGTGCCAAACCACTCAGTGAGTCCCACAGATGTTTTTCCCAAAACCCATCCGGCTCCGTAATTCGGGTTAGATTCACCTGACGGTTGCCAACTAAAACTCCCTGGTAAAGCCGACTAAATAATGCCTGCTGTGCTTTAGACGGTTGCCACTGCAACGTCTCCTGCCAAGTCTCACCATAGAGCGGCAGGTCAGTCATCCTCTCCGTCATCCCCGGTTACCCCTGATTTGTCTAACCCTTTACTGGGTTCGTATTCATCCAATCTACGCCACCGGAGCCATTTCCAACGGCTGCGATCGCAGCTCCCCATTTTGCAATGTCCATTGATAATCGGCCAAATGGGCCAAGTCGCTAGCATCATGGGACACCACCAGCAAACTCCAGTCTTTTTTTAGCTCCGCCAGCAAACCGATCAGCTGTTTTTTCATAGACCAGTCCAGCCCTGCTGTCGGCTCATCGAGTAGCAGCAAGTAGGGCTGTCTGATCAGCTGTACCCCTAGGGCCAATCGGCGCTGCTGACCACCGCTCAGGGCATGGGGTGCACTCTGTAGCGAAATTTCACCAAGGCCAACCGACTCAAGGGTTTTTGTCACCTGCTCGGCACCTAGCTCTGGATGACCGATCCGCAACTCTTCTAGGACGGTGTGGCCACAAAAATGACGTTCTGGAAACTGAAATACCAGTCCTGCTAGCTGTTGAAGGGCCTCAGGCTGCAGCTCCTGATCGCGCCAGTGGAGAGTGCCCTGGGACGGGGCAACCAATCCTGCCAAGATTTCCAGTAGCGTACTCTTACCTGAACCACTTGGCCCCACAATTAACCCCATCTTTTTCGGCTCTAGGGTAAATGAAATCTGTTTGAGAATCGGCACTACGCTAGCCGCTGGATGGTAAGAAACATGATCAAGGGTGAGCATCAGAGCAACAAGAACGTCCATTCCACACTATAGCCAATGTTTTCACCCCGTGAAGCTCTCTTGAAATCTCTGCTGTCGCGCCAGCAGCCTCTGATTATCGGGTAGCTTGCTATGCTAGGTAACCGGAATCATAAAACCTAAACTATGGAAATTCGCTTTCGCGAGTGTGACTTCTTCAACCTGTGGATTTGGCTCGAGCTAGAAAACGTGCCATCTACTATGGAGCAGCAGTATATCGAAGAAATTTTTGACTCGTGGTTTTTCCTGGGCAAACTAGGTGGCTTTAATGCTGAGAACCTACAAGTTCAAGATGGCGGCCATGAAATCAGCTATATGGACTACGACAATGATGGGGCCGAAGACAGCCTCATGGCGGTTATGCACAATATGTCTGAAGTTCAGTTCCAGGGCACCTGGGCGCGCTGTTGGTTTGACCTGGGCACCACCGATGCCGTTGCCCTAGATGTATTGGTCAATACGCTAAAACAGTTCAGCAAAGACTACATTGTTATTAAAAGTGTCTACATCGGCGGCGAAAATGAAGACTGGCCGACTCCCCGCGACCAGCATGCTGATTTCGTCAATGCCATGCATTGAAGATTTAACGCCTGTAAAGAAATGCTCAGATAGTTCAAACTACTTTCTAAGATTAAGCAAAAGCCTAGCAGGCATAATAGCAATGCCCCCTCAGTTAGAACATTTGCTATGAAGTTTGAAGAGCAGCGTCAGGCCAGCTTGACATCCCCCATCGTTGAGCAACTAGACAACTGGCTGACCAGACGGATTCGCGAGCTAAGCGTTGATGCCCTGGCCTCTGGCACCTTTACCTGCACCGCCTGTGGCGAGGTGGCGGGAGACTACATCGTGGACTATGAAGGCAAAACCTATCGGTTTGATACGGTAACCACCCATGCGTTTTTAGAGTTTGTGTTGGCGAAACAACCCACGGTTGTCAATTAGGGGCTTTTGGGTGTTTCTAAATCATTACCTCATGGGCAAACCGCTGACGTTTCTCAAATTCAAACGGTCCAGCGATGGAACCCCATAGCAGCTCATCAGTTTCTGGATCGCGACCGCGGTCATAGCTAATCAGCCGAGTGTCGGTAATCTCAAATTCGTTGTCTAGATAGCTGGTTTTGCCCTTGCGCACCACCATGCAATTTTTTCCCGGTACTACCTTGCCAATAAAGCTGTGTCCCGTCCAGCGAACGGTCATGTCGCATCCGGGCATTTTTTCGAGCTGGTCTACCGTTACAGTAGAGAGCTTTTGGGTATCACGGGCTGCGCCAATGACGGTTTCCTGTTCTTTAAAGGAGTAATTCTCAAGCAAAATGTGATCGTCCTGGGGCAAAAAGTGCAGCACCCGTACCCGGTAGGGCTGGCCCAGCATAAAATCATAGGCCTGCTCTAGATATAGACATGCCCCCGCCAAGAAGCCCCTTGGTAACGGTCTCATACACACTCGAATATGGGCGAAGAAGGGCGGATTTTCAATGGCCTGGGCCTGGTTGCTAAAGTCAGCAGCCATCCACTTAATCAGGGTAGAAATGTCAGTTGCGTGGGACATAGAAATTAAAGATGAATGCGGCTAGCCATTTATTATGAAAAGATAGAATCCTCTCAAGGGCAACCCCATGGAGCTTCGCTCAGTTTTTCATGTATTTTTCGACCACTGTGTTGGCAGCTGGTCTTCGGAGCGCACCTATCACTATCTCACTCAAAATGACGTAGAGCGCTCCCACACCGACTTTCAAGTATCGTCACTGACATCGGAGCTAAAGGCCAAGGTCCTGTCGGACAACAGCTATGACGAACCTAGAGACCTGACAGCGCTACCGGGATTTCACCTCTCGTTTAATACGATATCGGAAAAGGGCGAAAAGGTTGCCCAGTCTTTGAACTTGCTATTTGTTGTCCAAAATGAAACTAGCCGTGTTTTAGAAGGGGACTATCTGCGCGATCGCGCCTACGAAGAAGCTCGACCGATCATTTCTCGCTTTCGCTTTGATGGCAATACCAGAGAGCTATTGATGACCACCAACTACACCCGCGTGGTGTCGATAGACTCTATCACCCTGGTCAATCCCCAGATCCGCATCCGTCGTATTCTTAACTATTTGCGACCGCCAGCGGGGCAGCCCCTTGAGCAGCTGGGTCTAGTCGGGTTTGGTGTGGAGCAAAAGGTAAGCTAGGAGATAAGGGTTGTTACAAAAACTAGTGTGCCGTTGCATGCAACGCCTGTAGGTTGTGAAGTCTAATAAGTTTTTCCCTTAACGTTACGGAAGAGAGCCCCTCTGAATCTCTGCGGAACGGATACAACCTAGGGTGTATTGCTACTTTATAGCTGTACACCCTATCTGTCGGGAACGCTAGGAGCAATGCTCAGACTGTATCGTCGCTACGGAGAGCGCACCAGTGGGACTATTTGAGAAAGTTCGAGCCGAATTCATTGACGTTATTGAATGGCTTGATCCATCGCAAGATACCATTGCCTATCGCTTTGAACGGTTTCAAAACGAGATCAAAATGGGGGCGCAGCTAACGGTGCGCCCTGGTCAGACGGCAATTTTAGTAGGTGAGGGCCAGGTGGCCGACATCTATGAACCTGGCCGCTACCGTCTAGAAACGCAAAATATGCCCGTTCTAACCACCCTGATGGGCTGGAAATATGGGTTTAACTCTCCGTTTAAGGCAGAGGTTTACTTTTTCAATACCAAGGTTTTTACCAATCTTAAGTGGGGTACGGCCAATCCCATTACCATTCGTGACCCTGAGCTAGGACCGGTGCGGCTGCGGGCCTATGGTACCTATGCCCTGCGTGTCGCCGATGCCCGCACGCTGCTAGAGCAGCTGATTAGCACCGATGGTCTGTTTCAAACCGATGAGGTTAGCGACCACCTCCGCAATATGATCATATCGGCGTTTGCGAGCTGGGTCGGTCGAGATCAAACACCGTTGTTTGACCTGGCTGCCAACTACAACACCATGGGTGAGCAGGTGCGCAGCGCCATGGAGCCCGATATGGCACAGTTTGGCCTAGAATTATGCCAGCTGCTGATCGAAAACATTTCTCTCCCCTCTGAAGTTGAAGCCGCCCTCGACAAACGGGCCTCCATCGGGATTTTGGGCAATAATTTGCAGCAGTACACACAGTACCAGGCTGCTAACGCCATCGAACAGTCGGCCCAAAACCCCAGTGGCAGCAGCCCCGGTCTTGACCTCGGTGTTGGCATTGCCATGGGCCAGCAAATTACCAATGCCATTAATCCTCAGCCTGCCGCGCCTGCTGCGCCTGCTACGCCCCCGGCCCCAATGCCAGCCGCCGCCTGGTTTATTACCCGCGATGGTCAGAACTTTGGACCCTATTCCCTAGATCAGCTCCTAGCCAATGGCCTTACGGCTCAATCTAATGTTTGGAAGCAGGGTATGGCTGGCTGGCAACCTGCCCATACGGTGTCTGAGCTGCAGTCTTTACTGAGTAGCGTACCGCCCCCGCCCCCTGGAGCCTAGCTGGCGGAAAACCACCGTGACTACCCCATCTGTCAACCAATATCAGTGCCCTGGCTGTCAGGCCAGCATGGCATTTGAGCCGGATATTGGGCAACTCAAGTGCCCCTACTGCGGCCGTACTCAAGTCATACCTGAGGTAACGGAGCCCGGCTTCACATTACAAGAGCACGACCTAGCTGCGTTTATTGACACCAATCGTACGCAAATCGCTGAGCTGGCCACCACGGCCCGGGAGGTTGACTGTCCCGGGTGCAATGCCACACTGACCTTTGAGCCACCGGACGTGGCTGGCAAATGTCCCTTTTGTGCCACTAGCATCGTTACTCAAGAAAGTCATCCCAGCGACCCCAGCCTAGCGCCATCGGCCCTAGTGCCCTTCACCATAGGGCGCAGGGTTGCGTTGCAAAATTTACGCAATTGGCTCGCCTTTCGCTGGGACTTAAAAGACTTAAAGGCTATATTTTTGCCTGGTCAGCTTAAACAGCTGGCCCAGCAGCAGGAGCTACTGGGGGTATATTTACCCTTTTGGACCTATAACGCCCGGACTAGAAGCCACTATAGAGGCTCGCGGGGAAATCATTATTATGTGACCGAGCGCAGCGGCAGTGGTAAATCAGCAGAAGAACACCGGGTAAGAAAAACCCGCTGGTGGCCCGCATCTGGTCAGGTGTCACGGATGTTTGAAAATGTGCTGGTGTCGGCAACCCGGGCCATTCCTGACCAAAAGCTGCAGCGTCTGTGGCCCAGGCTGTCGGTTTCGGCGCTCCAACCCTACACCCAGGAATATCTGGCGGGATTTAAGGCTCAGCGCTATGAGATTCCGCTAAAAGAAGGGTACGAGCGGGCTAAAGCAATGATGGCCAAAACCATTCGCAGCGACGTGTGCTCCGATATCGGCGGTGACGAACAGCGGATTTACTCAGTCTCAACGGAGTACAGTCAGGAGACGTTTAAGCATATTTTGCTCCCCGTGTGGATGGCCACCTATCGCTACGGCGGACGCCCCTACCAGGTAATGATCAACGCGCAAACGGGCACTGTGATCGGCGCTCGCCCGGTGGCCAAGTGGAAGGTGGCCTTGGCAGTTGCGATCGCAATTACCCTAATCGCCGCTATTGTCATCTTCGCAGGCAGATAGGCCCGCCATTAAGTACAGCACTTTCGATATCGTCTACCTTCCCCAGCTGAGTGCTTGGTTTTTGCGCACATCCCTGACCGCTTTGCCCGTGGGCTAAATGTTCACAACAAACATTGGAAACCCTCTATCCAAGGCATATTCAAGTTCTTTAAAACAGGCGTTGTCGTTTCAAAAAATAACGTTTAACATTTAGTTACATGGTGTTACTCACCTTAACGTTTCGTCTGAAGGATCTATTAATCATGACAGAAGAAAGCGCAAAGTTTGGCTTCACTCAGATCGCTGAAAGCTGGAATGGTCGTCTGGCTATGCTAGGTTTCGTCATCGGTCTTGGCACCGAGTTTCTAACTGGTCAGGGCATCCTTTCCCAGCTAGGCCTAATGTAGATGAGTCAGCCTGGCACCTCAGATTAGCTGGGCATGCCAGGTTGAGAGACCTTTCCGCCTGTATTAGCGTCAAATTTTTCCGTACAGTCAGAGAATTCTGGGACAGACTTAGGTCTGTCCTTTTTTATATGCTCCTCGAATTTTGTAGGGCACTCCAAAATTTGAGGCCTACTCTTCCTCCTCTGGCTGCCGCCAGGTGGCGACGCTCTTTAAAGCCGGCGGAATCGTATCATCAGGATGGAACCCTAGCATTGTTTCCCAATATCCCAAGTAGCCTGACTCGGTAAATGACATCAGCATTCGCGTCAGGGCAATCCAGACGGTTTCGTCAAATTCCCAGTCCTGATTAAACCCTGCCCGATCTGCAATGGATTTGAGCGCCCAAAAGTAGCTATTGCGGACCACCGAGCCTTTTTTCTTGTAGGGAGGCACATCGTCCTGGTGAATAAATAAGACTTGGTTGATAATCTTTGCTCTCATGGACACCAATGCTTTACAACTGTATCCATAGCTTGAATTTTTCTAATACATCCCATGGTGGCGGCCGTTTGCCTGCGTAACGTTCACAAAGTCTATAACAACACCTGTGTGGTTAACGATGTGTCATTAACCATTCAACCGGGTGAAATTTTTGGTTTGCTGGGGCCTAACGGTGCTGGAAAGTCCACCACGATTCGGATGGTGACCACCCTGACCCAGGCTACCCAGGGGGATATCGTGGTGGCTGGCTACGACGTTAATCATCAAAAGTCTGAGGTTCGTCGTCAGATTGGTGTGGTGCTCCAGCAGACCAGCGTTGATGGGGATCTGTCCGTCTGGGAAAATATGGAGTTCCATGGCAGACTGCACCACCTTCCCAATCCTCAGCGCCAGCGAGATATTGATCAATGGCTGAACTATGTGGAGCTGTCTGGGCGACGTGACGATCAGGTAAAAAACCTTTCGGGTGGTATGAAGCGACGCTTGCAAATCGCCCGCGCCCTCTTGCACCAGCCCAGAATCCTGTTTCTAGATGAACCCACCGTGGGGCTCGATCCCCAGACCCGCCGTCGCCTTTGGGAGATTATTCTCGATCTGAATAAAAAAAAGGGGATGACCATGCTGCTGACCACACACTACATGGAAGAAGTGGAGTATCTGTGCGATCGCATTGGCATTATGGATCAAGGAAGGCTGATTGAAGTGGGTACGGTGGATGAGCTGCGATCGCAGCACGGTGAAGGCATCGTCATGCAGCAAACCGGCAACCGCTGGAGCTATAGTTTCTTTCCCACCCTTCAAGACGCCAACCAGTATCTCGATCAGCAAACCGACAAAACCGGTATGATGACTCGCCCTTCTAACCTAGAAGATATCTTTGTTGAATTAACCGGCCACAATTTAGACTAGCTCAGCTGTCTTCAACACAAAAAGGACAGGCCACGGTAGCCTGTCCCTCTTATTGATTAGCCCCAGAAACAATTGAAGTATACGGGCAACGGCCCTACCTAAAACTAATCCAAATATCCCATTAGCGCTGAGCTATCTTCATCGATATCATTAGACGCAATTGGACGATGTCCAGGAAGCGTATCGAGGTCCGAAACAACTAGCGTACTGACAGCGACAGGACGATGACCCGGTAGATGGTCAGTACTAGCAATTTCAAAATTATCGGACATCACTGGACGCACCCCAGCCGATGACAGACTGTGAACGACTTCAACATCACTCACCGTAATTGGCCGATGATTGGGGAGCGAATCCGTCTCAACAATGCGGGTGTTATCGTGAAGAACAATAATGTCATTCTTCTCAGCCTTAATCAGACCGCTGCTTTTTCTAGCGGACGATGTCGTAGACTTCTTTTGAGTACGATTTGAAGAACCAGATTCCTCCGTTGTCGCCTTACTGGCTTCCGCTGCGTCGCTGCTCATACCTTATAACCCCTACTACTAATGAAGTAATGCCAGTGGCACCCATGGCCGATGGTCTAGCCATAGCCAAGCTCGATCGCCAGAACGTCTTTGCAACCCTAAACGCCTACAAACTACTGGGAATAGACCCAGGCCAGGTCAAGACGCTGCGAAGCTGAGGCGATACGCATTTTCAATAATTAATTATATGTTAAAAAACAGCCAGTTTAGTTTATTAAAGCTAATTAGTCACATAAACTATATGCCTAAATAAAGCCGGGCCGAGCCCCTCAGCAACGGCAGTCGCCAGATTTGGAATCAGAGTTTATAATAAAAGACACTCCTCTGGTTAATCCTAGGGATGCTACAGGGGGCTGTAACGGTTTCGACGTTTTGACGAAAGTCGCGTTGTGATACAGGCCGAGAGTGGGTCCACTCTCGTAAATCAAGGCTCAACTAAATACAGATGCAAACAACATCGTACCTTTCGCTCGTAAGCAAGTAGCTGTAGCTGCCGCTTAAACACCTCTCTCAGGTTCGAGCGCTTATCACCTGACTCCGTTAAGGGTGATAAGCCTAACCCCAACGGATGCGTTAGGTTGATTTCTCTGGTGAGAAGCCTAACAAAGACCTTTACCAGAGCATCCCACCGTTCGGGATAATGAACGGTTCCCGCCTAGAGGGTTAGATAGGCTAAGCCTGTGAATGAGTGGCGTGTTATTACTCAGGGCGGACACGGGTTCGACTCCCGTCAGCTCCATTTTTTCAGATCCATAAAAAGTATCTGTGTAGGCCACCGGTTTACACAGATACTTTTTATGGATAAACAACCACTAACCATACCCCAAACCACCAGGGCCGCATTTTCTACCTAATAATTCCGTTTGTGCTGATATACGTATTTTTATCGCGTATATCGTTATGGCGATTCAAGATCGCTTCTTTTTTCTTTAAGCTGAGTGAAGTATTTTTCCAACTTTTGAACAAGGTTAGTGTCTCAAAAAACGAGTGTTTATACTGAAGGAGAATAGCTTTTAAGTCGTAAAATTACAGGTGTAAAAAAAACTTGAAATTATTAGTTTAGATATAGTTTCATTAACGATACTTTAAATGGTTACTTACGGATCGCTGTAAGCTTACATGCCTTCAAAGTACCGTTTTATACTGACATCCAGTCTTTGGTTATCGCTTTTGTTTGTTTTGCTGAGTCCCTCAATAATGAAATTCCCACTTTGGCAGTACCTTCAACAACCGGTCTTTAGCCCCGATCACCAGACAATCTTTAGCCCATTTAAATTCTGGCAAAATCACACCGTTCACCATTTAGAGCGATGCTGGACAAAAGAATATCGACAACAGGGACGACTTAAGTAAACGTTGATTAAACATTAGGAAAACCTAATTTTTTTGTTTAATCGCTGATATCGAGACTTTGTCTGATACGAAAATCTGATCGGCTCATATAGTAAGTGTTATTAAAAGAGAGTGATTGCTAAATTCTTTAGCAATCACTCTCTTTTATGACGTTTAACACTGTAAAACCGGGCTGCTATTGCGTAGTCAAACGGCTAATTTTCTTGAGTGATATAGTCTGCAATTGTCGAACGAGCGTTTTTCCAATCCGCTAGCGCCGGTTCGGACCACTGCCAATGGTCTGATAGCTGCTCTAAGGTAGGGTCTTCGTTATCGGCGATTTGGATCGCATCTTTCCAATGATCGGCAGCCACCGCTAAAAGCGCCAGCCTCTCATCGGCAAAGCTTTCATCGGCCTGTTGAGAGTAGACCATAGCTAGCCCAAGGTGAGCATGAAGCCTGGGGGGCAGGGTACTGGCATGTAGCGTCAAAATTGGGATGTCGTAGTCCCTACCTGTCTCCACGGCATTGGTCCAAGCCTCAATGGCATCGTCCTTAAAGCCCTGCTGATAGTAGGCAAATCCTAGGGCAACCTGGGCATCAAGCCAGTTAGATCTGACACCTAGGGCATCTCGCCATGAGTTGGCCGCATCGGAGGGTTCTATGGGGGTAATTCCCGCCGAATTCTGGTTCATCAGATCCCATTGCAGCTGTCCTTTGGCAAACAGCAGTGTGGGGTCGTCGGTGTTGCCGATGTCATCAATCCGATCAATAGCTTTTTTTTGATCCCCTGCGGCGGCCATTTCGCTCAGCACAAGAGCGTTACTCTCAGGATCGCCGCTGACAATACTGCTGATTTCGACAATCTCGGCAGGCAGGTTTGTGGACTGGCTCGGTTGCGATCGCGGGGCCAACCAACTGAGCGGATCGCTGATGCTGACGCCCGCCAAGACCGCTAGAGCAGCGGCACCAATAGCCCCCATCTGCCATTTTCGCAATCCCAGGTTGGAACCAGGCCGATTAACCGGAGCAGAAACATGACGGTCCTCACGGCTGGCCGCCCCATCGGCTTCTCCATGGGCGGGTTTGGGGGGAGCCGCCGCTGCAGGCTTTTTAGGTAGCTGATCGTATAGATCGAGGCCGGGGGTCTCTAGGGTCTCCGGTATTAGCGACTCATCTATATCAGCAAGCATTACCTCTTCTGGGACAGACGGTTGAGATAGCTGCTCGACCAGCTCCGTCATGGTCGAGGCATCTTCTTCGTTGTAGCTGAGGATTTCCTCAAGCTCTACGGTTTCAACTACGGTGTCTAGATCCAGCTTATCAACCGGACCTTTGGCCTCTGGGTCAGCCTCAGCCAGGGGAGGCTGGATTGGTGTCTCTGGCCCATCGAGCGCCGCCAGGGCCGATTCAGACTCGCTCAGTAGCTGATCGAGGGCGCTGTTATGGATTCCAGGTTTGCTGGCAAGGTAACCGTCAAACCCAGGCTGCATATACAAAATCGGCAGCGCCCAGTAGCTATTATGGGAGCCATGGGCTGAAATTAGCCCCTGGCGAGTCCGATTGAGACACAGATCAATGGGATTCCCCTGCTTTAAATTTCGGTAGAGCAGCTGGGTAAAGGTAATCGCTACGTCATCAGGGATACGCTCGGCCATGGCAATCACACCGGGGATGCCACGATTGACTAGGGCCTGGGCTAGATTTTGTTCGTGCCAGCCTACCTCAGGTCCTGGCTTTTGGGCATAGGCACCCCGGCAGGAATTTAATACGGCTAGCTTGACGCCATTGTTGGAAAGTAGCCCGGCTAGGTCCTCACCGCTGATGCGCTCGGTCAGCCCCGTCTGGCGACTAACCAGGTACAGATCCCCACCGGCATTGCCCAGGTTGCTGTGGCCCGCGTAGTGCAAAACCTGGTAGTCTCCCTGCTCTAGGGCCTGGGTTAGTTCAGCTCGCCCCGGCTGCTCTAAAACCGTTAGCTGCACATCGAGCTGTCGCTTTGGCAGGATATCGTAGCCTCCCCCGGACCGCATTAATACGGGGTGTAGCTCATTTTTTAGGTGGTTGGCCTCACGGGCAAGTTCTAAACGATCCTGATCGTTGGGGGCGGCAATCACCATCAAAACCCGCAGCGGACGATCAAAATCAGGCACCGTGGCGGCAGGGCGATCGTACCCCTGACGACGGTCTAAGTGATAGCGAGAAAAGGTGACATCAGTACCTGTTCCCAAAGGCCGATCGCCCGCATGTAAGACTTCCCAAGGTAGGTGCTGCAGCTTTTCCCCCTTTAAGCCCAACCGCAGTCGCAGGGGCGATCGTCGGTTTTGGGCAACTCCCTGGGCGGTCAGCCAGCTGTCGCGCAAAGACTTACCAAACAGCCCGTCGTAAAGGGCCTGCCCCAGACTGACGAGGGTGGGAATTTGACTGGCGGCCGCTTCATCTTCATTGCGACCAGAGCGATAGGTGGGGTTGGCCCATCGTTGGCTAGATTCACCCTTGAGCAGCCCTAATAGAGGATCGTGCATGAGGGTAGATGCCTCATTTAGCCAATCGTCAATGGGCCAGTGAAACTGTTCTTGAGCCAAGGGAACACCGGGCGCGACCTGTTCTGTACGCACTAGATAGCGGTCATCGCCGACGGCTGTGATGGATATGTCAAACTCTTGGAGCACTGTTAACGGATCGCGTGTTTATACCTGATGTCCCTATAGCTTTGGCTATTCTTCTAGTATCCCCACTGAATCGAAATAATGTGTTGAGATGGATGCAGTTATTAGACTGTCTACGGGCAGTTTGTGCATGCTGCCATGCTGCAGGTCGGCAGGACAGATGTTAGTCGACAACCATAGCGGCACCGCCCCCCCGTCGGGTTGGCTCAGCTGCCACCCGCAAGGTGCCGTTGGGAAACAGTTCTAGACCGGTGGCGGCACCGATTTCGTCCACCATGCGAAACTGATGACCTCGCTGACTGAGGGCTATCATGTCATCGCTACCTGTCCAGCTTTCCTCAAGGGTAGTGGCGCTGCCGTTGCGCTGGGAAAGCCGGGGAGTAATGATGGCCTGGGGTAGGGGCATACCAAAGTCAATCAGGTTGGTGGCAATACCCACCACGGTGGTGATAATGGTTGAACCGCCGGGGCTACCAAAAGCAAGGATGCGGCCATCGGGGGCAACCATTATCGTTGGGGCCATACTACTACGGGGTCGTTTGCCGGGCTCTGGCGCATTGGGATGGGGCACAGTCGTATCAAAGTCCGTTAGCTCGTTGTTGAGGATAAACCCGTAGCCGGGTACAACCATGCCAGAGCCGCCGGTGGATTCAATGGTTAGGGTGTAGGAGACGACATTGCCAAACCGATCGGCTGTCACTAGGTGAGTTGTGGATAGACCTTCTTGGCCATTGACAGTGGCCAAACTGGCTGTGCCTAAACTAGGGCTGGGGTCAGTTTGGTAAAGAAAGGGGTTGCCAGGAATCTTGCAGGGTTCGACAGCCCGTACAGGCAGTTGACGACTGGCGGTATACCCGGGATCCAACATACCGGCAACTGGGACGTCTACATATTCAGGGTCACCCAGGTAGGCGTTGCGATCGCAAAACGCCAGTCTCTGGGCTTCAATCATCCGGTGCAGAGCCTCATCCCGTTCCAAGCTCCCTAAATCGCTACCCTCTAACAGGGCCAGGGTTTGCGCCACCGTAATCCCACCGCTGCTGGGCAGGCCCATACCGTAAAAACGATAGTCACGGTAGGCTGTTGCCACCGGCGGACGAACCCGGACTTCGTAGCGATCTAAGTCGCCCAGCGTCATGGCCCCAGGCATTACCCTAAACGGTGGGTTTTCTACCACGGGCGGCGACTGCACCGTATCCACAACGGCCTGGGCAATCTCCCCTCGATAAAAGCTGTTTACCCCCCGATCTGCCAGCAGCCTGTAGGTTTTAGCCAGATCGGGATTGCGCAATCGTGTCCCCACAGCCGGTGGGGCACCATCAGGTAAATACAGCTGTCGCGTCGAGGCAAATGCACCAAACCGCTCCTGATTTTGAGCTACCTGCTGGGCAAACGTCGCATCTACCTCAAATCCGGTCTCTGCCAGCTGAATCGCCGGTGTCAATGCCTCTGCTAGGGAAAGGGTGCCATAGCGGGCCAGGGCCGTTTGCCAATTTAAAGGCGTCCCCGGCACACCCACCGCTAGCCCGCTGCTAATGCGATTGGGAAAAAACGGTAAGTTGGCGTCTGTCGGATCCTCCCGGTCACGAAATAGATCAGACGTTACCGCCGCTGGCGCTTCTTCACGGCCATCCAGGGTGATTACCCGGTCCTGATCGCGGCGGTAGATCACCATAAAGCCACCGCCGCCAATCCCAGCAGAGAAAGGATCTGTAACCCCCAGGGCCGCCGCCGTTGCCACCGCCGCATCCACCGCATTGCCCCCCTGGCGCAGCACCTCAATACCAATGCGGCTAGCATCGACATCCACAGAGGCCACCGCCCCCCCGGAGCCATTAGCCACAGGCACTTTACCTTCAGGCTGGGCCACACCGGGCCAAGTTGTTATCAGCACTATGCAAATAGCACAAATACCCAGCGCGTACCGCAGTTTAGATGTCATGCTCAGCCCCCAACGAGAATCTACCAACCCAACCACAAGCGCATTGGAACCGTCCTAGGATTGCAACGCCTGCCCGGTCTCGGCCGCCGCCAACTCTTTTTCCTTATCCAGACGCCGCTTGCGGGCATAGAGCTGAATTGACGCCAAAAATAGCACCGTCAAGGCTACGATCAGCCAGGTGGTTGCACTGGTGGGAAACTGATTTTTGAAGATCACCAGCATGACGATCACCACTAACAGCAGTGTGGGACCTTCATTAAAGAATCGCAGGGTCTTGCTGTTCCACAGGCATTCGCCATTTTCCAACTGCTTGATCAAGCGACCGCAGTAAAAATGGTAGATCAGCAGCAGACCGACAAACCCGAGCTTGGCGTGCATCCAACCCTGGTGCAGATATTCAGGCATTACGCTGAGCAGCCCTACCGCCATAACCACCGTCACCACCATGGCCGGTGTCGTAATAATGTTGTACAGCCGTTTTTCCATGATGCTGTACTGTTTTTTCAAAATGCTTTGGGCCGGTTCCGTCTCCATATCAGCTTCGACATGGTAGATAAATAGCCGTGCTAGATAGAAAAGGCCTGCAAACCAGGCCACCACACCAAAGATATGAAATGCCTTAAACCAGTAGTACGCCATGATTTGAACAGGGGTGCTAACGCGAAAGATAGCGCTATTTTTCTCTAGCGACTATTCTCCCGTAAATACTGGTGCTTTGAGTGCCAACGCCAGCCTTTGTTACGGCCTTGTAATGATTGGTCCGGCTCACCAAACTGACATAATGGCGTTGGCGCTTATTCATTAGCACACCATGCAAGTCGATTGGCAGTTAGTCAAACCCTACGAAGACATTCTCTATCACAAGGCCAACGGCATCGCGAAAATCACCATCAATCGTCCTCAAAAACGCAATGCCTTTCGTCCCAAAACCGTGTTTGAACTATATGAGGCCTTTTGCGATGCCCGCGAAGATACCACTATCGGTGTCGTACTCCTCACCGGGGCCGGTCCCCACACCGACGGCAAATATGCCTTTTGTGCAGGGGGCGATCAAAGCGTTCGGGGTAAAGCAGGCTATGTCGGCGATGACGGCATTCCCCGGCTAAACGTCCTTGACCTGCAGCGTTTGATACGCTCTATGCCCAAGGTGATTATTGCGCTGGTGGCAGGCTATGCCATTGGCGGCGGGCATGTGCTACATCTGATTTGCGACCTCACCATTGCCGCTGATAACGCCATTTTTGGCCAAACCGGTCCCAAAGTGGGTAGTTTTGATGGCGGCTTTGGAGCCAGCTACCTGGCCCGCATCGTTGGCCAGAAAAAGGCCAGGGAAATCTGGTTTCTCTGTCGACAGTACGATGCCCAGCAGGCAATGGCCATGGGCCTGGTCAATCAGGTTGTGCCCATCAAGCAGCTTGAAGCCGAAGGTATTCAGTGGGCTCAGGAGGTGCTGCAAAAAAGCCCCACCGCCATCCGCTGTCTCAAATCGGCGTTTAATGCTGACTGCGATGGTCAGGCCGGTTTGCAAGAACTAGCAGGCAATGCCACGCTGCTCTACTACATGACAGAGGAAGGGGCTGAAGGAAAGCAGGCATTTCTAGAGAAGCGTCCCCCCGACTTTAGTCAATATCCTTGGCTACCGTAGATTGTCCTACTCTTCGCTTTGATTAGACCTTTAGGGTTAGATGTGAGAAGCACACAGGCAACGCAACGTTTCAACACTGGTGGCTCAACCAAACCTTTTGGTAAAGCCATGGAGCTTGGCAATGATTCTCTTCTTCAGCCGCCTTTGTAACGGCATAGGATTGCACGATAAAAAGTTAGGGAATTGCTGGTCAATAAGGTACCCGCCAATAGCTAGCTCCTTTCCCCTTTCCCTTGAACCCTTCCCCACGCTACTCCGGGGATTTTATTTTTTGGCAGATCCCTTAGCCTTTAGATGTTGGTGTGGCGCGACCGCTCAGAATAATTTCTTGGTGGCGGATAGCTGTATTGGCCACTTCCCAAGGGAAGGTAAAGGATTGAAATGATTCTGGAGAGATCCGATCAATATCTAAATCAACAACAACTTTTCTGAGGATTTCTAGGAGTTGTTGTCTGAGGTTTTGTAGTTCATCAAAATTTTGAGCCTGTTCTATCTTTTCAATCAGGTCCAGAATTTCTAGGTTGTAGCGATCGGCGCGATCTTTTTGATTGCGGATCAGCCACTGACGCCCCTGCCACAGGCTAGAACAGAGCAGAATACCAATGGACATGAGCAGGCCAATGGATTCGGCGTAGGTGACCAAAAAACTAGGATTATCTTGGGTGTAGTAGGCGCGGGCACCTTCATGCAGGGGAAACCCTAGATTTTGGCTAACCTCCGGTGACTGGATATTGGCGGTGCGAGGGTTGACGCGGATCAGCTCATTGCGATGTTCATAGAGAATACGAGTGATGGCCTTAACTACATCGGGATTGACATCGACGTTGGCAATGAGCAGCGCGCTAACGGCGACAACGGGTAAATCTTGGGATGGGATGGGAGCACCGCCATCGTAGCTGCCCTTGGGGATAACGGTGGACCTGAGGTAGGGCTGGGTCAGCTGTAGTGCCCCAATTTGATCGATGGGCACCAGTTCAAACTGGTTGGTGGCCAGCAGCTCGGTAACGCTGCTATTGCCCAGGCCAATGATGCGAAATAGGGCATCGACGCTGCCTGCTTGGAGGGCGAGATGGGCCTCGGTGGCAGGCATGGGACGAAATTGGAAATCGTTTTGGGTGAGGCCATAGTGTTGGCTGAGGGGCCAAAACAGATTGTAGGAACCGCTGCCTTCGGGCATCAGGGCAACGCGCTTGCCCCGTAGGTCTGTAAGGGTATTGATGTTGGCGTCCTTGGCCGCAATCAGGTGAAACATTTCGGGATAGAGCTGGGCAATGGCGCGCACATTGGGCTGCACCGGAGTGTCGTTTTGTACCAAGGCAAAATCAACGTTGTGGCTGTGGATGTCATCCATGTTTTGGGCGGAGCCGGGGGATTCGACCACCTCTACCCGAATTTTAGATTCATTGGCTTCGACAACCTGGGCAATGGCCTGGCCAAAGGCGTAGTATTCCCCTGTGGGACCCCCTGTTGCAAGCTGGACGGTGTGGATGCGGGTTTGGTCATGGATAAGTTTGGTGATGGATGCGATTGCACCCCCCACACTCACCACGGCCACTAACCCCAACCCCCAACGCCCCAGCCTACCCATGCTGCTATCTCCCTTTATTCAAGGCTAAATCCGCCGATAGAAAGTCAATAAACTGTCGGGCGCTGCGGCCCGATCGGCCATTGTGGCGCGTGGCCCACTGTTTGGCACGGTAGTCCAAATCGTCTAGCGGCAATTTAACATCAGCCTGCCGCGCCAGATGATGCACAATCTCCAAATAGGTCGGCTGATCGGCCGGTTCAAACGTCAGGGTCAGACCAAAGCGATCGCTAAACGAGAGCTTTTCTTGGACCGTATCCCAGGACTTTAGCTCGTCCGCATCGCTGGGCCGAGGCCGGTCGGCAAAAAATTCTCGCACCAAATGGCGGCGGTTAGAAGTGGCATAAACCACCACATTTTGAGGGCGTCGAGTGATGCCACCTTCTAGCACCACCTTCAGGGCCTTAAACGCATCATCGTCCTCTTCAAACGAAAGATCGTCGACAAAAACAACAAACTTTTGCGGATGGTGACGCAGCTGTTCCACAATGACTGGCAAGTCATGGAGGTCTGCCTTGGCGACCTCAATCAAACGCAGCCCACGATGGGCATATTCATTCAGCAGAGCTTTAACCAGGGACGATTTACCAGAGCCCCGACTGCCATATAGCAAAACATTGAGGGCATTAAAACCCGTCAGCAAAAACTCAGTATTTTTTACCAAGGTGGCTTTGGGGGCGTCATAGGCCGCTAGCTGATCTAACCGGATAGGGTCGGGTTGCGACAGTCCCAACAATTTACCCTGGTGCCAGCGAAAACCACAAAACTGACCCAACTGCCCCGTGCCTTGCCGCTGATAGTAGGCCACCAGCTCAGAAATCGCATCTGCCCAGTTTGCAGGTAGACTGAGCCTCAAAGGAGCGGTAGAAAGTGACCATTCCACGGGCGCTGTGGATAGCTGACAGGCAGTTTGCACCCACTGGCTGATATGGCCTGGGGGTAGGGTGTATAGCCCCTGGAGAATCTGCAGATCGTGGCGAGCAGCCGTAATCAGAGGAGTCGATAGCTCAGCTAGCGGACAGTACTGGGAAGCCTGGGTGAACGCATTATCAGCCAGGAGCAGTCGATCGAAGATATAGTCGCCCCAGCTTTTACCCGTGCGGGCCAGGGTTTGAAACCAGTGGCCATAGGCAGATAAGCAGTGGGACCGTTCATTGGGTACCCCCTTATTATTATTCAATGTATCTAATAGAGACAAAAATGCTTGACCGACGTCATCGTCGAGAACGGCCTGATAGAGTAAGAGCGAGACTACCTGTAGCTGACACTGGGCAGCCGTCTCTATGCTGAGTGCGTTCCCGAGTTCATTCATTTTTTCGCTCTATGTCATTAGGACTTATCATCGCACTGATCTATGGCATCCTCGCCATTGTCGGTGGCATCATTGGCTACCTGACAGCTCGCAGCAAACCGTCCCTAATTTCTGGCATTGTTAGTGGACTATTGCTGCTAATCGGAGTTTTGCGAGCAGCACAAGGTATCGCCAGCGGTCTGTGGGTGGTGAAAATTGTGACGCTGGTCTTGGTGGTGGTGTTTATCATCCGTCTGATCAAGACGAAAAAGTTTATGCCCGCTGGACTAATGGTGATCGGTGGGGTTGCCACGCTAATTGGGGTATTTGCCTAGGATTGTTTCTCTACACCTAATCCTGGCCGTTGATTGGGCATCAGACGGCCCATGGCTAGCTTGGCACCTGTAAAGGGATCGTCTTTGAGGTTGAGGTGGCTATCAAGGTCAAGGTGATGGGCCAGGGGAGATAGCTGGGCGAGGGCGGTGTTGGATAGGGTGCTGTCAGAATAGCAGCCAAACATAATGCTAAGGCCGCAGGCACGGGCCGTGTGGATCATGCGGCGGGCTTCGGTGAGACCACCTGATTTCATGAGTTTGATATTGATGCCGTCGATATGGGGAGCCAGGGGCACAATGTCGCGGCTGGTAAAACAGCTTTCGTCGATAAAGATGGGCAGCGGCGAGTGGTGTTTTAGCTCGGCCAGCTGGTGGTTGGCGCTGACGGGTAGGGGCTGCTCTAGATAGGTGACACCGCGCTCTGCTAGCCAGGTGGCCATGGTTTTGGCATCGTTGAGGGTCCAGCCACCATTGGCGTCGATGCTGATTTTGTCGTGGGGGCGAAATTCAGACTGCAGGGCGCTGAACATGGCCTGGTCGGCGGTGATGCCGGCCGGACTGCCCAGCTTGATTTTGATGGAGCGGAGATCGGAGTAGTCGTTATGCCATCGTTGGATGCGATCGCAAGCCCCTTCAGGCGAGCTAATCCCAACGGTGACAGCGGTTGGGCCAATGCGCTGACAGTCTAGGCCCCACAGCTGCCACAGGGGCAAACCCGCTTTTTTACCCAGCCAGTCCCAGAGGGCAACGTCGATGGCAGCGCGGGCAGCAGAGCAGGGGGCGATTTGGTCAAGGCTTTCTTCAATGATTTGGCGATCGAGGGGATAGTAGAGGGAGATACCGTCGGTAATGCGGTCTAGGTCTTGGGTGATGGTTTCGGTGGTTTGGGTTTGATCGCCAATGGAAAAGGGGGTGGCTTCGCCATAGCCAGTGATGTTATCGGCGGTGATTTGGATGAAGAGGTTAGTGGATTGGGAGCGAGTGCCGCGGCTGATGGTGAGGGGGATTTTTTTATGAAAGGTGAGGGGGTGGTGGGTTATTTGCATAGGTGGGTTTTGAGGAGTTGGGATTAAGGTTATCTCGAATGATGTAAATCCTGCGTGGGGCTCCTCCGAGCTACCTTTCTGAAGTAGTCAAGTTATTCCAAATCGCCTACGGAGCTTGGGGTGGGATATCGCCTACGACGCTCGTACCAGAAGATTTGGACAAATAGCAAAGTTGGCTGAGGGCGATCGGTAAAGCGGTTTAGAGTTTTGCGCTCAATGGGCTGGATTAGATGCAAAACCGGCTGCTTGGGGTCCCTTCGAGTTCCCCACCCCCCTGAGCAGGGTGGGAAGGCCACCCTACAACCCCCTAAAAATAATTGCGCTATCTCGGTTTGCGGATAAGGGGAGTTTTGGCGAGGTGAGTTTTAATTTTCTGTGACGTGTCACAGAAAATTAAAAAAGCATAGGTTATCTCATCCAACTTCAAGTAATTTTTTCTCCCCTAAAAATGCTCTGTTAGGAGAAAGCCTCTGAACCCAAAAAGGATCACCGCCCTTTTACGGTGTGGAGCGAATGCGGAACAGCGTAACCACCCCACCAGCCCCCATGCAAGTATTGGAGCCATCGACCTAAATACTCATGTGCGAGGGGCCTGGGGACATTGAGGTCCCCAGATCCGGGAGGTTTCAGGAGGGAAAGTCCTGAGCAACCCTTTTCGCCCTCAACCAAAGACTAAAAGCTGCCGCTAACCCCTTCTATAAAAGATGTCCATCCCCTAAGAGGAAGGTCAAATTGCTGCCGCACATCTTGTAAAGGCATACTCCAATACACCTCTAAAGGCTGAGCAATAATACAAGTCGCTTGTTTCCCCAACGTTCTACCTACTTGTTCATAAGCGTTCAATCGCTGCCATTGCCATGGCATTAACAGTCGAGTAAACCATCGACCGATAAAAGCAGCCCGCTCATAAGCCGGACTATAGTGTTGAGCGGCAACAAAAGACCAGACGGCCAATTCTCCTACCAGACTAGTATCGAATCCCAGAAGCACATGGAAGGCATCATGGAGAATAGGGTAGCGGATAGCCAAAATAGGAGAGTCTTGCAGTTCGATGCGAGTTTCTTTAGCCAGGATGAGAGGCTGAATACAATTGCCTTGAAGAAACTGGGCAAGACTGTCACCAAAGCTGCCAGACGGATTTGATCGCAAAGCATCTACAGTGATCTCAGGGAGGGGATTCGCCAATGTGGCCAACCTTTGATCTAAATCTCCATAGGCAGGCGTACCCAGTGCGGCTGCCTTGTAGGCGGCAGTGTCACCTGCTTTGCCCGCCAAGCCGCATTGGATCGCTTTGAGCAGATAGCGACGGTGCATAGTTGACTATTGCAAAGTTGTTTTAGATGCAATTCGAGTACGTTTTTTAGCTTTTTCCGTCAAATCCTGACCGGTTTGTAGCTGCGTAACATTCTCCTGAAGAACAGTGGCAGCGTTTTTGTCCCCCATTTGAATAGCCGTTTGGGTAGCAGATTGGAGCATGGTAATGGCTCCTGTGCGATCGCCCGCCTGTAGCTTGGTTTCAGCAATCTGAGTTTGGCGATACTTGGCCAGGGTCAACATGTACTGCTGCACTTCGGGATCCGTCTGGGGCTGGTACGGAGTCTGAGCAGTCACATCGATGATGGCTCTATCGGTGGAAAGGGAACTACCGAAAGCAGGATCGTCATACTGAATTTCAGCATAGGCGATGGCATGGGTCCCCACCGGCAGCTGAGAAATATATAGGGTGGCAAGGATAACGCGGGGGGTATTGGTCATCAAATCCCCCAGCCGGACGATGGCCTGCTCGCCTTCGCGGCGAACGTCTAGTTCGATGGTTTCGGGCAGTACCTGGGCAATAGGCTTAAGCTCAGCCAGGCGCACCTGGGGCTGCAGCGTCAGTACCAGATAGGCATTCGTCAGGCTCACGGACTGGGCCCGGCTAAACAAACGGCTAAATTCCTGGATAGCCGTATCAGGGGATTGAATATAGGCCAGACTGCCGTTGCCCGCATCGGCTAGCTGCTCTAGGACATCTTGATTCCAACGCTCGCCAAAGCCCAGGGTGCTAACAGTAACGCTGTAGCCGACGGCCAGCTGAGCCAGCTTTTGACAGCGATCATTATCGCCATGTTCGTTTTCACCATCGGTCAAAAGAAAAATTTGAGAAACGGTACCTGTTTTACCCTTGGCCACCTCTTCGATACCGAGCTTGAGACCTTCATCGATGGCGGTACCGCCACCGGCCCGGATCCCCTTAATGGCCTGTTTAATCGCATCGGGGTCCGTGACCGCCTGGTTGGGTACCACCAGCTGGGCCTTGTGATCAAAGGACACAACGGAGATCCGATCCTGGGGGGACAGACTATCGATGATCTTTTTAGCAGCCGTGCGGACTGTTTTGATTGGGGTACCGCCCATGGAGCCACTTTGGTCGAGAATCAGGCACAGATTTAGGGGAGGGCGCTCGCTGCCGGCCGCCTGCACCGCAATGGCCAGATGTCGCTGGTTGTTTCGAGCGGTATCTAGGTTGCGATCGCTAATGGACCACTGCACGTTAACGTTCATAGATTTTCCTGCCAATGGTGGCTCTGTTAGATAGTTTTGAATATCGGCCAGATGCGCTGTCCCCAAATGCCTGAACCCGAGGCATAGTTCCTCACAGTAATGCCCTAATTTTAGCGAGCTGCCGCCTATCAAAATGATGTGTGGCACACTGCGATCTCACTTTTTGCATAGATATCAGATCAGAGCTACAACCCCCAATCGATAATTCCTAAACAAGCGTGGTACGGTTCTCACGAGTGGCGTATCATCAGCCCAGTTTTTACCACCCAGGGCATGGGCGGGTATCCCCCAAGCCCTGGGCCTGCGAGCTTGTTCAGAGCAAGTTACACTAGGCGTCAGTAGCCTGTGACATCACAGGCTGTCGTATAAAAATGTTAAACGGTGAACAGCTGACACCGCAGAGGACTAACTGGGTCTATGAGTTCTAATATCAAAGCCGTACAGGCTCCTTACTATGGCGGTGACGCCGCTTTTCGCACCCCACCACCCGATTTACAATCACTTCTCCTCAAAGAGCGGATTGTCTATCTGGGTACGCCCCTGGTATCGTCAGACGACTACAAGCGGCAGATGGGCATGGATGTGACGCGGCTAATCATCGCCCAGCTGCTCTACCTAGAGTTTGATGACCCCGAAAAGCCAATTTATTTTTACATCAACTCCACCGGCACATCCTGGTATACGGGTGATGCCCTCGGTTTTGAAACCGAAGCCTTTGCCATTTGCGACACCATGCGCTACATCCGGCCACCGGTCCATACCATCTGTATTGGCCAGGCCATGGGTACAGCGTCCATGATTTTGGCATCGGGTACCAAGGGCTCTAGGGCCAGTCTACCCAACGCAACCATCGTGCTCAACCAGCCCCGCAGCGGTGCTCGCGGCCAGGCTACCGACATTCAAATTCGCGCCAAGGAAGTACTCGCCAACCGGCAGGCCACCCTGGATATTTTGTCCTACTGCACCGGACAAACCCCGGAAAAGCTGCAGAAGGACACGGACCGCATGTTTTACCTCACCCCTGAAGAGGCCAAAGAGTACGGCCTGATTGACCGGGTATTGGCTAGCACCAAGGAACTCCCTAAGCAAATTCCAGCGGGAATTAGTTAGTCATGTCTGTAGAACGTCCCATCCGAGTCCCCTACAACCTGCCCGGTAGCCGACAGTGGTCCTGGGTAAATATCTACACCCGCATGAGCCAAGAACGGATTCTGTTCTTGAACCAGCCGTTGACCGACGGGGTGGCCAATTCGCTGATTTCGGCCCTGCTTTACCTGGACTCTGACGATCCAGGTAAACCGATTTATCTCTATATCAACTCCCTGGGTGATCCGGTCATGGCCGGTATGGCCGATGGCTCAGCCGGCATGATGTCCATTACCGCCGGTTTGGCCGTGTATGACACCATGCGCCACATCAAGTCAGACGTGATCACAATCTGCATGGGACAGGCTGTGGGTATGGCCGCCGTACTGCTATCGTGCGGGACCAAGGGCAAGCGCTCTAGCCTGCCCAATTCATCCATTGCACTGATGCATCCCTACAGCGGCACCCGCGGCCAGGCCACTGACATTGAGCTAAACGCCGATGAGGTGCTCGGTAAAACGGCACTGATTACCCAGCTATTGAGCGACAACACTGGTCAGACCCCCGAGACCATCCATAAGGACATGGAGCGCATGTTTTATCTCATGCCCCAGGAGGCCATTGACTATGGTCTGATTGACCGGGTAATTGCCCAGCCCGCTTAATTTTGAGATGCCCTCGCTTCAACTGAACCACCAACCCCTTACCTTCTGATAAACCCATGCCTATCGGTATTCCCAGCGTTCCCTATCGTCTTCCCGGCGGTACCTACGAGCAGTGGATCAGCATTTATGAACGGCTGTTTCGCGAGCGGATTATTTTTCTGACTGAAGAAGTCACAGACGGCATTGCCAACGCCATTGTGGCCTATATGCTATACCTCGATTCGGACGATCCGACCAAGCCCATTTATCTCTACATCAACTCCCCCGGTGGTTCGGTCACCGCGGGCATGGCCATCTATGACACGATGCGCTACATCAAGTCCGAAGTTGTGACTATCTGCGTCGGTTTGGCCGCATCCATGGGGTCCTTTTTGCTATGTGCCGGGGCGCCTGGCAAACGGCTGGCCCTGCCCCACTCCCGCATTATGATCCACCAGCCCATGGGGGGTGTCGGGCAACGACAGGCGACGGATATTGAGATTGAAGCTAACCACATCGTGCAGCTCAAACACCGGTTAAATAGCCTGATGGCCGAACACACAGACCAAACGCTTGAGCGGATTGAGAAGGATACAGACCGCGATAACTTTATGTCGGCGGCGGAAGCCAAGGAATACGGTCTGATTGATCGGGTGATTGAGGAACGTGTGTAACCATTGTGCCGACTGGCCAAATTCTGCGTTTTAATGGCAGAATCTGGAGCAATTCTGGTCTTTGGTGCCATGGGGTTAGCTGATTATTATCGAACATTGGGGTTACGAACGGGGGCATCCTTTGCCGATGTCAAGGACGCCTATCGTAAGCTGGCGCGCAAATATCACCCGGATGTAAATCCAGACGATCAGCGAGCCCAGGATCGGTTTATCAAAGTTACAAAAGCCTATGAAGCGCTGCTAGAGCTGCTGCAGCCAGATAATGAGATGGCGGATGAGGCGGCAGCAGCTCCCAACGATGACCAGGCCGTCGATGCGCCTAGCCCCGTACAGACAAATCCGGGGCTGTCGGACCATGAGCAAAAGCTCAAGCAGGATTCCTATCGGCAGCTGCAGGAGCTGCTCAGGCAAAAGAAATATCCCCGTGCGATCGCACTGGTAGAAGGCTTATCCCAGCGCATTACCCACGATACGGAAGTGCGCCAGTGGCAAGCCATCACCTACCAGCGCTGGAGTCGTGAGCTAATCGGCCAGGGCCAGTTGAACAAAGCTCGAATTTACCTGGACAAAGCCCTCAAAACCGACCCGCTAAATAAATCTTTGTGGGTCGAAATCAACCGCGATTTTCAATCGCTTGAACAAAGGCTGAAATAAAACCATGGTTCAACACTTGGTCCCAAAGGAGTTCGATGTGCCAGCGGCATTTGAGACGGAGGCGTATCGTCTGCGAATGCTAACGGTCAATGATGTTGTCAAAGACTTCGACGCGGTTATCACCAGCGCGGATCATCTTAAGGGTGTTTTTCCTCCCCCTAGCACCTGGCCAGATGGGCTTTCTCTAGAACAGGATCTCATTGACCTGGGCTGGCATCAAAAAGAGTTTCAGCGCCGCACCTCGTTTGCTTACACCATGATGAGCCTGGATGAAAGCCGCTGTTTGGGTTGCGTATACTTTTATCCATCGGACCGTCAGGGCTATGACGCGCTAGCGCTACTGTGGGCGCGCCAGAGTGAGCTGGCTGGGGGCTTAGAAGAGCGCTTATTTGCCGATGTCAGACAGTGGCTGAAGGACCGGTGGCCGTTTGAGTCGGTCGCATTTCCAGGCCGCGACTGTAGCTGGGAAGATTGGTTTGTCCTGCCACAGGGGTAGTTTATCCTCACGCTTTATCCTGTTTGATAGTGAGGCTGAGCTGATAAATATCGCGTTTGGGGAGTCCGGTTTCCTGGGCTAGCTGACGGCTAGCTTTAGAAGGGGATAGACCTCGGGTCATGAGGCTCTCTAGCTGCTGGAGCAGGTCGGTTTCAGACATAGTCTGGGGTGGGGCGACATGGCCTGCGATCGCAACCGTAAACTCCCCCCTCGGCTCAGTCACACTAAAGTGCTCAATCGCCTCACCCACCGTCCCCCGCCAAAATTCCTCATAGCGCTTGGTCAGCTCTCGAGCGACGGTAACCCGCCGGTCATGGCCGAGATGCGTTTGCAAATCGCTCAACGTTTTTAGCAGCCGGTGGGGACTCTCGTACAGCACCATGGTGCGCTGCTCTGTGGCCAGCTGCCCCAGACGGTCAGCCCGCCCCTTACCTTTGGCTGGCAAAAACCCTTCAAAGGTAAAGCGATCCGACGGTAGCGCCGAAGCGGCAACGGCGCTAATCACAGCGGCGGGCCCCGGAATGGGGCTGATGGCAATACCCACCTCGGCACAGGCACACACTAGACCATAGCCAGGATCCGAGATTCCCGGCATCCCCGCATCGCTGACCAGGGCCACCGACTGCCCCGTCTGTAGTTTCTCCACGAGCTGCGGAATCCGTGCTTGGGCATTGTGCTCGTGGTAGCTCAGCTGCGGTGTTGCAATCTGAAAATGGTGGAGCAGTTTTCCAGTATGGCGGGTGTCCTCCGCCGCAATCAGATCGACGTCCTTGAGAATACGAACAGCCCGAAAGGTAATATCCTCCAGATTACCGATGGGGGTGGCCACAAGATACAGGGTGCCGGTCACACTCTCACTACTCATTGGACAGTATTAAACCTTAGTTTAGAGATGATATTTGTTGAGCTTATTGTATGCGTGGACTCTTTGTTGGTCTGATGACCTTGGACTGTATCTATCAGGCGCAGCGTCCCCCCCAAGCAAATGAAAAGCTGGTGGCCGAGACGGCCCTGATGGCAGCGGGTGGCCCTGCCACCAATGCCGCCGTAGCCTTTGCAGCGCTGGGGGGCCAGGCCACGGTGATGGCAGCGGTTGGGCAGCATCCGGTAACAGCGCTGCTGCGGGAGGATATGGAGCAAACGGGGGTGAACATTCTGGATTTAATGCCCCAGCGCCAGGAACCGCCACCGGTTTCCTCGATTGTGGTCTCCCAATCATCGGGGGAGCGGGCGGTGATCTCCCGTAATGCCATGGGGCTCCAGGTGGGGGGACAGGCGGTGGATTTTACTGACCTGTTGAGCGGTCCAGTAGCTCAAGATATCGTGCTGGTGGACGGTCACCAAATGGAGCTCAGTCGACAGGTGGCAATGACAGCCCAACGCTTGGGTATTCCAATTGTGGTGGATGCGGGTAGCTGGAAACCGGGGTTTGAGCAGGTGCTGGCCCTGGCCACCGTGGTGATTGCTTCGGCAAATTTTCAGCCGCCGATTTCCCTGGCACCACTGACCTATCTACAGAGTCTGGGGGTACCCCATATTGCCATTACCCACGGCGAACTACCCATTGTGGTCAGTGACCAGGGCACCCTAAGGGAGCTGGCTGTGCCCGCGACCACCGTGGTGGATACCCTGGGAGCAGGGGATATTTTTCATGGGGCATTTTGCCATAGCTGGGCTGGAGATTTTTTGGCGGCCCTAGCTCGGGCCAGTCAGGTAGCGGCCCTCAGCTGTCAGCACTTTGGCACCCGCGCCTGGATCAAGCACTATCTTTAGCCAAGTTTATCAATTCTCTACGGAATGGAGAGATAGCGGTCGTTAGACTGTATTGAGACTGATTGTATTCATTTTAATTCTTATCGTTATTGACTATGGCCTACGAAAAGGAAAAAGAAATTGCGATCGCAGCTGTTCAAGCCGCTGCCACCATATGTGAAAAAGTGCGGGCCGAGATGGTGCCCGAAGCCATTGAAAAGTCCGATAAAAGCCCGGTGACCGTAGCCGACTTTGGGGCCCAGGCCATCGTGTGCAAAATGCTAAAGGACGCATTCCCCAAAGATCCCATCGTTGGAGAAGAAGACGCAGACGACCTGAGAACGCCTGAGATGGCCGATCGGCTTGCCAAGGTCACCCACTACGTACAGGCGGTACTGCCTGAGGCCACCGATGCCCAGGTTCCCAGCTGGATCGACCAGGGCAACGGCGATGTCAGCCCTCGCTACTGGACCCTAGACCCCATCGATGGCACCAAGGGTTTTTTGCGCGGTGACCAATATGCCGTTGCCCTAGCCATGGTGGAAGATGGTGAAATCAAAGTCGGTGTGCTTGGCTGTCCTGCCCTTACCCTCGGCGATCGTTCCGGCATTTTATTTGTGGCCGTACGCGGTGAAGGGGCGATGATGATGGACCTTGATGGCAGCAACCCTGAAAAGATTTCCGTTACGTCCTCCTCGGATACCGAGCACTTCCGCTTTGTGGAAAGTGTTGCCCACGGAGACCAGGCACTCCATGCCCGCATTGCCGAATCGGCCGGTATCACCACTGAGTCCATCCGCATGGACAGCCAGGCCAAATACGGTGCGGTGGCCTCCGGCAACGCCGTTCTTTATCTACGGCTACCCTCCGCCAAGTACCCTGACTATCGCGAAAAGATCTGGGACCACGCGGCCGGTGTAATCGTCATTGAAGAAGCCGGTGGCAAGGTCACCGACATGCATGGCAAGACCTTAGACTTCTCTAAGGAACCCCGCTTTGTGGATACCCAGGGCGTGATCGTTAGCAACGGCGAAATCCATGACAAGGTGCTGGCAGCACTGGCTGTCTAGGCATAGTCGCTTTAGGCCAAACCGAAGAGCGGGGGTAGCATGCTACCCCCGCTCTTCGGTTTATTGAGGATTATGAATGGCCGACTAGAGGTGCGATCTCAAGCTGTTCCAACGTTGTCAGATCGACGGTCTGCACCTCAGGCACAAATCCTAACCACTGACTAGATACCTCAGCAAACTGAGCGGCATCACCACTGACATAAAAATCTAACTGGGGGTCGGACTGACTGCTACGCAATCCCAGCAGGTCCAATTCTTTAGCCATAGCAGCCACCAAGAACTTAGCCGGATTCACCACCGTAATCGATGGCGGTAAAATCTGATTCATCAGCGGGGCTAAGTGTGGGTAGTGGGTGCAGCCGTATACCAGCGTGTCAATATTAGCCGCCATCAGGGGCTTCAAATAATCGGTGGCCACCGCTCGGGTATAGGGATCATCAATTCGGCTTTTTTCAATTAAAGGCACAAACTCAGGACAGCCCACTTGCCAAACCTGAGCCCTGGGGGAAGCTTCCAAGATTGCTTGCCTGTAGGCATTACTCTTCGCCGTCGCCACCGTAGAAATGACCCCAATACGCTGCCCGGACTTGGCCGCAGCTCGGGCTCCCGGCAAAATAATCCCTAGAATAGGTAAGTCAAACTCCGCCCGGACAACCTCTAAAGCCAGAGCAGAGCTGGTATTACAGGCCATTACCACCATCTTGACGCCCTGCCCCTGCATCCAAGTAATAATTTCCCGCACAAAGCGTAGCAATTCAGCCTGGGAGCGGTCGCCATAGGGAACACGAGCCGTATCCCCAAAGTAAAGAAGTGATTCAGCCGGAAGATGGGCCATAATCTCCCGTAATACCGTCAATCCTCCAACACCGCTATCAAAAACACCAATTTTTCCAGTCTGGACGGGCATTTGAAGGAATTTTGCCATGGGAAAACGCTTAGAGAATGATTTTACGCTGATTAGAGTTTAATGGGATTTTTGATAGATTTTAGTCTTCCCCAAAACTTTTCAGTCATAATACGCAACTTTACGTGACAGGTTAACTATCCAAAGGACCATGGAACAAAATCAGCCTTGCACCACAGTGTTCACACAGCTATCGCAAATATCCTGATGCACTGGAGCAGACCACATTGGCGACATAGCTCAATGCTTTGAGACATCATATCTGTCCGCAGCAACGCAGCAGGCATGCTGTCTGACAGCGTCACAGCCAAGCCACCCTGATTTCTACAGGTTGTTACTGCTGTTGTCCGCAAAAATCCTTACCCCGGCTGACAGTACCCCGCCAGGGCACCAAGGTATCCCTCGCCCATAGCGCGCGGCAGCTATCCCTAATCATCCACAAAAAATCTTAGTCTGCGGCGGCTTCCGCCATTTCCTGGGGTGACTTAGCATCGGCGGGACAGTTGGGATCATCGCCATCACTATTGAAGACAATACGCAGCAGGGGAGGAGCCACAAACGTAGTCACAATCACCATGACAATAATGGCAGCATCCAAAGATTCAGATAAAACACCGCTAGCAGCACCAACACCAGCAAAAACAAGGCCCACCTCTCCCCGAGGAATCATACCGACACCGATGGCCAGACGATTGACACCATCCTGGCCAAAGATGGTAAAACCGGTAACCACCTTACCTAGAATGGCGATGACAACCAAAAATGAGGCAATCACTAACCCTTCACGGTTAGCCGGGTTAAACGGATTGAGAACGCTGAGATCGGTGTGGGCCCCAACGGTTACAAAAAATACGGGCACCAGCATGTCGGCAATCGGGCTAATCTGCTCTTCTAGCTCCTTGCGTTTGGTGGTTTCAGCCAAAATCAGACCGGCAGCGAAGGCGCCTAAAATCGCTTCTAGCTGGATGGCCGCCGCAATATAGGACAGCACAAATGCAAAAATCAGGGAGCTAATCAGCACCTGACCTCGGGTTTTCATCTGATCGACAACACTGACAAATATCGGGCTCAGTAAGCGTCCAATTAAAATAGACCCGACTAAAAAGACGGCTGCACCAATAATCAGAAAAATGACGTTGGTGATTTCAATTTCACCGGTTTTAGCCAGGCTCGCAACAACTGCCAGAACAATAATCCCCAACACATCGTCCAGAACAGCGGCACCAATAATGATTTGCCCTTCTCGGGAGCTGAGGGTCTGCAGCTCGGCTAGGACCTTGGCGGTAATACCAATACTGGTCGCTGTTAGCGCAGCGCCAGCAAACACAGCTGGAATTGTATCTATACCAAAGACAGCAATTAGACCGGCGGTGCCAGCTACAAACGGCACAACCACACCAACAACGGCAACCACAGCGGCCTGCGGTCCGACGCGAATAAGCTCTTTAAGGTCAGACTCTAACCCAATTTCAAACAGCAGTATGATGACACCGAGTTCAGCCAGAACAGAAATGACCTCGCTCTCGCCTTGAAAGACGCTCAGTAGCGCTTCTCCATCTAAATGGGCGGTCAGCTGGACAAAATCCATTAGAAATGAATGAATCGGCTCGGCTCCCTCTGGAAAAACGATTAGATTGAGGGCCGACACCCCTACAACCACACCGCCCACCAGCTCACCGAGGACGGATGGCAGATTCACCCGAGCACAAAGCTCTCCACCAAGCTTGGCTGCTAAAAAAATAACAATCAGGCTTAGCAATACGCTGGCTAAGACGAGCGGGCCTAGCTCAGCTTCGTTGACTTCGGCTAATAGAATCAGCCTACTCCCCATGCCTGACAGCACACCGGTTAGATCGATCATACGGACTGCAGAAACTTACTCATCCTGTTTACTCTACATGAGTTAGCTCAGTGCCATTAGCTCATTACGAGCGTGTTTATCGCTTTTCTTAAAATAAAATTCACAACCTGCAGCGTCATGCAAACACCCGATGTTGCAAAGATGGCATCTGTCGCCGCACCTGGCCGAGGCGGGACGGAGTGATTTCGGCAATGGCCATTCCCACATCTTGGCCGGCATCTGCTAGCACAATTCCCCAGGGGTCAACAATCATGGCGTGGCCGTGGGACTGGCGAATGTTGTTGTGAAACCCGGTTTGGGCTGGCGCAATCATGTAGCAGGTATTTTCGATAGCTCGTGCCTGGAGCAGTATCTGCCAGTGGTCCTTGCCGGTGTATGCCGTAAAGGCTGCAGGCACGGTCAACACCTCTGCTCCCAGCTGAGATAAATGTCTATACAGCTCTGGAAAGCGCACGTCATAGCAAACAGAAATGCCCAGAGTACCTAGATCACGGGTCTGACAAACGGACGGTAGCTGTTCGCCTGAGGTGACGCTGGCAGATTCTTGATAGGTGTTGCCATCGGGTAGATTGACATCAAAAAGATGCACCTTGGCGTAGCGCAGCAGTACATCGCCATTGGTATCGACTAGCAGCGCCGTATTGTAAATTCTGCCATCGTTGGTGGGTACCGGGTAGCCACCCCCTAGGAGGGTAACCTGATAGCGCTGGGCCATGGTTTTGAGAAATTTCTCACTGGCGTTACAAATGTCGGCGGCCTGAGCTAACTTGCCCGCTTCATCACCGAGAAAAGCAAAGTTCTCCGGTAGGGTAATGTACTCGGCTCCGCGACGAACGGCGAGATCAATCAGCTCTTCTGCCTGGGTAAGATTTTTCCTCAGGTCAGGCACGCTGGTCATCTGCAACGCTGCAGCCAGATAGGATTTCATGTAGGCGCTTGCTTATGGGTTTGACCTTGGCCCTATATTCTACGGGTCGGATTGGTCAGTTGGGAAGCGCTATTGCAGAACGCTGGCCTGATTTGTGCCAATTGGGGCTACACCTGTAGCAGGGCCAGCTGCCAGACCTGATACCCCAGACGGTTGAGGTGCAGTCCGTCGGTGGTCAGTTCCTGGCGCAAATTGCCGGTATTGTTGCTAAAGCTGGGGTGCAGGTCCAGGTAGTCCAGGCGGTGATAGTCAGTCAGCTGGGCAATGCGGGTGTTGAGGGCGCGCACGCGATGGCTGGGGATATTTGCCCGGCGTGTCGGCAAAATCGAATGCACCACAACGCGGGCTGTGGGGTGCTGCTGCCGCAGGCGCGCCATTATCTGGTTGAGGTTAGTCAGGATTTCCTGATCGCTAGCCCCGTTTTTGAGATCGTTGACACCGGCCATCAGGTGGATAGTGTCAGGGTTGGTATTGGCAAACGCGGAAAGTCGATGCAAAATACCGCCGGTGGTATCTCCGGAAATTCCCTGGTTGAGCCAGAAGCGATCGCGGGGTAACAGCTCCGGCGGCAGCCACATGCTCAGGGAGTCTCCGACGACAATGGTAAGGCGATTGCTGCCCTGACCGGCTGCGATCGCATCGGCCTCCTGTTTCAGCAGTCCCTGCCATTCACCATAGGTAGGTTGATAGGTCGCTTGGGCCCATTGACCATGAAAGCTCTCGGGCGAGATCCGCGTGTAGAGTGACCCCGACTTGAGCGCGGCCCAGCGCTGCTCAAACAGCTGGGGGCCACTCACCGGCTTTGGACCTGACACAGCTGGGCTCGTCTGACGGCGAGCCACCTCAAGCGCCCGCGGCGTAGTTGCAAAGGCAGTCGGCCGATGAACCGTTTGCTGCAGATGAAGGAGTTTCTGCCGCTGCTGAACCGCAACCTCCCTAGAAAATTCAGGCGTCAGGGCCATGTGTACAGCTGGCAGCGGTCCCAACCGATTAAGCTGGCTGACGGCGCTCACAGCCGCACTCGCCATCGGCGCAATATCAGCATTCGGACCGGGTCCGCTCAAGGGTTCTGAAGCAGCCAGCTGTGCCATCAACATCAGTAAATCTGACATATGCCCGAAATAGTCCTCGCCTATGGGAAACCATGATTTACATACCTAAGACGCCGACTCTACAGACAATCAGGATAAAACCGATCTCAAATACCATGTCACAAACTGTAAATGCCGTTTCCCCTTGACACAGACCACCCTAATTAACCATGATTAGATTCTGTGCAAAAATCTGCTCGGATCAGGTTTGAAGCAAAAATTGCTACCTGTACGGCAAGGAAGAACCAATGGCATACGCAATTATTGAAGCAAGCGGCACCCAGCTACGGGTAGAGCCCGGTCGCTTTTACGACATCAATCGCCTAGCGGTCGACGAAGACGCCAGCATCACCATCGACAAGGTGCTACTTGTCAATGATGGTGACGACATCAGCATCGGTCAGCCCCTTGTGGACGGTGCCAGCGTCAGCGGCACGGTAATGCGCCACCTGCGGGGCAAAAAGCTCATCGTCTATAAAATGAAGCCGAAGAAAAAGACCCGCAAAAAGCGAGGGCACCGTCAGGAGCTGACGCGATTGATGATTGATGCCATTAATGTAGGTGGCAAAACTATCACCGCCGACGTCACTGCCGCCGACGCCCCTGATTCTGCCACCGGTGAAGAAGAATAGAAACCCGCTAGACCAGCAGTTTATACTTAGGTAAGCACGGAGATTAAGCAATGGCTCATAAGAAAGGTACAGGTAGTACGCGTAACGGTCGCGACTCAAATGCAAAACGCCTCGGCGTCAAGAAGTACGGTGGCCAATCAGTGACAACTGGCAACATCATTATTCGTCAGCGTGGCACCAAGTATCACCCTGGAGAAAACGTAGGTCGCGGTAGTGACGACACCCTATTCGCCCTTATAGAAGGTGTTGTCACCTTTGAGCGCAAAGGCAAAAACCGTAAAAAAGTCAGCGTTTATCCAGCATCCGCTTAGGCATTAAATGGTTCCAATCACCATTTGCTAGCCACTTTCATATTAGTTTTCAAAAAGCGTCTTGACCCCGGTCGAGGCGCTTTTTGAGTAGAAATCTTATCTTAAAAAGCTGCCATACCAAACCGTTAATTAGCAAAAAATCAATCAGTTTCTGATAGTACCCTGGGGGGTGATGGCGATAGAAAATGCAGGCTGCATGATGTAAATGTGCTGAGCAACAAACGTAATTTAAGCGGCAACAAAAAGTCGAAATTGCATTAATAACTCAGCCCCAAATACACATATGAGGTTAAAACTATGCCTGCTCAACCAACCAAGCAATTCTCTGCAACCGAAACCTATTCCAAAAACATTCTGGGTCCCAGCTTTTTCTCGATGAGCGATTTAACCATCGCCGGAACGAGCGATGACTCTAAAATCGGACTTGACGTTGCACCTGTTAACTCTCCTTACATCGTTGCTGATACTGAAGAGTTCTCCGTTAGCCTCAAAGTTACATTTAACAAAAGCCCTCTCACCTCTCTGCTGATGTGCCTGGGCACAGAGATCCACGTTCGCTTTGCCTTTGAAGGTATTGGCGGCGCTGCTGCTGAGGAAGATGTAGAGGTCTGGCTCACAACTGTCAAAGACACCTATGAGTACGAACTCAAGTGGACAGGGACTCCCAAGGACGCTAAGCTGACTCCCGGTCTATATGGTGTAGCTGCCGTAGCCCAAGTGGGTCCTGTCAAGCATGAGTGCAGCCAGCCCATTATCGGCTTTGGCTACCTCGCTGGTAAGCTGCTCCAGGTTTACCCTGCTTAGTCAACCAGTCTAGCCTAGGCAATCCCCCAGGCTAGCAATAGTATAAAGCCTGTCATATAGGGACAAAGCTGGTGAGTTTTTCACCAGCTTTGTTTATTTAAGCAATTGATTGAAATAGAAGAGTACCCCCGTGGGTGATGGCCTCAAATCTATTAACAAGCATGATGTAAATGTGCCGAACAGCTCATACAAACAAAACCAAAAAAGAGCTGAGTTTGTATGAGTTATTCAGACAAAACAATATCATTAGGACATTCTTATGACCGCTCAACCAACTAAGCAGTTCTCTGCAACCGAAACCTATTCAAAGAACATTCTGGGTCCCAGCTTTTTCTCGATGAGCGATTTAACCATCGCCGGAACAAGCGATGATTCTAAAATCGGACTTGACGTTGCACCTGCTAACTCTCCTTACATCGTTGCTGATACTGAAGAGTTCTCCGTTAGCCTCAAAGTTACATTTAACAAAAGCCCTCTCACCTCTTTGCTGATGTGCCTGGGTACAGAGGTCCACGTTCGCTTTGCTTTTGAAGGTATTGGCGGTGCGGCGACTGAGAAAGACGTGGACGTCATGATCAAAACTGTCAAGGACCAGTACGAGTACGAGCTAACCTGGACAGGAACCGCCAAGGATGCTGAGCTAACGGCTGGCCTCTACGGTGTGGCTGCGGTTGCCCAAATAGGCCCCGTCAAGCATGAGTGCAGCCAGCCTATCATTGGTTATGGCTACCTCGCTGGTAAGCTACTGCAGGTTTACCCCGCCTAGGTTTTGGCGACAGATCTAACACAATAACCTACGGCGTTTGAGCTGGTGAAGTTGATTCACCAGCTTTTTTTGTATGGCGAAGTGTTGAATGCATTCAGCACTTCGCTGCGCCTGTAACCTTTGCCAAATAGAGCTTTCTGGAATTACGTATGGCCTGAACTATATGAGCCAAGCGATATTTGCAGCTAGATAGCCTGGGGCTAGGACGATATCGCTGCAAAAATCTATCGCAGGACATTTGCAAAAGGGAAAAATAGGGACGTATACTGCACAACAATTCGTTGTCCTTTGATTTTTCCTAAGAGCTAGCCATGGCATCCCAGTGTCTTTTCTACCCGCTACGCAGCGTGATTCGTTGTATGGCAAAAGCCCACCTGACGGTTACCCCCGAGGCCTACGAGGCAAATCTGGCGTGGGACGAAGCACTCTTTACTGAATTGACCAGTACTTTTTTGCAACCCGCTGTTCAGCCCTTATTAGCCTCTTCCTACGAGTCTCGTGACGAGGCCGCCCTAGTAGAGGGTCAGTTAGCAAAGTCATTGGTCCAAGCCTATCGTCGCATTTTGCAGCAGCGA
>JBCDJC010000016.1:0-41099 GCA_038748225.1 Cyanobacteria bacterium P01_H01_bin.26 | reverse complement strand
GAGAGCATGTTGATGTATCAAGAAAATCTATACTGGCCAATGTATTTAACAATAGCACTTTGCGCTCGTCCTAGCGGGCAAGCTATTCATCTTCGTTTACGGAGAAGATATAAACAATCTGCTGCATAGAAAAGCAATATAAATCTTAGGCTGATTCTGATCAAAATCTTAGCTGACGCCTTTCTCCTTTCTTAGAATGTATAGACGGCTAAAAAATTAGTCTTTAAATTTGAGCTATCAGGCTAATGAAAAAGCTTTAGATCGGTGCTTGTGAATCATTTTTTTGAGCTTATAAATTTAAAAAATGAGTATGAAGAATTTGTTGGCTATGTCTGATAAGGCTTTTGATTGTGCCGATCTTTCCATTTGAAAAACCACACTGTCCAAGTAGGTAGCATAGCCAATTCCCCAGTGTAACTTCTCAATAACTGTAGTATTAAATTAAACATCGTAATGCAGAAAACCGTCTCTAAACCATATTTCTTAGTAGGAGCTGAACGTTCTGGAACCACTCTCCTACGTCTCATGCTCAACTATCACCCTAAGATTACCTGGTGTAATGAGTTTGAATATGCTGTTGACCGTATGGATAATGGTGATTGGCCTAAACTAGATAGCTATTACACCTGGCTGGAAACTCATCGGATTTTTCAGGATAGCCGATTTGCCATTGATACTAATCTTACTTATCCTGAATTGGTTAATAGTTTTTTGTGTCAAAGGCTGGTGCGGGATGACAAGCCAATTATCGGTGCAACAGTTCACCGTCATTTTGATCGGCTTCTTAAAATTTGGCCTGATGCTCGCTTTATTCATATTGTTAGAGATGGTAGAGACGTAGCTCGTTCCTGTATTGGCATGGGCTGGGCGGGTAATGTCTGGCATGGTGTTGAGGAATGGATAAGAGTTGAGAAACTTTGGGAAGAGTTTAGTCACAATATTCCCGCTGATCGAAAACTAGAAATTGCTTACGAAGATCTAATCGTAAATTATGTTGATACGCTTAAAAAAATATGTAGCTTTATCGGTGTTGATTATGATCCCGCGATGCTGGATTATGTAAATTCCTCAGATTATGCTTTACCAGAGCCAAAGCTAATTCATCAGTGGAAAAAGAAGCAATCTGATCGAGAGATTCAGCTGCTTGAAAACAGAATTGGTAGTATGTTAGCTGAGCGAGGCTATAGTCTTAGTGGCTTAGCACCTATCAATGTGACTGCAATTGATAAGTTGTTTTTGAAAATTCATAGCTGGTGGGGTAAGCTGCAATTCCGAAGTAATCGCTTAGGTCCCGGTTTAGTCCTTTCATATTTCTTGGCGCGTAAATTGGGTATCACCTCTTGGGAAAAACGATCTTTGCTGAAAATAAATGACGTTCAGCGAAAGTACCTAAGAAAATCGACCTGATCTGACTTTTACTCATTTTTCGATTAGTCTTCTCGCCAATGTAAATATCAATCAGTATCTTGATCAGAAGATACTCAGCGATCTGAGGCAACACCCAGCATCTAAGGTGTTTTTGTTGTGGGAGTTTATTAGTAGCGTATTTTTTAATTGTCTGCCTATATCAACTCTTTTATATCTGCCGATTGGATCTTAACCTTGGATGAATATGGTTGTAATTATGAAAAACCCTCCTAATTTTTTTGTTATTGGCGCAATGAAGTGTGCAACTAGCTCACTTCACGAGCAGTTGGCGCTGCAGCCAGGTATTTTTATGACTGAGCTGAAAGAGCCTAACTTTTTTAGTGATGATGAACAATATGGGAAAGGTATTGAGTGGTATGAATCACTCTTTAAACCTGAGAAAACTGATGTCCTGTATGGAGAATCTAGTACGCACTATACTAAACTTCCTACTTATCCTAAGACGCTCGAACGTATTCAACAGCATATTCCAGATAGTGCGAACTTAAAGTTTATCTATGTGATGCGCCATCCTATTGATAGGCTGGTTTCCCAGTATATTCATGAGTGGAGTCAGCGGAACATTCCCTCGAAAACTGACATCAACGTAGCCATTCATGAGTATCCTGAACTAATTGATTACAGTAAGTACAGTATGCAGCTCCAACCCTACTTTGATAGGTTTGGTAAAAGTAAAGTTATGCCAGTGTTTTTTGAACGGCTCATTAGTAATCCCCAACTAGAGTTAGAGCGTATTTGCACGTTTCTAAGCTATACACAAAAACCTGTTTGGGCTCACGATGTAGAAGCTCAAAATGTCTCTAGTGCACGGATGCGTAAATCTGAATGGCGTGATTTTCTGGTAGAAGCACCCATATTGAGCACCGTTCGTAAAACATTGGTTCCTCAATCTTTTCGGGATGGTATTAAAAAAATGTGGACCTTATCAAAGAGGCCCCAGCTGTCTGATGAAAGCTTCGATTATTTACAAGAGATATTTGATCAAGATTTAAGGGTCTTGGGTACTTGGTTAGGTTGTGACGGTCTCTCCTGTGAAAATTTTAAGGAGACGATTAAAAATCAGGGGATGGATCGTGAATTGATTCACTTTGGCTAGATACAGCAGCCTATTAGCTAGCAGATTGCATCACGCACAGGTCATGTTGTGCTAAGGCTTTAGCCATTTACTGATAAAGTGAGCCACGGCGAAAATATAAGTTTCTGATTGCTTGCGAATAAGTGAGGCTTAAACTAAGTCTCACTTATTCGCCTTATTTGTATCAAATCAGTTAGAAAATTCAGCTCTTTTATCTCCTGTAGATAGAAGCATCTTTCTTTTTGTAGAAGATACTTTCGTGTATAGAAAATATGGCTCTTACTACAAAAGATCCTATCGTTACTAACAACAGGACCTTAAATAAAGTTGTACTTTCGATTTATCTAGCGTAGCGAATAGTTCTTTTTTGAAGATGCTTTATCAGGAGTCATTTCCTTCATAATGTCAGACATAAATTTGACATAGTACTCACTGGTGTGGTGAGCTAGGAAATAGTCATAAGCCTTTTGTGCGAGCGCTGATGCTTTTTCAGGGTTAGAGAGGAGTTCTTGGATAGCTGTACGCATGCCCAAGACATCCCCTGGCTCTGTTCCGATAACTAGTCCCTTGTCAACTAGATCTTTAGCAAGACCCACATTTTTGGTGATGATAACGGGCCGGCAACAAGCCATAGCCTCCATTAGTACCGTCAAACCAGCAGAATAATCATTTTCAAGAAGACTAACAACTACGATATCTGCACTTCGATAGAGATCGCGTAGCTCTGTAAACTCAAAATAGCGAATTTCCATATTCTCAGGCACAGGTTCGGGCATACTTACCTGAGTTTTGTCCGATGCATTAGGGGAAAATGCACAAATTTTGACATTGATGTCTTCACCATGAATTGCCTCAGCCAAGGTCTTATAATCTCGCTGCTCTAAACCCGCACTAGCAATTAATGGTCTAGTTTTAGGAATGTTACCTTTAGCTGGATTGAAAAAAGCCTCGTCTGTTTTTTCTGGTATTAAGATTACCCTTTCTTGAGAAAGATTCAATAATTTTTGAAGATAATCAGCTTTGTTTTTAGCATTTACAGCGAATATCTGAATGATATTATCAAGACCTAGGCTTTTTATTAAATATTGTGTTCTCTTACGACTAGGTGCCATCACACCCATCAACAATCGAGGCTTTTTGGATTTGAATTTGCATAAAATTGCAAGGGGTAATCCTATATCCTCGGCAACACAGTAAACTACGTCATTATCGGTTAGTTCTTCACTAAGCTGACCGGCTAATTCCCAATGCTCCGGCTGAGCTGCCAGTAAGGACAGTGCTTTGTTGATAAAGTTAGAACTTTGGCTGTTAGGCTGATGAATTTTTGCATGCAGATATTCTGAGATCAAGTAAATATTATGGCGAGGTCCTTTATCTTGATTTGCTCGTTTTACAAACATATCAAAATCGAACCGGATGCTGGTGACTATATGAAAACCCACAGATAAGTCTCCAAGAAAATGTATTTCAATATACTCATTCAACACACTTCCCGACTATTCCGACTATTTATGAAAACTTAAAAATCATAAATCTGAGACAGTTATGTGAAAATCGTAAAGATAGCTATGTCTGCTCAAGAAGACCCCTGTCTAAATGTTTCCCTAAATCATCTTTTTATTTGAGTCTCAGATAGTAAGTTTTATATTCAGTGAAGATCTCTTTTGAAGCATTATTTAACTACGAATGCACAGAGATCATCAAGGTTCCTTACTTACATCTGGAATCATTGATTATTATTTGTGGGCTATTGCTAGCTGAGACCCACTCCTTTAAATATCTGAAGATGCAAGAGTAAGCTATCCGAAGCTATGGGTATAGAGGTTCTCAGTTTTCATTAATTAGTTGTATTTCCTGTGTCAGATTGCTCAAGACTGGAGGGTTCTTCTGGTCTATTTTCAGATTGTTCCTGACTTTCTTGGTCCGCGCGCGTGGCTTCTTCTTGACTAAGAATCCAGTCATTTACGGGTCGTTCAAAGCCATTTTCTAAGTCTTTAGAGATGAGATGAATCTCGACTGGGTCGGACTCTGTAGGGTTAGCCGTCATCACATAAAGCGATGTATCACTGAAGTCTTCCTCGCCTATGAATAGGGCATGGCTTTCTTCCTCTACTGTAAGTTCGAGGGTGGCCACAGGTGTGTCTAGCCCGTATTCATCAAGCTGCTCGGGTGTGGTAGTGAAAGTCTCCTCAATGGCGTTACTGGTAATGATGTTGAGCAAGAAGGCTACGGCAGATGGGTCAGCGAGAGCTGTTCGCGGCTTTTCCATATGCCAAGTGTCGTCGGTTTTGATGAATGACATTGCGGTATTGTCACGGTTAATAGTGAATGCCGTAACGTCACTCTCAGTGAAGCTATACAGGGTGTCGCCACTGTCAGGCTGGCTATTTTGGGTGATTTCAATAGTGACTACAGCGGCGACGAGCGCGATCGCAACTCCCAATAAAATTCCAGTACTGCGCTGTAGTTTCATGCTTGTGACTCCTAACGACGGCGGAACCAGGTAATTCCTGCTCCTGCTATTCCCACTAGCGGAAATCCTACTAGGGCTAAAACAATCACTAAAATCTGTCGAGACACCGTCATGACAATGCGACGGTTAGTGATTTCCTTGGGCCGAATTGACAGGGTTGCATCATCCAGGTTGCTCAGCCAGGTAACACTGTTGAGGAACACATCACCATTTAGCTGTTGGTCGAACAGACCATCGGTGGCAAAGGTGGCATTGCCGATAACTATGAGCCGAGCCTCGGTGTCGTTGGTGGGTACTTCTGGAGAGCTTGCTTCAGCAGCTTCTGCTGATAGCTGTGCCCCAATGTCTGTTGTTGTGCCAGGTGCATCGGTTTCTGTGCTGTCTTCTTCTGGGGCTTCGGCTGCTATATCCGTTTCTTTGGTTAAAGCAATGCCAATGTTGAAGGGGCCTTCGGGGGTATTCTGGGTGTCAACGTTAAGCTCGCCCGTTTCTGAAAGCGACTCGGCATAGCTTTGGGCATTGCTTAAAAGCAGCGGTGTTGCCTCTATACCGTCCACCGGCTCCAGGAGAATAGGACGAGCTAGGGGATAAAACGACCGGCCATTGTCAAAGTCTGCAGTAATGGGGTGGGCACCGTAGGTGGTCACCAGCGGTGCGGCTGGACCAAGACCGACAATTTGACCGGTGTTTGAGGTGTCGATAATCAACCGCTCGTCTAGGGAGATGCCCCAGTCCTCCAGTAAGGGATCTAGGGCTGGCTCAGTTTGGGGGTCCACCAATACCAAAAGGCTGCCACCCTGGTCAAGGTAGGTTTCTAGCGCTGCGACCTCGGGTTCAAAAAAAGCCTGTTTGGGTCCAGCGATGACCACCGCATCTGCGTTGTCTGGGACCGTGGCGGTTTCGGCAAGATTGATTGGTTCAACGGTGAAGTTCTCGGCCCTGAGGGCCTCTGCTGCCTGGGCATAGCCCGTTTCGCTACCGTCAATGACAAACTCTTGATGCCCCTGGAGAAAATAGACCGTGGCACTGCGATCGCGACCCAGCTGGGCCAGCTTATTGGTTAGATCCTGCTCATTTAGTCCCTGGGCACCCAGGGCTTGCACAAATACCGTACGGTCGTCCGTGGCCAAGTGTACCTCGCGTCCTTCTCCACTAACGTTAAACTCGCGGGCGACCGTTGGCTCTTGAAATGGATTGATATGCTCGTAGGTAAGCTCGTTGTTAAAGCTCTGGTAGCTTTCTAGCAGCTGCTGATCGTTGGGGGATAGGGCCGCATCAAACACCACCACCTTGACCGGCTGCTCCAGATTTTTGACCACTGACTGGGTTTCGGGGGACAGGGTAAACAACCCGCCTTCGGTCAGATCAAAGCGGGGGCCATACTGGACGGCGATAAAGTTAATCACCCCAAGGATTAGTAGCACTGATAGAGTTGCCAGTGCGGCATTGGTGCCTGCCTGGGTAGAGCGGCTCTGCCAGAAGCGACGGTAGCCAAATCCACTAAAGATCAGGCTGATTAACAACAGCACCAGACCTAGCGCCAATAACACAATGGACAGCACATCCCATGTGCCGATAAAGCCAGCCATCAGCCCAGCGGTGGATAGGGCTAAACCGGGCCAGATAAGCCAGCGAAGATATTTACGAGGGGCAGATAGCACGTTCATAACATCGTGAGAGTATGGCGATTAATTTCTCTGGAACCTAAAGGCTTCGATGGACTGGGCCGTTAAAAATAGTCCTAGAACAGTGTAAGAGAGAAAGAGAACAAGACCGCTTACATCCAAAACACCCTGGGTAAAATCGCTGTAGTGTTTTAGGAGAGAGAGATGAGCGATGGCTGCACCCAGGGGGCCGGGCAGACCCCCTGCTATGCCTTCGATCACAAAGAGAACTAGGACCAGGGAAAAGGTGAGAATAGCGGCGAGCACGCTACTCTCGGTGAGGGATGAGATAAACATACCCAAGGAAAGAACAGCTGCGGCCAGTAGGATAAGACCCAGGTGTCCTAGAAACAGAAGCTGCAGATTGAAGGGTGGGTCGGAGGAGCCCACTATAATTGCTTCGAGCACCAACAGCGGCAGCACCATGGTGAAAAAGAAGGTGACTACCCCCAGCAATTTACCCAGGGCAACGGCCCAGTTGGTAATGGGTGAGGTGGCTAATAGCTCTAGGGTCCCTTGTTTGCGCTCATCGGTGTACAGACCCATGGATAGGGCCGGTAGGATAAACATGGCCAAAGAGCCCAATAAACCTAGGTAAAACTGAGTAAACTCATAGGGCAGGTCGAGGGGGATGCTCTGGCCAGCCTGATCGGCAAAGGCCGGCTGGGTTAAAAGCCCCTGGGGACCAAACACCAGGATAACTAATAGAAACCCGGCTAGGAGCCAGAAAATGGTGGCAATGCCATAGGCTAACGGGGAGGCAAAGTAGCTTTGCAGCTCCCGGCGATAGATGGCTAGGATATTGGCAATGATGGTAATAATGCTATTCATCGCGCTCTGATGGGGTGTCTTGGGCAGCGGAGCGGTCTGACTGCGACTCAGCCTCTGGCAAGGTCGAGGTTACCTCGTCCGAGGAGGCATCGGTCCCGGCAACCGTGGGTTCTTCAGTGGTCAGATTGATAAACACATCTTCAAGGCTGGCGCGGTTGCGGGATAGCTCGTAAAGACCGAGATTAGCGGTGGTGATGGCATTTGCGATCGCGCTGCCCGGATCCTCCTCGGTGGCCGCCATCACTTGAAACCGGTGGTGATTATCCCCCAGCCCGTCATTGGCTAAAGATTTGACAGAGTCCACCTGGGTGAGCTTATTGAGGACCGCTCGGGCCTGCTCAGGGTCACCGGCCACCTCAATGGCATAGCCCAGCTGGCCGGCCAGGCGAGCGGTTAGATTTTCTGGGGTGTCAGTGGCAACGATTTTCCCCTGGTTGATAATGGCGATGCGATCGCAGGTCATACTCACCTCAGGCAAAATATGTGTTGAGAGGATAATTGTATGTTGGCCCGCCAGGCTTTTGATCAGATTGCGCACGTCAATAATTTGCTTGGGGTCAAGCCCCACCGTCGGTTCATCCAAAATAATCACCGGCGGATCGTGGACGATGGCCTGGGCAATGCCCACCCGCTGCCGAAAGCCTTTTGATAATTTACGAATCAAGACCCGACGCTTTTCGCTCAGGTTACAGCGCTCCATGGCTGACTCCACCCGCTGGGTGCGATCGCCAATGGGCAGTCCTTTAATCCGAGCGACAAAATATAAAAACGCCTCCACCGTCATGTCCATATATAGCGGTGGCGTCTCTGGTAAATAGCCGATGTTTTGCCGCACCGCCATCGAATTGCGATGGACCTCGTGGCTGGCAATATGTGCCGTACCGCTAGTCGCGGGCAGATAACCTGCCAAAATACGCATAGTTGTAGTTTTCCCAGCACCGTTAGGTCCCAAAAAACCCAAAATTTCCCCAGGTTCTACCTTGAACGACACATTGCTGATAGCAACGGTCGAGCCATATGCCTTACTGAGCTGTTCTACCTCAATCATGATCTACTCAATAGGTTCCTAGAGGTCGACTATCAAACAATGACGAATAATCTCGCTTGACCATTCTGCCACTGAATTTCGTAACGGTTGCTGTGAAATTGTGCAACTCTATACGAAAAGACCCATGAGCCCAGCCATGACCGAGAGCAATCCAGGCCCCGAAAACTCTCTTACATTTCTTTACTACTTTGGCACCACCACATTGATTACCGTCGGGCTAGCGAGCCTGGTGCTAAACCTGAGTCCCATGAGTACCATTCCCAATCAGTTGGGTCTGGCGATGGGGCTGGTTGGCGGTGCGCTGGGACTGTACTTTAATCGCTCAGTCACCATTCAGCAGCCGATCAAGGGGCACAAAGTATTTCTCAACCAGATCAGTCAGCCCCTGGCTGAATTAGGGTATACCCCAGACGATGACGATCGCTTTCCGGCGGATATCGTCGTTTACTCCCGTCGTAATCTACGGAGACTGCTCTCCGGTAAAATTTATATTCGCCTGGATGCTAAAACGGCCTACATCACCAGCCGAGCCGTCCATATTCGGGGTCTCCGGCAAAAGCTCTAATCCGTGCTCTCCCACGGTCTATCCATCCCTATCTATTGCGATTCATGGCCAAGACCAAAAAGCAGAAATATCCTCACCTGCTGGGGTCTAAATGGACTGCCCAGCAGAACACCATGGGCTGGCGGCATTTTCAAGTCACGAATCGTAAAAATGAAGGCAAACTTGTTTTTGCTGAGCTGGTGGCTTCGTGCGATTCAACCATACGATTTTGGATCAATGCCAAAACCTTAAGAAATCGTCAGCTGTGGCAGGCCGGATGGCAGCCTCTTGGCCAACTGATCGACGGGCAAAACAAGATCGATGGCATATCTTAACCATTTCCCAAGGAAAATAGGGTTACCATGTACTGTAATGATTAGCTTTACGGAATGGATTCTGTCTTTGTTACTAACTGGCTAGAGGGTACTTAGTTGGCATTCCTAAGAGATTCTGTTTAAGCTAGTAGGGGCCCGCGTCTCCTCGTTTGTTTCGCAGCTCTTTTATTGTTATCTAGCCCACGTACAGGTATGTACAGCTCTGATGCTCCCGAATCCGAATTAATGAAGTCGGTTTTGCAGCCCTTACTGGAAGATTTCCAGTACTGGTTTGGTCGTTCGGTTAGCCTTCTGGAGTCTGAGGACATTGACTTTCTCAGCGTCCAAGAACAGCAGGATTTACTCAGCCGGGTGCGTCAGGCTCAGCAGCTTGTGGGTGTATCCAAGTCCTTATCCCAGGCAACTGGCAACCAGGCAGGTGTTGATATGTCTGTGGTCATGTCATGGCATCAGCTGGTTCAAGAATGTTGGAATGTAGCTATGCGCTTCCGCCAGCAGCAAGCCAAATCGGCCCCCGACAAGTTTTCAGAGGATAGTTAGCGCGCTCGCTTTGCCCTATGCTGCATTTACTCTATATCTTTGCTTTTTCCGTTCTGGCCGTTTTGGCAATTGCCAATTTGGTGCGTAATCTCATTAGCTTAGGCATTGAGACTCGACGCAGCGGCCCCATGGTCTCATCAGCCCCCAAGCAGGCTCGTCGTATCCCTCACCCTGAGCTTTTGGATAGTGACGGCAACGTTCTAGATGAGCCCCTGCTGGTGATGCGCTCCATTTCCATTAAGGATGCCCGTGAGCAGTTGGATGCCATCTATGAGTCCTCTGGTGGCGGTAGCGCCTCGGACGATAAGAAAGATGACTAAAGTGCGCTTGGTGGTGCGCTCATTGAAGCCTGGACTGTGGCATCGGTAGTTGCTAACAGTTGATTTCTTTAGACATTGAAGCGTAGGCATTGGGTACCGGTTGCCCTGCCTGCGCTTTTGCTATGTTGAGAATTTCTGAGCAAAAAAGGTCAGGTTGCCATTGGGAATGTGGCGTTCTGAAATAATCTGATGTCCGTCTACTAGCGCATCGGTGACGGGCATATCCGTTTAGATCGTGGTGCTTCTGGGGGGCGACCGGCTCAGCGCAGTTTCAGACAAGCCGTGTTTAATAAAACCGCGACCCCATTGTCCTGCGGTATTCTATGAATTTAGACAGCGTCCTAGCGATCATTCCGGCTCTTAATGAGGTGGCTACCATTGGCCCTGTCATTGAAGCACTACGTCACCAAGGGCTAACCCATATTCGTGTAGTAGATAACGGCAGCCAGGATGAGACGGCCAAGGTGGCGGTCCAGGCTGGAGCAGAGGTGCTACATGAGCCACTCCGGGGTTACGGCCAAGCCTGCTGGCGAGGTCTGCAGGCGGTGCCCCAGGGGATTGAGTGGATTTTATTTTGTGATGCCGATGGCAGTGACGATCTTGCTCAGCTGCCGGACTTTTTGGCGCAACGTGAAGGCTATGACCTGATTTTAGGCAACCGTCGCGGTACGGTAGCCGGTCGCCAACAGCTGAGCCCGGTCCAAAATCTGGGTAACTGGCTGGCGGGGACGCTGATTGCCTGGGGCTGGGGCCACCGGTTTGAGGACCTGGGGCCGCTACGGCTGATTCGGAAGTCGGCGCTAGATGAACTCAGTATGAGCGATCGCAGCTTTGGCTGGACGGTAGAAATGCAGGCTCGAGCTGTGGAATGTGGTTTACGTATCCGTGAGCTACCGGTCAACTATCTACCCCGCCAGGGCGGTCGGTCAAAAATTTCGGGCACTATTTTGGGTGGTTTCAAGGCCGGGACCATCATTTTGTCCACCCTGGCTTGTTTGTATTGGCAGTCGCTATGGCGAGGGACTGAGTCCAGGCTGCTGACCGAATCACAAGAAACATTAGCCCATAGCCCGCGTATTTTGCTATTTCTTAGCGCGATGCTATTGGTGGTAGGCAGTGTCTATGTGGTACCCCACGGCGACTTTCGAGAAACAGCATCGGTCATCCACTTTTGGATTGGGAGCGCCATCATGGGGCTGGGCTTTGCCCTGGCCTGGTTTTTGCGCAGTCTTTCAGGTACTTGGTTTTGGGCGGTGACCATAGCCACACGGGGGCTGCTGCTGGCCATGTATCCAGGGGACGATATCTGGCGCTACCTGTGGGAGGGGTATATCCAGCTGCAGGGATTTAGTCCCTATGATGTGGCGCCAACGGCCGCTATTCTTGAGCCCCTACGCACTGAATGGTGGGACCAAATCAACAATGCCTTTGCTTCGGCGATTTACCCCCCGGTCACCCAGATTGGGTTCCGTTTATTGGCCCACATTGCCCCGTCGGTGCTGCTATTCAAAGCCGTCTTTGCTGCTGCAGATTTGGTGGTGTGTTGGCTCTTGAGTCGCCGCTTTGGGTATCGAGCGACGCTGCTCTACGCCTGGAATCCTCTAGTTATATACAGCTTTGCGGGGGGTGGCCATTATGACAGCTGGTTTGTGCTGCCGCTGGTGCTGGCCTGGCTGTGGTTTGCTCGGCCTGAGCCACCCACTGCTCGACCCACCCCGCCACCGCTGACATATTTGGGCAGTGCCCTGTTTCTGGGTATTAGTATTGCCGTCAAGTGGATATCGCTGCCGGTGCTGGCGTTTCTGGTGTGGCACGGGCTGCGCCGGGGGCGCATGGGGCTTGCGATCGCCACCGGCATCACGGGCCTGATGCCGGTGATACTGGCGGCCGTGCCCTTTTGTAGTCTTACCTCCTGTCCGCTGGTCCGTTTTGGTTCTTCCTTTGTGGTGAATGGCCGCAGCGCCGAACTGATTCCCTATGTGATAGCGCAGCTGTGGGAGCCGTCGCGCTGGGCAAACTGGCTCTACGCCTTTCCCCTGGCGCTGGTCGTTGTGTGGTTACTTCTGCGGGCAGCTAGCTTTCACCAGTTTACTGAGTGGTATTTGATTGGCCTGATGGTCATTTCGCCCATTGTCCATTTCTGGTACTTGAGCTGGCTGATGCCCTTTGCTGTGGTCAGTCGGAACCTGGGTAGTCGGTTGATCAGCCTATCGGCCTATGTGTACTTTATCCTGCTCTATCAAATGTCCTTGGGAGATTACAGCTGGCTTTTGCCCCAGGCTCAGCGACAATGGCTATGGTGGCCGTTTGTACTAGGGGTGGCGTGGAGCAGTGCCCAGGAAACATGGCCGATGCTGCGAAACCGAATTGAGTAAACCTTAAGGCCTTTCTCAGGCTCAGTTCAGTTGGCAGTGCAAGATTGCCCATAGGTCACTAGTTTGTTGCCCACGCTCCTTATAAAAAAATAACTGTGAAACGTCAGTACTTTTCCGCTCTTTTTCTTGCTTGTTCCATCGGTCTAGTAGGCTGTTCCACCGGACCGACCACCGCCCCAGCTAGCCCGTCGTCTACCGAGGTATCGAGTGCTAGCGCAGCTAGCCTAGATTACGCCATTTACGATGACGTCTTGAGTACCTATGTCGATGAGATAGGTATGGTCGACTATGCAGGACTGCAGCAGTCTCGTCAGCAGCTAGATACGTTTAACGACAGCCTGGCGACGGTGGATGAGGCTACCTATGCTAGCTGGAGCGAAGCTGAGCAGATTGCTTTTTGGGTGAATGCCTATAATTCCCTAACGCTAAAGTCGATCGTTGACCAAACGCCGCTCAAGGGTAGCATCAAGGATATTATTGGGGTATGGCGGATACGCAAACATCCCATCGCCAATCAAGAAAAGACCCTCGATAATATCGAGCACGATGCTCTGCGGGCCGATTTTGATGAGCCCCGTATCCATGCGGCTATTGTCTGTGCGGCCATTAGCTGCCCGCCTCTGCGGACAGAAGCCTTCACGGGCGAAAACCTGGACGCCCAGCTCGATGAGCAGGTGGTGCAGTGGCTGGCGAGACCCGATGGTTTAAGTATCGATCGTGAGGCCGGTGAAGTTCAGCTATCTAAGATTTTTAGCTGGTTTGGGGAGGACTGGATTCCCACCTACGGTGTGGAGACTGGATTTGCCGGTAGCCGGGCGGAGCGAGCCGTACTCAATTTTATCGGTAACTATGTCAGCGAAGAGGATCGAGCCTATTTGGAGGCCGGTGACTATACAGTTAGTTACTTTAACTACGATTGGGCGTTAAATCAGCAGTAAAGCTCTAAAACAGTCATAAGAAGTAGGGGATATGCCGTGGGTGTGGACGCTTGTTTGATGTTGTTTACGCGTTATCCCGAAGCTGGAAATACCAAAACCCGGCTGATTCCCTACTTGGGTGCGGTGCGGGCTGCTGAGCTCCAGCGCTGGATGACCCAATGTGTGGCGAGGGAAATGGCGGCCCTCTGCTTAGATATTGAGCGGCAGGTTCATTTCTCAGGGGGGGGATTGCCCCAGATGCAGGCCTGGCTGGGGCAACAGTTTACCTACCACCTGCAAACGACGGGGGGGTTGGGTCAGCGCCTGCACCAGGCGTTTATGGGAAATTTTCAGGCGGGGAAGGCCGCGGTGGTGGCGATTGGGTCCGACTGTCCCGATCTAAGTACAAACCATTTGGAGCAGGCGTTTGAGGCGCTCCAAACCCGTGATGTGGTTTTAGGCCCAGCGGTGGACGGTGGCTACTATCTGATTGGTTTGAGTCGACCCCAGGCCAAACTATTTCAGGATATTCCCTGGGGAACTGGGCATGTGTTTGCCCGGACGGTTGCGATCGCAAATCACCTCAACCTTGCCGTTACAACCCTGGAGCCGCTCCGCGATGTGGACCGTCCAGAGGATCTAGAATTGCTGAATCCAACGTACCCGCTGCGGGACTGAATACCGGGCTTTGCTCGGAACGATCTGGGCATAGAGGTTTTCTAGCTGGGTAATATTTTTACTTAGGGTGTAGCGGGCTAGCACGCGCTGACGGGCTTTGCTGCTCAGGATGGCTAGCATTTCGGGATGGGTGTTTAGCAGGGGCAAAATAGTCTGCAGCTGCTGGGCCACCCGCTGGGTACCGATGACAATACCGGCTCCGTTTTCTAAGACCTCCCCGTCTGCGCCAGCATCGGTGGCAATACAGGCTGTACCGCAGGCCATGGCTTCTAACAAAGAGAGGGAGAGCCCTTCGACCAGGGACGGCAAAATAAACGCATCCGCCCCCCGCAGAATCTCAATGCGACGGTGTTCATCCGCCACAAACCCGAGCCATATGACTGAATCATCGGCCCCATGGGCCGTTTTGAGGGCCGTTTCCAAAGGGCCACTACCGACGATAAGTAGCTTGTTTTTGGGTCCCATGTTGGCTAGTTTCCATCCCTTGAGCATCGACTCTACGTTTTTCTCAATGGCCAGTCGACCCTGATAGACATAGATTTGCTCGGCTCCAAACTCTGCCTTAATACGAGATGTACCAGGGGCGTAGCGATATATATTGACGCCGTTGGGAATGACGGCCACCCGCTCCGTGGGGACCCCCAGCTTAACCAAAAGTTCCTGCTGAATGCGGGAGAACACAATCACCCGGTTATAGTGGGCCAGCCGAGGCGCATACAGCTGATAGGTAAAGTGTTGAGTTCCCGAGGTGAGGTTGCGACGCTTACGATCAAAGGCGGGGTGAAATGTCGCCACCAGGGGAATACCTAGCCCACGGCATATCTCCGGCAGTTTGAAGTCTAGGGGGGATAGGGATAGGGACGCGTGGACCAAGTCTGGTTTGAGGTCAGCTAGCACCTCGGCCAGCCGTCGAGCCGATCGAAAGCTGGGAATGATCAGGATTTGAGACTTGAAAATAAACGGTAGGGAGACCTCTTCGTAGCCAACCTGTTCGTCAGCGGACTCCTGATCGGTGGCAAAGTGAAGAAACGTTACCCGGTAGCCACGCTCTAGTAGAGCGTTTGTAATCTCTCGACCGTAAGTGACATTTCCGCAAAATGGAGATTTTTTACCAAGCCATGCAATGTGCATCTAAAGGGGGCTATAAAGTCAGACGTTTATTAAAAGGCGTTTTTTAAAGAGCAGAATGGGAACGACTCAAGGATTTCAACCGTTTGGCAAAATGCTCCCTGGGAAATCTGATGGACTCAAGCCGCTGGATAATCAATCGACCGTAATGCGGCTTAAGCAAGCGTACAAATGCTTTATATGACTTTATCAGGATTTCAGTGGTTACTCGGTGGTGAGTGATGCCACCGATAGGAAATGCTCCATTATAAGGGCTCTGTCGTTGGCCTATGGCTCTGGGGAATCACTATCTGACACCACAGTAAAGACGGTTTGGGTCAGCAGCCCCACTAGGATGACCGTGGCGGCCAGGCTGAGCAGCACCAGGCGCAGCCCCAGCAGGGCTTCGGCAACGCCCACTAACGCCAGCGGCAGACTCAGGGCGATATTAACCAAGTTATTTTGTAGCCCAAAGACCTTTCCCCGCATATCTTCAGGGGTTTGTTTTTGGACGGTGGTTTGCATGGGAATACCGACCATGGCGGCAAAAAAACCAAGGATAGTAATCAGGGCTAGGCTGCCCCACAGGCTGTGGGTCGTCATGGATAACCCCGCCAGGGCCATTCCCATACCCAGTAATCCCAGCAGGCTCAGCTGACGCCTGGCCAGCCGATAGCCAAACTGACCGACTAGGGCTGCCCCTATGCCCATGCCAGCACCGCCCGCTGCTAGCAGAAAGCCAAACTGGGATGACTTGAGGGTGGGGATAATTTCAGCCAGACGCACCGCCAAAACGGCCAGGGCGGCAAAGACGGAAAACAGCAACACCAGTTGAATAATGGCATTGCGAATGGGAGGACGCTGCTGGATATAGCGCAGACCGTCTTTGATATCGGCCCAAACGTGACTGTCTCGGGTGAGGTTTTTGGTGGATTCGCCCGTGCGCATCACCAGCAAGATGATGCCCGCTAGCCCGTAACTCCCCCCCACGAATATCGCTTTGCCAAGGCCGCTACCGCCGTCGAAGGGGGCCAGGAGACGATCTGCGATCGCAAGTAGCGGCTCCCCCACCGCAAATCCAATAATCACCGATGCCATCATGGTGGTGGTGTAGAGGGAGTTGGCCGATAGCAGATAGGGGTCTTCGACGATGAGCGGAATCACCGACTGCTCTGCTGGTGCAAAAAACTGGGTCAGCGTTGAAACCAGAAATGTGACCACCAACAGCAGACAAAAGCTGATGGGAATACCGGCTATCCCCCCTAGATCGTGGGTCAGCCACAGACCCAGCGGCAGCAAGATCACCAGGGCCCCCCGTAGGAGATTGGTCATTACCAGTACGGGCTGTTTGAGCCAGCGATCTACATACACCCCCGCCAGCGAGCCAAACAAAACCGCCGGAATGGTAAAGGCGATCATCACCGCTGAGACCCAGCCGCTGATGGTCTGACCGGGGACTTCATATTGGGCGGCAATGATGGCAATCATCAACACCAGGTAGATCTTATCGGCCAGCTGCGAAAAGACCTGGCCACTCCAAAGGGTGAGAAAGTTTAGATTTTGTAGCACTGGCCAAAAGCCGGGGACCGTCCCCTGGGCTACGTCCGTGGCGGCAGGCTTGTCCGATGGCGGACCCGGGCTGGCACCCCCCGCCTTGGTGTCTGGGAGTTTGCTAGCGGTCCCATTATTCTCTGTGCCCTCAGCGCTTCTAGCGTGCCCAGAGCCTTTAGATGTAGTTAAGTCAGACTCATGAAGCATAGGCAGATGACGCAAAGCAGCTATCGATTAATACAGCCGATCGAATGGGGCGATCAAAGTGAAACTGAGCATAGTTTCTCAGCAGACGCTCCACACGAAGCCACAGATCGTGGGGAGCGGCACTGACTCCCTTTATAGATGGTAGAGAACTAGCCTGGGTGAACACAAGCTCTGATTGTCCTAATTGTTGTAACAAAGCTAGCTCTGACGCTCCGATAATCGTTGTTAACCCGGCTCGCTGACGACGACCGGCCCTAGGGTCAACGGGGCTGGCATTATTTTCTAAGCGCTCCAGCTGCTCTAGGGTAATGACGCCGCCTGCTGGAATACTAAATCCCACCTGCTCTTGGCTTCCCAGCTGCAGGTGAATCGGTGTGCGGCTCAAACAGCAGTGGCGCAGTTCTGGAGCTACCCCTGCTAGGGTCAAAATATGAAACGTCCCCTGGGCTAAACAGGCTAGCACCGCTGCCGGTGGGGCATTTTCTAGGCGTTCCAGGTGAGCTATCAGTAGCTCAAAGAGTTCTGTCTGGGGTTGCTCACTGGCTTCACACAGTACTAGCTCCGCCAAATACTGGCTGGCCGTGAGCCGGGCAAGATCCCGACTCAACCCTGGAAACGAACGCTGGGTTTGAGCCTGAATCATTTTGTCCAAGGATTTGCCTTTAGACAGCATGAGCTCGTTGACAACAAATAGAGCGCTGCGTCCCCCCAGACGAGACTTGTGTTTTCGAGCCCCCGGAGCAATGGCTCGCAGCAGCCCGTATTCTTTAGTGAGAATGGTCATCAACCGATCGTTTTCACCCATGGGGATGGCCTTGAGGTTAATGCCGGTGGCTTTGTAGGTGCGGGACACTGTTTTTGACGGTATTTATACTATTTTGTCGTTATTTCGTTTGCTGTAGCTGACGTTAATTTGGCTTTTTCCTTCGTAGAGCCAGTTCATTTTTTTAGGATCTAACCTGGCGTGGTACATCAGCTTGAGTAGCTGATTAAGGGCGGCATGTTTGTAAATTCCCCGTTCCCTAAAACGGCGAGCCGAGGTGACAACGGTGCCTGGAGCCATGTGGGGCGGGCCGAACTCTTTGAGTGCCTCGCTGAGGGCGGTATCTTCAAAAATGTCCATGTCGGGAACTCCGCCAATGCTCACCAGAGCCTCTCTACGGGCAAAAATGCAGTGGTCTAAATAGAGAATATGACTAAATCGCGGTCGTTGGGTGGTGGAATACCAGGAGGTAAACCGCAATAGCCAGTGGTCAAAGTCAAAGCTATGGCGAAATCCACCCCAGATAACCTTGTCATCGGCCATGGTCTGTCTGATTTGGGTCAGGGCATCTGCGGGGAGCAAGGTGGCCGGATGGTGGAGTAGGACGATATCTCCCTGGCTGGCCTCAATTCCAATGCTCAGACGCTGGGCGCGGTTGGTCGCATCGGTGTCAATGAGCTTGAAGTCAGTTATGGCTGGGTGCTGGGTAATCACATCGTAGGTCCCGTCGGTGCTGGGACTCATGACAATGATCAGCTGCTTTTCCCCTGGCTGCAGGGCGAGATTGTCCAAGATGTGAGGCAGATAGCCGTGGCGAATTTCATTGAGGCAAGGCAGCACAACTGAAATAGTAAGTCCCATGCACGATCTACCCTTTGCTTCGACTAACGCTCGCAGGTACTTCCAGTTAAACACTGCGAGTCCCTGGAAATATTACAAAGTCTATTAAGAGTCGTGAGGGGATTGGGTTAGCTGCGCTAGCGTTCAGATGGCAACAACTGTCCCTGCTAATCTGCAATATTGGTGATTTTGATCTATGACTGTCAGCCCACCCCCTTTCCCAAAAGCGGCACCCCAGGTCCATGTGTATGCTGATAAGGCCGCGCTGGTGGCCGGTGCGGCGGAGCAAGTGATTGAGCTGATTCGCGATGCGATCGCAGCCCATGGTCGCAGCACCCTGGCCCTCTCTGGCGGTAGCACCCCTAAACCCCTGTACCAGGCCATCGCCCAGGCTGAGCTGCCCTGGGACAAGATCTTCGTCTACTGGGGAGACGAGCGCTATGTGCCCGCCACCCACGCCGATAGCAATGCCAAGATGGCGCGTGAAGCCTGGCTCGACCAGGTCGCGCTCCCAGCCGAGAATATTTTTACCGTTCCCACCGACACCGACTCCCCAGAAATATCAGCGGAGCGCTATCAGCAAAGCCTGATGGATAGTTTTAAGCTCTCCTCAACGGAGGGTATGCCCCGGTTTGACCTCATTTTGCTAGGTATGGGTGACGATGGCCACACAGCGTCGCTCTTTCCCCACACCCCGGCGCTCAATGAGATCGATCGTTGGGTTACTGTTGGCAATAAAGATGGTCAGCCGAGAATCACATTTACCAGTGGTTTGATCAACCAGGCTCGCCATGTGATGTTTCTAGTCGCAGGGGCCAACAAGCAACCGGCCCTGTCCCAGGTTTTTGCCCCTGATGCCGACAGTGCCACCTATCCGGCTCGGCTGATTGCTCCGGTCGGTGAGCTGCGCTGGTTGCTAGATGCAGATGCCAGCCAGGGCTTGCCCGCTGCCATAGAGCGTACGGTACATTAGCGTCTTACCCAATTCTCTCCTGGTGATACTCGACATCCAGGGGGGATGCCCCTCTGTCGCGTAAAATCAGCCTTTATATAAATGTACGGAGCAAAGTCAAAGATTGCCTATACTTCTCCCAAGGCGTCGATAGAAACTTGTCGAAACCGTGTAGTTTAGACATGGCTAGCGTAAATCTGACCGCTATGATTATCTGCCCAAACTGTAACTATCAGAACCCAGAGGCTGCCTCTCAATGCGAAGCATGCTATACGCCTCTACCCAGCGTTGGGGTCTGCCCTAACTGCGGTGCCGAGGTGCAGGCAGATGCCAGTTTTTGCGGTCAGTGTGGTTATAGCCTAGCAACCCAGCCGACTGCGCCGCCGTCCGCCGATCTATCATCACCGGGACTGGTTGAGCCTGATCCCCTCGTCTTGCCCGATCCGCTTTCTGTTACGCCGCCGCCGCCGCTGCCGGTATCTGAGAATATTCCGACAGCCGTTGATATTTATGGTGAGCTGCTGGAGCCGCCGACCGGTGACCCGGTAACTGTCCAGTCAACCGCCCAGTCAACCACCGTGGATGTGGCTTCCCCCCAAACCCAGCTTCAAAGTCTGAGTGCTCGACTGCTCCATGTCCAGACTGAAACGGTAGTGGAACTGCCGGTGGGACTTAACCTGGTGCATGTGGGCAAGCCCAACGATCGCATACCGCCCGACATAGACGTGTCTGGTTTTCCAGAATCAGAAATCGTGTCCCGTGTCCATGCAAATATCCGTATTGAGGGCGATGTCTATTATATTGAGGATATCGGTAGTTCCAATGGTACCTACGTCAATAATCTGCCGCTCGCCGCAGGCAATCGACATCGTTTACGGACAGGAGATCGCATTGCCCTTGGAAAAGGTGATAAAGTGAGCTTTATTTTTCAACTTGCATGAGGACTTACTCAACCGTCAGGCTACTACGCTAATTGTTACTTTTTTACTGCTGTTTCTTGTTACATTGCCCTTTGATGTATTAACGTGATTACCCTATCGTTACTCCACCCGCTCCATAAAAATCCTATACAGAATTGGACTTTTGAGGAAAAAGACGTCATTCGGATCGGCCGCTCTACTGATAATGATGTTGTTCTTTATAGTGCCGTTGTTTCTCGATACCATTTGGAGATTCGTAAGGGTATAGTCGGTTGGGCAATTCAAAGTCTGGGCACCAATGGTACCTATTTAGATGGTAAGCGCATCAAAAACGTCACCGCTGAAGATGGTCTGGTGGTGAGGTTGGCCCGGTCTGGCCCCAATTTGCAGATCACCATCGATCAGCCAGAGAAATCGTCAGCGGCCTCAATCAAGGAGCTGCTAGCCCGTCGCAAACATAGCCAACGTGTACCCAATCAGCCCATTAGAACTGATTTGGATGTCATTAAAACAGACATTCGTGATACAACACCGCCCGCGTGAGTGTCCCACTCTACGGACAAAATAGAAACTTGCCCAGATATTGAACCATGGCTAGAGGCGAGCAGGTGTATGTAATGCGAGATGTCATGGGGGTGCCTTATCAGCATCACGGCATTGACTGTGGCGATGGCACCGTTATTCACTATCGCAAGGTGGGAACCGCTACTGTCGCTCGCACCAGCACAAATGCATTTGCTCGGGGCAAACCGGTCCATGTCCTGGCTCGGCCATTGGCGTTTATTCCTGACGTGGTGGTGGAGCGAGCTGAAAGCCGGCTGGGGGAACAGCGCTATAATTTATTTTTTAATAACTGCGAGCATTTTGCTAACTGGTGTAAAACGGGTGAAAACGTTAGCCCCCAGCTATATGAGTTTGGTCTACGCCTAGATCAGATTGGTGTGCCCGGCACCCTAACTCGACAGGCCGCCCAGCAGGAGGAGCCCCAGGCTATCCTAGATTTATTTGCGAGGGCGCTGGATAATATTGCGATCGCAACCAGCACTCTCCTCCCCGACTATGAACAGGCCCTGGCCGATAGCCAGCAGTGGAAGCAGGTTGCCCAGGTCGCCCTTGACCGAGACCGTGAAGACCTAGCTCGAGCTGCGCTGTACAAACGTCGCGACGCCCAGAAAAAGGCGGAGGCAATCCAACAGCAGCTACAGGACCTGTCCGATCTGCAAATCTCTATTCAAACAGACCAAACCCTAGCCCTAAAACGTTTAACCAAAGACAATCACCCTCTTGATTAGTCTTTCCCCACAGGAAATATAAGATCAAAAATAGGAGCCAGTAATTAAACCGCAACAGGGTTTAACTCCCGTGTGCTCGAGTCACCTTGTCGATCTTGTTTTTGCGAAGTACGATTGCAATTCTAACGTAATACAAACAGCGTCATCCAGCGGATGGCATCAGGAGGCATCCCATGGGGAAACTACTCAAAATTCTTCAGTACTATCGACAATATTGGCTGATTACAGTGTTTAACGCTGCTGCCATGGGAACGTTTGAAATTATTGATCTGTTTGTGCCCTATGCCATTGGTCAAATTCTCAATGTGCTCTCACAGCAGCCCCTTGATAAACCCTTAGAACATTTGATTGCTGTTTTTGGTCGATGGCTGCAACAGCCCATTACCCCAACATTCTCGCTGTTGGTTTTGGTCGGTCTGGTGGGCTTCATTTCTGTGGGCCGCGCCCCAATTCAACCCTGGATTGGGGCTTGGTTTAACTGGGATACGGCGTTGCGGGCCCGGCGTGATCAGGCTCGCCGCTCGTTAGAAAAAATCTTGACCCTACCTTTAGAGTTTTACGATGAAAATAATCCTGGTCGCATTGCGGCACGGGTGGCTAAGGGGCTAGCAAATTACACCTGGACCTACCCAGAAATTGTTGGGCACTTTATCCCCAAACTTGTCCGTTTACTCGGGATTTTTGTGGTGATTGCCTTTCTAGATTGGCCGATTGCCCTGGTTGTTCTAAGCTCGTTGTTAATTATCATTGGCTACAGCCTTGTCCGTCTCAAGCGCCTGTCTGCCCAAGAAGAGAGGCTTGATAAGTACATAGAGAATACTGAGAGTCGCACCTCGGAGATTATCACCAATATTAAAACTGTAAAGGCGTTTGCCACGGAAATACGTGAGCTAAAACGCCAGCAGCAACGGCTAGACCGAGAATTTAAGGTGGTGGATTATCGTATCCACCTGGGCTATGTCAAACTAGGCACCTGGCAACGCACCATTGTTCAGAGCTGTACCTTTGGAGTGCTGGCCCTGACTCTCTGGGCGACGCTGCAAGGAAGTATTTCCCTAGGTCACTTTGTCACCATCCTCACCCTGTCGAGCATGGCCTATGCCGAAGTGGAGCCCATCTGTAATCTGGCGGAAATGTTTGTGCGCCGATACGGGGCGATGGCTCGTTTTCAGGAGTTTGTGGCCCTACCCGCCGGGATGGATGCCGGACAGCTCACCGACGATGTGCCTGATTACCGGTTTACCGGAAAGGTGCACTTCAACCAGCTTACCTTTGGGTATACCCCTGATAAACCTGTCCTAAACGATGTTGAACTCCTGATTCAACCCTGTCAGACGGTGGCGCTAGTGGGGCGCTCAGGGTCGGGTAAGTCAACCCTCGTCAAGCTGCTGTTTCGATATTTTGAGCCCCAAAGCGGTGCCATCTTGATTGATGGCCAGGATCTCCGCCGTTTGGACATTACCGGCTATCGGCGACGGCTAGCGATCGTTCATCAGGAGGTGGATATTTTTAACGGCACCCTGATGGAAAATCTGCTTTATGGTTGTCCGGAGGCTACCGTGGAGCAGGTACAGGCTGCCTGCAAAATTGCCCAGGCCCACGAGTTTATTCAGCAGATGCCCAATGGCTACCTGACTACGGTCGGTGAGCGGGGCGTACGGCTCTCGGGCGGCCAGCGTCAGCGCATTGGGATTGCGCGGGCTTTGGTGATGGAGCCCGATGTGCTGGTATTCGATGAGGCCACGTCCAGTTTGGATTACGAGTCGGAGCGGGCGATACAAATGGCGATGCGATCGCTTTTCGGCACCCGCACGCTGATCATCATTGCCCACCGTCTGAGTACCGTTCGCGAAGCCGACCAGATCGTCGTACTCGACCAGGGCCGTATCAGCGAAATTGGCAGCCACGGTGAGCTATTGACCCAGGGTGGTCTGTATCAGCGGCTGCACCAGCTCCAGGAAACCGGAGAATTATTGGAGTAGGTTTTATCAGTCCGAGGTCGGTCAGGTTTCTTTGTTTTCATATTCAACCAGCCACTCGTGACAACGGGCAAGGATAATCTCTTGGATATTGTTACGATCTGCCTCATCCCAATAAAATTGAACTTCGCTATCTTGCAGATCAGCAAAGGCCCAACGGAGCAGATAAAAATCGTAAATTTCCTTGGGATAGTCCTTGCCAGCACACAAATCACCAAGAGCCGACAGCCTATCCTGCATACAGGCTGCGTCTGCAAGGATGTCTTTGATTAGGTACCAGGCATAGACAGAAATCGCATTTTTTTCGGTTGGAATCCCAATGCCCAACTCCTTTAGTGCCTTAGTTGCATACGCTCGCACTTCAAATGAATAAAATGGCGGCGCGAGGCCTGCCAAAATTCTCAAGCTCGGGGAATCTTTGCCTACACACAATGTATCCACTGCCCACTGAACACAGTCTTCAACACTACCGCCACTAGAGCCACAAAACATAAGTACTTTTCCAGGCGATGGCAGCATTTTCTGAGCTAGTTAGAAAAAACTAGTTGTTTCTGAGCAGTCTCATTCCGTTTAGGGTGACCAATAGGGTGGAGCCTTCGTGACCGAATACGCCAGCCGGTAGCGTCAAATTGCCAAAGAAGTTGGCAATGATTAAAATCACGACTGAAGCCATGGCCAGTGTAATGTTTTGCTTAATAATTCGCTGTGATTTCATCCCGATCTGAATTGCTTGCTCTAGCTTTTCTAGCCGGTCGGCCATAAGCACAACATCGGCGGTTTCTAAGGCAATATCCGAGCCAGTACCCCCCATGGCAATCCCCACCGATGCTTTGGCGAGTGCCGGTGCATCGTTAATGCCATCACCAACCATCGCCACCATACGATACTGCTGCTGCAATTGGTGAATGACATCGACTTTATCCTCAGGCAACAAATCCGAATAAATCTGATCAACGCCTGCTATTTGTCCGATGGTCTGGGCGGTGGCTGCGTTATCACCCGTCAGCATTACGGTAGTTTTAATGCCGAGTTGTTTGAGAATGCTAATCAAGTTAGGTGATGCCGGACGCATCTGATCGGCTACTGCCAACAGTCCCATAACTCGCTCCCCGTAGCTGACCCAAATGACAGTCTTGCCGTCAGCTTCTATCCTCTGGCTGGTGTGACTGAGTTCTTTTTCTGTTGAAGTAATCAGCTGCTTACCCACTAAAGGTCGTTTGCCGATTGTGAGCTTTTTTCCTGCCAGTGTGCCAGTAATACCCAGACCGGCTTGAGCCTGAACGCTTGTGACAGATAGCAACGGTAGGGATTTTCCCTGGGCAGCGCTAACAATCGCTTGGGCAATGGGATGCTCAGAGTAAGCTTCTAGCGAAGCGGCAGTTTGTAATATTTGCTCGAGCGTAACGCCCTTGGCCGGAATAATGTCACAGACCTGGAGCTTTCCGGTGGTGAGAGTGCCGGTTTTGTCGAAGGCGATCGCCTTTAGCTTGCCAACTATTTCTAGCTGAGCGCCATCCTTGAACAAAATTCCCTGTCGCGCCCCCTGGGCAATACCAGACAGTAGCGTTGGCATAATGGCCGCCATTAAAGCGCAAGGCGAGGCAACTACCAAGAATACCAGTGCCCGGTAAATCGTAGCTTCCCACGTCCAGTTCAACAACATGGGTGGCAAAATTAGTAATAGCAACGCCGCGATAACAATGATTCTGGCATAGCCCCGCTCAAATCGTTCCAGAAATTGTTGGGAGGGTGGCTGCGTTGTCTTTGCTGTCTCTACCAACCGAATGACCCGCTGAATCAAGTTGCTTTCGGGTGGCTTGTGCAGTTCTAGAACGAGGGCACCGCTGCCGTTAAGGGTACCTGCAAATACCTCATCTCCCTTTCTCTTTTCTACCGGAATAGATTCCCCCGTAATCGAAGCCTGATTGACAGTACTTTCACCCTCTTGCAGGAGGCCATCGGCGGGAATGAGTTCGCCGGGTTTTACTAAGATGAGATCGCCCACCTTGAGCTGTTGTACAGCTACGCTCTGCTCTCGCCCTGCCTGTAGACGTCTGGCGGTATCTGAGGTGAGCTGCATCAGACTGCGGATATTGCGCTCTGTCCGTTTCATTGCGATTCCTTCCAGTGCGCCACTAATCGCAAAAATTAGGATAAGAACCGCGCCATCGACCAGCAGATAGTACTGTTGCTGCCAGAGTCCCAAAATCGCTGCTCCCAGCGCCGCGATGATCATCAATAGGTCTACATCCAACTCGTGCTCTTGCCAGAGGGTTGATAATCCCTCTCGGGTACTTTCATAGCCACCGATAACGTAGGCGGCTAACAAAATCCAAATGCCGCCTCCTAACCAGTGACCGTTTAAGGCTAGCCAGCCAGAGAGGGTGAGCACCGCGCAAAGTAGCGCTGCGATCGCACCCGGATAGTCGCTGATCCAGCTTTGCAGCTGCTGACTTTGAAACGGTCTTGAAATCCGGCTAGTCATGCCGATGCCCCCCAGTTATCGTACGTTTTGCACGCCTATGGTAAACATTGACATCAGTGTTAAGGTCAATGGGGATTCATAATCAATAACAAGGTTTAGGCGTCCAGGTTTCGGCATCTGCACGCTGCTCGCCATTGCCCCAGCATCGTTCGCGAAATCCTCCGTGACTTTGCTTTATGCTCTGACCCCGTAGCGTATCAAGCAAGAAATAATCATCGACCAAGGACAATAGGTATGGTCCATGACTTTTTGAATATCTCTTTAAAGATATTATTGAGCCTCTACGGGATTGAACGTACTAATAAGGTGCTTTTTTCGCCTGTGTCGGATTAGCACCAGAGTCTGCCAAGCATCTCATCCTATCTGGCCATGTCTGTAATGTGCATATCTCCAAACCGCTAGGTGTGCCCGTAAACTCTACCGTCTGGCAATGGGTTGGTTAAATGTTGGTCTGAGGGAGTGTAAAATGCCTATCCATATGCTCGATAGTGTTGCCTGGAATACGCTTGTTCGTACTGAAAAGCCTTTACAGAACTATCCTCAATATCAGTGGAAGACACAGTTGGATGCGGCAGGAAAGCCTCAATTTGAAGACTACCGGACAGTATCGCGACATTTGGTGAGCTACCGGGGTTCTAACCCCAAGGTATGTCCCTACGGAGATTCTTCTGCGCCCGTAGCAATTGTGGAAAAAACAGAATCCTGGCAGCAGCCACGAGATGCTTATACCCTATCTGCCCTGAGGTTTAAGCTAAATCCCTTTAGCCTAAAACAGGTTAAAAGTCGTCCTAGCAATCAGCCCCTTGGAATACCAAAAGCAGTCAGACACTTATATAAGATTTCGGCTACCCCATCCCATCAGGTTGATACGGAGGGCATCCTCAAAGCGTCTTCGTTAGCAGGATTTTATAGCGAGCTAGATAATGTGCAGCAGAAAATGCGCGCGTTGTTTATACAGGAACTTGTTCCCCATATGAGTGCCAATCCATTGGATGTGAATTTGCACAGACATGAACTCACGCCTGATTTTGCCGACGATTTAACCACCTATGTCGCGCTTGAGAACCATCCTTGTTTGTTTTTTGATTTACTGCAGTGGTTAGAACGGGATGTGGCTAAATATCGTCGGACTGCGGCGCTGGCTAATGAACCTTTGACCAATGAACAGGCGATGATCCAAGTGATGAGAAGCTGGTGCGATCGCGACGGCTATCGACGTAAAAAGCCCATCGTATTTCCGATTGGTGTACCGATTGGGTACATCCAAACCATTCGTCGTAAAAATCAGCCATTTATGACCAAAGAGTTTGGTCATCATGCCCATGGAGCACTAAACCACTGGTTGCAAGAACATATGTGGCGACGCTTCTGCTATCGCTATCCAGAGAGCCATCAGTTGCATCCGTGTCAGTTTCTCAAGACATTAGGATCTGTTCATTTTGCCTTTCCTGATACCATTTACGAACTCCATGTGGAGGATGTGGCAAATCCGGCTAACACTAATTTCTGGGCGATATTGCAATACTATTTGCCGCTTTTGTCCCCCTGGCCATAGGTCAATAAGGCTCTCTCGAGATGTTGTCAGCTACGGTGGTATTCAGAGAAAAATCTGGGGCTCCCCATATTCTATCCTGACCTCTTCAGGGATTTCTGAGGGTTCTAAAACAACATCTTCATACAGCTCAGCAAGAGAGCCAATGAAGTCAATACTCTTCAATTCAAACGTCTCATCCCCTAGGGTATATGACTGTAGCACCCATAGCCCTGAATCATTACGTCGAAAGATTTCAACTCGCTGGTGCCGGGTGTTGATCAAAGCATATTCCTGCAGACTCTCTAGAGCCTGATAGGCCAAAAACTTATCTCCTCGATCATAGGCTTCTGTGGATTTAGATAGCACCTCAACAACTAACTTTGGAAACCGTTTAAACATGGATGTTTCCTGATCGCGTGGGTCGCAGGTAACCATCACATCAGGATAAAAAAAACGATTCCGTGCTTCTACTTGCGCTTTCATGTCAGACATGTAAGCTCGGCAACCGGTACCTCGTACATGTGTCCGCAGCAAGCTTGCCAGATTAAGGGCAATTGTAGCGTGGCTATCACTTGCCCCAGCCATGGCATAGACCTGGCCGTCAACATACTCATGTTTGACAAGGCTTTTGGCCTCTAATTGAAGATAGTCCTCAATGGTCAGATGCTGGGGTAGCGCAACCATGGCAATAGCAGCAGATTTCTACATGGCTATTGTAGCGGTGTTTAATTGTCAAAGGAGCGGCAGGCTAACTGAGTCAGGCTAGCAATATCTTCTTCGTTGAGGTCTTTTTCGACTTCATCTGCCGTCAACCAGAGCAAATATTCGGTGTTGCCTGCGGGTCCTCGGATAGGTGACCATGTTAGACCTTTGGCTTGCCAGCCCAAGTGTTGCGCAGCAACCTGCACCTGCCAGATAGCTGAACTATGGTCTTTGGGATCTCTGACGACACCTTTTTTACCAATTTTGTCTCTTCCTACTTCAAACTGTGGCTTAACTAGCAAGATGCATTCTCTTTTGCCTGTGATTAGTTGCCAAAATGCGGGAAGAACTTTGGTGAGAGAGATAAACGACACATCCATAACGCCCAGATCGGGGCGCTGGGCGTCTTTTTTGTATAGGTCTTCTGGGGTGAGGTGACGGAGATTGGTGCGTTCTCGGAGGATGACTTTCGGTTCCTGGCGGATTTTCCAGGCGACCTGACCGTAGCCGACGTCGATGCCGTAGACCTGTTTGGCTCCGTTTTGCAGCAGACAGTCGGTAAAGCCGCCGGTGGAAATGCCGCCGTCGATGCAGATGCGATCGCACACCTCCACACCAAATTCAGCGATGGCCTTAGCCAGTTTCTCTCCACCCCGCGACACATAGGGCGACTTTTGCTTCAGCACCACCACCGCATCATCCTTGATCGGTGTACCGGGCTTATCAATCACCGCTTCGTTCACCTTGACCTCGCCCGCCCGAATACAGCGCTGGGCCTGCTGCCGCGAGTCACACAGCCCCTGGTCTACCAAATACATATCCAAGCGTTGTTTGGCCATTGTGGGGTGGCGTTCATTGAGAATGGTAGGTTTTCACCCTATCATTTTGCCGGGGCTCTTCGAACCTTTGGACGTGCTCCATGGCACGCCTCCACAGGCTTGAGTTAATGGGCGCCCATATTCTTAAGCTTTTCAGGCTTATCATGCACCGCCAGCTTCTCCACCAGGGACTCACTGGCTTCATTCATCCCAATTAGCTTGGTATCAATGCCTTTAGCACGGAACTTCAGCACTACCTTATCAATGGCGATCACGGCGGACTGATCCCATAGGTGGGAGTTAGACAGGTCAATTACCACGCCATCGAGATTTTCATGGAAGTCAAATGTGTTCAAAAATTCATTGACTGACACAAAAAATAGCTGACCGTTGACATAGTAGATCCGACTGTTTCCCGTTAACTCTGTATCGATGCGGATAATTTTGGCGATTTTACGGGAGAAGAACAAAGAGCTTAGGGCAATGCCCACAATCACACCGATGGCTAAATTGTGGGTAATGACGGTTGTAAGAACCGTCACAACCATCACGGTAGTTTCACTCTTAGGCAGCTGACGGATATCGGTAATGGAGGCCCAGTTAAAGGTGCTGACAGAAACCATAAACATGACAGCCACCAGGGCCGCCATGGGGATTTGGCTGACCCACGGTCCCATGGCCAAAATAAAGAAAAATAGCAGTAAACCCGCGCTCAACGTTGATAGACGCTGGCGACCGCCGGAGGTAATATTAATCACCGACTGGCCGATCATGGCGCAGCCTGCCATGCCGCCAAACAAACCTGTGATCAAGTTAGCGATGCCCTGCCCCTTAGCTTCTTGGTTTTTATCGCTGTTGGTATCGGTCATATCGTCGATCACCGATGCGGTGAGGAACGACTCTAATAACCCTACGGCTGATAGGGTTAATGCCACCGGAAGAAGAATTTTGAGGGTTTCAAGGTTAAAGGGTATTTGGGGCAGGTGAAATATCGGTAGGGTGGTGGGCAGGTCCCCCTTGTCTTGGATGGTGGGCAAGCTGCCAAAGGGCGCGGCTAGGTTGCCGAGAACGGCCAAAGGACCGTTGGCAAAGTTGCCAGCAGCCCTGCCCAGGAGGGTTAGTACCACAATGGCGACCAGGGGTGAGGGCACCACCGTGGTTAGGCGGGGCAGCAAATAGATGATGGCTAAACCCATGGCCACTGCCAAATACATGGCGAATCCCTGACCGCTAAATTCGGGTAGCTGGGCCATAAAGATCAAAATGGCCAGGGCATTGACAAACCCGACCAGCACGGCCCTTGGCACGTATTTCATCTGGCGGCCTACCCTCAAAAAGCCCCACATGATCTGTAAAACGCCCGTTAGCAGAGTGGCGGCAAATAGGTATTCCACCCCGTGGTTTTTGACCAGTTCGACCATGAGTAATGCCATCGCGCCTGTGGCGGCAGATATCATGCCGGGGCGACCACCCATAAAGGCAATGGTGACGGCCATTGTCAGCGAAGCATACAGGCCAACTTTGGGGTCCACCCCCGCAATAATGGAAAATGCGATCGCTTCTGGGATCAGGGCCAGTGCGACAACAACTCCAGCCAGCAGATCCCCGCGCATGTTGGTAAACCAGCTGCGTTGGATTGAGTTCCAACTAAAACGTGTACTCATAGGATTGGTGCAAAATTCTTGGGGGCAGAAATGCTATGACGGCAATAGATTTTAGCCTATTGCCCAAGCTAGCAAGACTATGGGGGTTACCCTCGCTGTCTTCGTATTCTCTTTTGCATTTACCCCTAGACACCGCTACCAATTTGCCTTTAGATAAGCATAGGTAAAGAAATGTTAAGTATATCTACCTATTTGTCAACATAATGTGGTGACTGCCCGTGAATCCCACGGACAGTTTACTGAGGGTGGCTGGGCAGATAGTCATTTTGTACTACCTGCCAGATTTTCGAAGATTTATATTTTTTAGGCTGAAGGAGACCCCTTGAACATTCCCACTTTCACCGTTCCCTCCCTAAATTTGCGTGCTCTCAAACGGGAGTGGCTGCTTAACCCTAAGGCCGATCTGCTGTCTGGGGCTGTGGTTGGTCTGGCGCTAATTCCTGAGGCCATTGCCTTTTCGATTATCGCTGGGGTGGATCCCAAGGTTGGTCTTTATGCTTCGTTCATTATTGCGGTGATCACTGCTTTCCTCGGTGGGCGACCGGGGTCGATCTCGGCGGCTACGGGGGCTATGGCCCTACTGATGGTGGATTTGGTCAAAGTCCATGGGTTGGAATACCTGCTGGCAGCTACCTTTTTGACCGGTATTTTTCAGGTGATATTTGGATTTCTCAAGCTGGGTCGCCAAATGAAATTTGTGCCCCGAGCGGTGATGATTGGCTATATAAACGCCCTAGCTGTCCTGATCTTTTTAGCCCAGTTGCCCCAGCTCACTGATGTACCGTTTACGGTCTATGTGCTGACGCTGCTGTCCCTGGGCATTATCTATATTCTGCCCCGGTTTACTAAGGCGGTGCCTTCCCCCCTGGTGGCCTTGGCGGTGATGACGATCGCTGCGATCGCATTGCGCCTCGACGTCCCCACCGTAGGCGACATGGGCGAGCTACCCACCGCGCCACCCCTGTTTACCCTGCCCCAGGTACCCTTCACCCTGGAGACGCTACAAATTATCCTGCCTTACTCCCTGACTTTAGCAATTGTGGGGCTGCTGGCTTCTTTTCTTACTGCGTCCCTGGTGGACGACTTGACCGATACTCCCAGCGATAAAAACCAAGAAGCTAAGGGACAGGGCATTGCTAATATAGTCACCGCCTTTTTTGGTGGGATGGCCGGGTGCGGCATGATTGGCCAGTCGGTGATTAATATCCAGTCTGGGGGGCGGGGGCGTCTCTCCACCTTGTCGGCGGGCGTGTTTTTGCTAATTGCCATTTTGTTCCTACAGGACTGGGTGCGGCAGATGCCCATGGCGGCCCTGGTGGCCGTCATGATCATGGTGTCCATCGGCACATTTCGCTGGTCGTCCTTTAGCAACATTCGTCGCGTGCCCAGAAGTGAAGTGGTCGTGATGCTGACGACGATGTTTGTGATCATTTTCACCCGCAATTTTGCCCTGGGTGTGGCAACGGGCATCATCATGAGTACGGTATTTTTCTCTCGTAAAGTGGCCAAGCTGGTGTTGGTCGAGAAGGTGCTGAGGGGGGACGGTGCCCACCGCGTCTATAAAGTGTCTGGGCAAATTTTCTTTTTGTCTCGGGATGAATTTTCGGCATCCTTTAACTTTGTGGAGCCGGTGGAGCAGGTGACCATTGACCTGAGTCAGGCCCAGCTGTGGGACCAGGGTGCGGTGGAAGTGCTGGATAAAACAGTGCAGAAGTTTCGCCGTAAAGGGGTGGAGGTAACGGTGGTGGGTCTCAATGCAGCGACGGCCACCCTGCTCAATCGCCTGGCCACTGAAGAAGATCTCGTAGCCAACGGTTAAGCGCGCTTTTCAGATTTCATTCCTTAACAAGGAAAACCGGGGCGTTGCCGATCCGAACTATGATTTCATCGGCATCGGGCGCGAAACGTTATCAATGGGCCCATGCCCTCGAGCAGCAACGGCAACATGAAAAGATACAACAGCAACCTATGAAAACGATTCTTCTGTGCTCCGACGGGTCTGCCTATGCAGAGGGCATTTATCGATACGGTGCCTGGTTTGCCCGCAAGTTTCAGGCCCAGACAAAGGTCCTATTTGTCACCGATATTCGTAGCCAAAAGGTCGTTTCCACCGGTAATTTTAGCGGCAGCATTGGCCTGGGAGCCTCAGATCAGCTGTTGAACGATTTGGTCAACCTGGAGCATGAACGGGCCAAACTTAATAATCAGCGGGCACGGCTGATTTTAAGGAACGCCGAGGAAGTGCTCCAGGCTGAAGGTGTCAGCCGTGTGGAACTGCTCAACCCCACCGGGTTCTTGGTGGATTGCTTCCATGACTTTGAAGCGGACGCCGACATGGTGGTGCTAGGCAAGCGAGGGGAGGCGGCAGACTTTGCCTCAGGGCACCTGGGGGCCAACATCGATCGGATTGTGCGCAGCAGCACTAAGCCCTGCCTGGTTACCCCCCAAACCTTTGCCCCCATTGAGCGGCTGCTGGTGGCCTATGATGGTAGCCCCACCGGTCAGCGGGTATTAAACTTCCTGGGGGACAGTGCCCCAGGGTTCAAAGATATTGAGATTCATCTGGTCACGGTGGCTAAGTCGGACTCAGATGCTGGGCGCGCTCAGGAGCTAGCCAAAGCCCAAAAGACCCTGCAACAGGCTGGGCTCATAGCAACCACAGACCTGCTCAGCGGTGACCCGGAAAAGGTGATCGCCAACTACATCGACCGGCACCAGATTAGTCTGCTATTGATGGGAGCTTACGGCCACAACCGCATTCGCCATCTGGTTATCGGCAGCACCACGGTGCAATTACTAAGAAGTATTCAGGTACCGGTGCTTTTATTTCGTTAGGATTATTTCTGCCCAAAATTTGGTATCTCTACAGGTAAGTCTGGGGGCTGTGGCTTGAATGCATCAAAAATGCTCTCCAAAGGACGCTGAAATGCCATTGTCGTCGATGATTGGTTTCCCAACATTGCTGGCGATCGGTGTGATGACTTTTGAGGATCAGGCACTTTGACAACAATAGCGACCTGGTAAAGGAGACCCAATCTGGCTTTTACTGCTCAGCCTTAAATCAGAACAACAACAATTCCGGGAAACCTATCAAAATTGATGTAGAACGTTCATAGCAACCTTGAGGTTCATTGGTATCACAGCATTGTCCTGGTGTAGCGTTGCTCAGCTGGCAAACCTTAGCTAACAACAACCAACGGGCAATAGTTGTTTTACTGATGGTATCAGGGGATTTGTTTTGGTTCATTTCTACTCCATAGGACTACTATCCGGCGTTCTAGTGAATATTGGATAGCCGCCCTGATCAAACAACTGATCAAACAACCGCCTTTACGGGCTAAAACCTTAGCTCGTAAAGGCGGTCTTACAAACATTTCTAGAAAAAATCTCCTTTTATCGAGATAGCCTTTGAAAAAAATACCTAAGCTATCTGCTGTACAAAATCATTTAACCGTTCCATGCCTCGCTCAATGGTAGCCATATCGGTGGCATAGGAGACGCGAATACCGCCATCGGCGCCAAAGGCTACCCCTGGAATCGTTGCGACATGCTTTTCATTGAGCAGACGTGTGCAAAAGTCTAGGGACCCCAGACCCGTTTTACTGATATTGATAAATAGATAAAAGGCACCGTTGGGGATAGCGTAGCTCAGACCGGGAATCGTGTTGACCAGCTCGATAATGGCCGTACGCCGCTTGGCAAAGGCCTGGCGCATGGTTTCAACGCAGTCCTGCGGTGACTCTAGGGCTGCGATCGCACCGTATTGGGCAAAGGTACACACGTTTGACGTGCTTTGACTTTGCAGCGTACTGGCAGCTTCGATCAGGTCAGCGGGACCTGCCAAGTACCCCAGCCGCCAGCCGGTCATGGCATAGGCTTTGGCAAACCCGTTACTGACAATGGTGCGCTCAAACATCGCATCGCTAACGGCCCCCATGCTGAGATGCTCAGCATGGCCGTACAAAACTTTTTCATATATTTCATCGGCAACGACCCAAATATCATTGGCCAGTACCACCTTGGCCAAGGCCCGAACTTCGTCAGGGCTATAGACCATACCCGTTGGGTTAGAGGGAGAATTAAAGATCAGCAGTTTTGTCTTTGGGGTAATGGCCCGCTGTAGCTGCTCAGGGCTAATTTTGTACCCGTTCTGAGCCGTAGTCGGCATAATGACAGGGGTGCCCCCAGCCAGCTTGACCATTTCGGGATAGCTCACCCAGTAAGGAGCTGGGATCAGCACCTCATCGCCCGGTTCAATGGCGATCATCATCAGCGTGTAGAGAGAATGCTTACCGCCATTGGTGACGATCACATTTTCAGCATTGTAGGCCAGGCGATTTTCAGTTTGCAGCTTCGTTGCGATTGCTTGGCGCAGCTGGGGTTCGCCTGCTGCTGGTCCGTAGCGGGTCATACCGCTGTCCAAGGCCTGTTTGGCAGCGGCACGGATATGCCCTGGAGTATCAAAATCGGGTTCACCGGCACTAAAGCTACAAACATCTAACCCTTCAGCTTTCATTGCCTTTGCCTTGGCAGAAATTGCCAGGGTCATTGAAGGTGTGACTTGCTGCACCCTAGCAGCTAACTTGATACTCATTAGAACGCCGTCGGCCTCCCGGCTCAAAACCATATCCTGACTAGCTTAGATCGATTTGTAATAGAGCGTACAAATCTTTATGATTTGCTTGAACCTAGCCTGTGAAAAAAAAGCTCCCCTGACAAGCGCTAGGGGAGTTCAGAGTTTTGATCTGTGTTAAGGAAACGATGTGAGGAGAGTTTGTCAAGGGCAGAGCCCCAGCAAGATCCCAAGTCAAGGAGCACAGCTCATAGGGTGACCGCAACAGCTGTGAGTGATGTTTTTCAGGAACTCCAATTATTGGATTGACTCCAACTATCGGATTACTATCATCATCTCCCACAAATGCCGCTATCCATGTGATTCAATCGCTCAAACCCTGTGATGTTGGCAACTTGTGGAGGTGATGTGGCTAATGCCCTTGGGTGACATCAGTTTTCTTTGATTGTGAGTGAAATCACCAAGCGCCAAATCAGATGCTCGTCCATTGATATCCCCTATGTCTTGGCCATGGGCTTTGTCACGCTTTACCCTATGGCCTGTAGGACACCCAGAACCAGGCGTGAAGAACCCTTGTCAGCTCCTAGACAATTATCTTAGGGTTGAGAATTTAATTAGTTCCTACTTCTTGCAGTACAGGCGTTCCATGCCAACCTCTGCAGACGCAATTTTTGGGTCTTATACAATCTTTATCCCTTAGGGCTTTATCCCTTAGGGACGCGTAATTTCATGAAGTACTCCCTTAGCTACATAAAGTATTCTGTTTTCCTTCCCCTTTAACCTCTTCTAAACTGGTGCCGGTAACTCATTTTTTATATTTCCCTGGGACTACAATTGCTACAGGAGATATTTTGCTTTTTCCAGAAAACCCTCAAAGCTGCCTGCCTCCAATGGCAATAGAGTGGTTAAAGCCCTTGCTGATTAGGCTGTTTGAGATCTTTTAAAGAATCTTTCTGATGCGCAACTGTGATTGTTGTCACAAGTACCTGTGATTGTTGTCAAGTGTTAGGTGTATATTTGAAAACCCTGTGAAGTTTTGGGTTGTGGCTATTTAAGAAGAATTTTAATCTTCTTGAAGCTATCCTGAAATCTTCTAGTGATTCCTGTTTTTTTTAATGAGAAGTTAAGTGATTTTGTCAGAATAGACTCAACAGTTGTGATGAGCCCGCCCCCGAATGTTCCCGTATTTTAACCCTTCCCACCATGGACGATATTCTCGTCACACTTCAAAATCAGCGATCGATGCAGCGACAGCTGGTTCACAAACACCGGACCAGCTTGTAGATGCGGGCATAGCATTAGCAAAACAGCAGATACATGAGGAATCTCTAGACTATTTTGACAGAGCGCTTAGCCTGTGTCCCAACCATCCACAGGCGCTAAAAAATCGTGCGTTAACCTTTGTTCGTCTTGGGCGAACCCGAGCAGCGTTAGTAGATTTAGATCGGTTAATTGATTTGGATCCCAAAAATCTATGGGCCTATGCCAATCGAGCAATTATCTTTCGCGATCTAGGCCACTATGGTAATGCTGTTAGCGATTTTAGTCATCTGGTCACCCACGATCGTCCCAAACGCTGGCAGTGGCTGATTTCCCGTGGCACCACCCTAAAGCTAATGGGGCAGTTTGATGATGCCCTGAAAGACTTTAATCTCTCTTTAGAGTTAAAAGCCAATAACAGCTGGGCTATCAGTGCTCGTGATGAAATGTTTCTCCAGTCCCGACATTATTCATGATGGGCTGTTGGTTTCGACAACAGCCTATTGGCAACAGCGTCGCATCTGAGTAAACGCTTGGGGTAAGAGCCAGTGCTAGGTGGTGTATTCGGCGTTGATTTTTACATAGTCGTAGCTGAGATCGCAGCCCCAGGCCCGGCCCATGCCGCTACCGTTGCCTACACTGACTGTAATCTGTACCGGATGGGCCAATGCCTCAGCAGCGATGGCCTGACGCATGAGGGGTGAAGCGGGCTCATCAGTGCCAACTATTTCATTTGCCTGGTTTATGCTGTGCAAACTTTTTTGGGGCATGGCTTGTGAACTCAGCTGTGAACATCGTTTGAGATAGGTATGGGCGGCCATGGGGTCAAATGTCTGGGGCTGCCCTCGGTGTAGCAGCACAACATCCCCCAGGATAATGGTGAGCTGCGACTGATCTAGGGTGACCCCTGCCCTGCCGACAGCCCCAGCAATGCGTCCCCAGTTGGGATCGTGGCCAAAGACCGCCGATTTAACTAGGGATGAACCGGCTACTGTGTGGGCAATTTGTCGAGCATCTTGATCGGTGTCTGTCCCCGAAACGCTGACCTCCATCAGACAGGTGGCTCCCTCGCCATCGCGGGCGATACTTTTAGCCAGATGGGTGCATACCTCGGTCAGCATCGCTTCTAGCTGCTCGGCTACTGGCCCCGGCGTGGTGATTGCCGGTGTGCGTGATTGACCATTGGTCAGGGCGATAACGGTATCGTTGGTGCTGGTATCGCCGTCGACGGTGATTTGGTTGAAGCTCTGGTCTACAGCGTGGGTCAGCATTGTCTGCCATAGGTTGGGTGAAACGGCTGCGTCGCAGGTGATAAAGGCCAGCATCGTTGCCATATTGGGGTGAATCATACCCGACCCTTTGGCGACGCCGCCGATCCGCACAGGTCGACCGTCGATCATGGTTTCTAGGGCATAGGACTTTGTGACGAGGTCGGTGGTGACGATGGCTTGGGCAACGGCTTCTCCATTTTGTTTAGATAGCTGTGTCACCAGTTTAGGCAGGTGGGCTAATAGGGGCTCCATTTTGATCCGCTGACCGATGACCCCGGTTGAGGCCACCAGTACCTGGGAGGATTTAGTTCCTAGGGCGTCGGCTGCTGCAGTTGCCATGGTGACCGCATCTTCCCATCCCTGTTGACCGGTGCAGGCATTGGCCTGACCCGCATTACATAGAATGGCGCGGGCTGAGGGTTGATCCTCCAGCTGCTGCTGACAGTAGTCGATGCAGGCCGCCCGTACCTGGGACTGGGTATAGACGGCGGCTGCGATCGCATCATTCTCCGACACAATTAACGCAAGATCCGCCGCTCCCGATGCCTTGAGTCCGGCGCTGATACCGGCTCCAGTAAACCCCTTGGGAGCCGTTACCCCACCAGTAATCATCTGCCACTGAGCGTTGCCCATAGTCCGTGTCCCTAAATTCTTTACTAAAACGCTGAGTCCGGTCGAACCGACCAACCATCGCAACTTGAAGCTATCGCAAGTCTTCGTGCTTCACCATCAAAACCCTGGGGGCTATCCTGCTGATGGGCCGATGGGCCCATCGCCATCTGCTCCAACCGGCGGTCGTTCTTCCACGAGTAAATCCCCCAACAGCTCAGCATAGGTATCGATTGCAGCCCCCAGGGAGCGTCCCCGTGCTGCCAGCAACGCCAACATCTCCCCAGAGCCGTTGTTCGACAGTAGACAAAAATGATCGATAACAAACTTAAGCGTATGACCCAGCTGAATATCTTCACCCGCCAGCGGTGACAGAGCCTGGGGACGCATTTGAATCTGTTCGCCCCTCTGGGACTGATCCCGTACCCACCAAGCCAGAAACTCCAACGTTAACCAACCGGCTCGGTCGTAGGATAAGATAACATCCGTATTGGCCCAGGCTTCCTGAGGCAGTCCCCCTTGGGTGCGTTGGAGGAGTGCATGGGGCAGGTCTCCCATTTTTCCTGGTAAGCGATACTCTTCTAGCGGAATTTTATCCAGCTGTTTGAGGCCGGTATTGACATCTACCACCCCCCGCAAACGATAGATCGCCTGGTGGAACATCGCCACCTGTTCCGGGTAGTCAGCCATAAAACCCTCCCTTGCCGCTTGGAGACTTCACCGACTATCCCATCATCTGATTCACAAAGTTGGTATACACCTCTCCTTTGAGAAATTCAGGTCGTCCTAATACCTGTTGATGAAACCCAATGGTGGTTGGTAAACCCGTGATGGCACATTCCCGCAATGCCCGTTTCATGCGTTGGATAGCCGTGGCTCGATTGGGTCCCCAAACAATTAATTTACCAATGAGAGAATCGTAATAGGGAGGAATCTCATAGTCAGTGTACACGTGAGAATCCATGCGAACACCCAGGCCACCGGGTGCTAGGTAGCCGCTGATACGACCAGGATTGGGGCGAAAATTATGCTCAGGATCTTCGGCATTGATACGACACTCAATAGCATGTCCCTTCAGAACAATCTCCTCTTGGCTAAATGCGAGGCGCTCCCCTTGGGCTATCCGGATTTGCTCACCGATCAGGTCAATGCCCGTAACCATTTCAGTCACCGGATGTTCCACCTGGATCCGGGTATTCATTTCCATAAAGTAGAAGTTTCCCTTGTTATCGACTAGAAACTCCACCGTGCCTGCCCCTACATAGCTGATGGCCTTGGCGGCTCGGACCGCCGCTGCTCCCATTTTTTCCCGCAGCTCTGGATCGAGAGCAGGGCTGGGGGATTCTTCTAGGAGTTTTTGATGGCGACGTTGAATCGAACAGTCCCGTTCGCCCAAATGCACGACATTACCGTAGCTATCGGCTAAAATCTGAAACTCGATATGGCGCGGATTCTCTACAAATTTTTCCAAATAAATACCGCCATTGCCAAAAGCGGCCTCGGCTTCACCTTGGGCTGAGAGAAACAGCTTGGTCATATCCTCGGCTGCATGTACGAGGCGCATCCCGCGACCGCCGCCACCGGCGGTGGCTTTAACCATTACGGGGTAGCCAATGTCAGCGGCTAGGGCCATGGCATCTTCTGGGGTATCCAACAGGCCTTTGCTGCCGGGCACCGTGGGGACATTGACCCGCTGCATGGTTGCTTTGGCCGTGGACTTATCTCCCATGGCCCGCATCGCCGCTGCCGACGGACCGATAAATACAATTTTGTGATCGGCGCAAATATCTACAAACCGATCGTTCTCAGCTAAAAAGCCATAGCCGGGGTGAATTGCGCTGGCCCCTGTCGTCATTGCTGCTGCAATGATATTGGGAACGTTGAGGTAGCTACGGCTGCTGGGGGCTTCTCCAATACAGATGGCTTCATCGGCCAGCTGAACATGGAGGGCATGGCGATCGATGGTGGAATGGACGGCCACCGTTGCTATTCCCATTTCCTCACAGGTGCGCAAAATTCGCAGCGCTATTTCACCTCGGTTTGCAATCAAGATTTTTGAAAAGCGCATCAGCTAACCACTACTTTAAGGAAACCGTCGTATCTATTTGCATCATAGGATGGTAGCTGATCGTACCATGCAAGCTATTTTTCCCTGGGGGGTTTCCCCCAAATTGTCTGGACAAAATCCCGTGGCTAAAGGTCCTGTTTATGGTTTACTGTTAAATGCCGTTGGGCAATCTTTAACGTCAGTTTGCGGATGTGGTGGAATTGGTAGACACGCACGCTTGAGGGGCGTGTGGCTTATGCCATGCGAGTTCGATTCTCGCCATCCGCATTAGTTTTT